>NZ_CP118260.1:950000-1147840 GCF_013337045.2 Agrobacterium vitis
AGCTGAGGATGTGCAGTAATGCACGTGGTAGCGGAGCGTTCCGTAAGCCTGTGAAGGGACAGTCGTGAGACATCCTGGAGGTATCGGAAGTGCGAATGTTGACATGAGTAACGATAAAGGGGGTGAGAGACCCCCTCGCCGAAAGACCAAGGGTTCCTGCTTAAAGTTAATCTGAGCAGGGTTAGCCGGCCCCTAAGGCGAGGCAGAAATGCGTAGTCGATGGGAACCACGTTAATATTCGTGGGCCTGGTGGTAGTGACGGATCACACAAATTGTACAGTCTTATTGGATTGATTGTGCAGTGGAGTGGTTCCAGGAAATAGCTCCACCGTATAGACCGTACCCGAAACCGACACAGGTGGTCAGGTAGAGTATACCAAGGCGCTTGAGAGAACTATGTTGAAGGAACTCGGCAAATTGCACGCGTAACTTCGGAAGAAGCGTGACCCCTTTTTACGCAAGTGGAGAGGGGTGGCACAGACCAGGGGGTAGCGACTGTTTATCAAAAACACAGGGCTCTGCGAAGTCGCAAGACGACGTATAGGGTCTGACGCCTGCCCGGTGCTGGAAGGTTAAGAGGAGAGGTGCAAGCTTTGAATCGAAGCCCCAGTAAACGGCGGCCGTAACTATAACGGTCCTAAGGTAGCGAAATTCCTTGTCGGGTAAGTTCCGACCTGCACGAATGGCGTAACGACTTCCCCGCTGTCTCCAACATAGACTCAGTGAAATTGAATTCCCCGTGAAGATGCGGGGTTCCTGCGGTCAGACGGAAAGACCCCGTGCACCTTTACTATAGCTTTACACTGGCATTCGTGTCGGCATGTGTAGGATAGGTGGTAGGCTTTGAAGCTTGGACGCCAGTTCGAGTGGAGCCATCCTTGAAATACCACCCTTATCGTCATGGATGTCTAACCGCGGTCCGTTATCCGGATCCGGGACAGTGTATGGTGGGTAGTTTGACTGGGGCGGTCGCCTCCGAAAGAGTAACGGAGGCGCGCGATGGTGGGCTCAGACCGGTCGGAAATCGGTCGTCGAGTGCAATGGCATAAGCCCGCCTGACTGCGAGACTGACAAGTCGAGCAGAGACGAAAGTCGGTCATAGTGATCCGGTGGTCCCGCGTGGAAGGGCCATCGCTCAACGGATAAAAGGTACGCCGGGGATAACAGGCTGATGACCCCCAAGAGTCCATATCGACGGGGTTGTTTGGCACCTCGATGTCGGCTCATCGCATCCTGGGGCTGGAGCAGGTCCCAAGGGTTTGGCTGTTCGCCAATTAAAGCGGTACGTGAGCTGGGTTCAGAACGTCGTGAGACAGTTCGGTCCCTATCTGCCGTGGGTGTAGGAATATTGACAGGATCTGTCCCTAGTACGAGAGGACCGGGATGGACATATCTCTGGTGGACCTGTTGTCGTGCCAACGGCATAGCAGGGTAGCTATATATGGAATGGATAACCGCTGAAGGCATCTAAGCGGGAAACCAACCTGAAAACGAGTATTCCCTATCAGAGCCGTGGAAGACGACCACGTTGATAGGACGGGTGTGGAAGCAGGGTAACCTGCGAAGCTTACCGTTACTAATAGCTCGATTGGCTTAATCGTTCTCATTGACCATGCTCATCGACTTCGTCGATGAGCCATATGTTTAGCGCTCACGCATGAGCGGCTCGTATACGAGCCTATGCTCCGCGAGGGCGCCGAACGATCGGCGACGCGCTTTGCGCTTGCGGACTTCGTCCGAAGGTGCCAAGCAAAACGTCGACGAATGACGTGTTCACAAAAAAAACGGGCAACGCCCGCCAGCTTCTCACATATGCAAAGCATCAATACGGTTCCGTATTAACGCTTTGGCACCCTTCTGAGCGCAAGCGAAGAAGATGGGTTTGCCAAAGAAAAGGGAACAATGTTGATGCGAAGCATCAACATTGCCCTTAGCTGACCTGGTGGTCATGGCGGGGCGGCCGCACCCGTTCCCATTCCGAACACGGCCGTGAAACGCCCCTGCGCCAATGGTACTTCGTCTTAAGACGCGGGAGAGTAGGTCGCTGCCAGGTCTGCTAATGGCAATGTTGTTAAAAAATCCAAAATCAAAACACTCTTCTCTCACTATCTTCGGCCCTGCCGACAACAAAAAAGGGTCGCATAAAGCGACCCTTCTTACGTTGATAATTACACTTATATATAACGCGGGGTGGAGCAGCCCGGTAGCTCGTCAGGCTCATAACCTGAAGGCCGCAGGTTCAAATCCTGCCCCCGCAACCAAAAATTACAATAGCTTAGCTTTGAAATAGCGCCCTCTCGGGCGCTATTTCTGTTTCTGGGGCAGTGACCTTGCCCCGTTGAACTAATCCATTTTGAAGTAAGCTCTGGCCCATTGAGAGGACCAGGGAATGAAGCGCAACCGTTTTACAGACGAACAGATCATCGGCATTCTAAAGGATCATGAGGCGGGCACGCCGGTCTCGGAGCTTTGCCGCAAGCACGGTGTCAGTGATGCGAGCATCTATAAATGGAAGGCCAAGTTCGGCGGCATGGACGTATCCGAAGCCAAGAGGCTTAAGACGCTAGAAGATGAGAACACGAAGTTGAAACGGCTACTGGCAGACGCCATGCTCGACAATGCCGCTTTGAAAGACCTTTTGGGAAAGAAGTGGTGACGCCCGCAGCCAAGCGGAAAGCTGTCGCACATCTGATAGATCATCACCAGATGAGCGAACCATTGCCCGGCAGGCGGTGTTTACACCGCTGAGAGGGGCGGGCGTGTAAAGCCGTCGGCTTTTGCCGGATGACGATCCGTTATGAAACCAGGCGCAGCGATGACCATGATCTTCGCGAGCGAATGAAGGCGCTGGCGCATAAACGCCGCCGCTTTGGATATCGGCGCCTTCATGTGCTGCTCAGAGGCGAGGGCCACCTTGTGAACCACAAGAAGCTCTTCCGGCTCTATCGGGAGGAGAGGCTTACTGTGCGCAAGCGTGGCGGACGTAAGCGGGCGATAGGCACCCGAGCGCCGATGTTGATCCCGACGGCTGCCAATGATCGCTGGTCGCTGGACTTCGTGTCGGATCAACTCACTGATGACCGCAGGTTCCGGATTCTGACGGTCGTGGATTACTGCACAAGGGAATGCCTGGTTCTCGTCACCGATACGTCCCTTTCCGGGCTGCGGGTTGCCCGTGAGCTTGATCGGATCATCGAAGCACGCGGCAAGCCGAAGAAGATCGTCAGTGACAACCGCAGTGAGTTCACCAGTAACACAATCCTGCATTGGGCGGATCGGACCAAAGTGGAATGGCACTACATCGCCCCTGGCAAACCAATCCAGAACGCTTTTATCGAAAGCTTCAATGGACGGCTACGAGACGAGCTCCTGAATGAAACCCTCTTCTCGTCATTGATCCATGCTCGATCAGAGCTTTCAAACTGGCGAGGCGATTACAACGAGCATCGACCACACTCTGGACTTGGCTGGATGACTCCTGCCGAGTTCGCTCAAACCATCAACCCGCGACGTGATGCGGTGCTGCGCAGCCGAAATGGCTCCGCACCGCAACCCGCCGCTACCGTACCAAATACAGTAACCCAAAACCGCCGGAGCAAACTCAAAACTGGATAAAACTTGGGGGCAAGGTCACCGGCACGTCAGCCGGATCAGGCCTACTTCAACGGGCTGGCACCAATGATGGTGGCGGCATAATCAAGGCGGAAGTCCACTTAGAAAAACGCCCGAAACTGTTCAGACAAACCGCGCCACCTCAATCTTTTCGAGAATGTCGCGGCCCTCATATGCTTTTTTGGTCCACGTCCTGTTTCCGTTGGTACATGCGGCGGCTTGTTTTATTGAGGAGCCTTAGTTTGCAATCGCACGAGCAAGACAATGGACGGGAGGAGTGGTGGGATAAGCCTACAACCATGCGTGCGGTCGTTACAATTGCTAGACGCGAGCTGTCTTCAATTTTCACTCTTGGGGTTGCGCAAAAGCCACATGTGTTTTTTGAATGTCGTTTTTGCGGCATTTGTCGGTTTTAGCAATTGTTAGTTAGGCTTGTGCTGCTATCTATTTTTCTATTGATTCTTGGATTTTGGAGCAGCGAATGCGCAAGGTTTTGCCAGTTCTTTTAATTGCGATTTTGTCGAGCTGTGCAAAACCATCGGATGGACCAAGTGCCGGGGCCATCCGGTCTGCGACGTTCCCGGGCAGTTCAAGCAAAGTGCCGGTGATTGAGCTTTCCAAGGCGCCAGCGGTCACGGCTGCGGCACCGCAGTCTGGTTATTCAGCGTCCGAGCCGGGTTTGTCGGTGCTTCGCGGCGCCTATAATCAACAGAGACTGCGGCCGGGCGATGTGTTTGACGTGACCTTGCTGGATACCGGGGAAGAAGGTCTGTTTTCCTCCACCCATAGTAGTACACTTAATCTCGGGCGCTTCACTGTCGATCCCCAAGGCAGTGTCACCATGCCATTTGTTGGCAAGCAGCGGGTGACGGATTCCACCCCGGAAGGCCTGCAAAATCGTATCGTCCAGGGCATGAAGGGGTCTGCTGTTAACCCACAGGCCGTCGTGACGGTTGTGGACAAACCGTCCAGTGCCGTTCTGGTCAGCGGTGGTGTCAAGACCCCCGGAAAAGTGGCGCTGACAGCCCGGCGCGAGCGGGTTCTGGATATCATTTCGCAGTCGGGCGGGGCGTCGGTCGCACCGCAGGCCGCCAAGGTTACCGTGGTGCGCGGTCGCGAACGTGCGACCACGACGCTCGATCGGGTGATGAGCGATGAAAAGCAGAATATCGTTCTGCTGCCCGGCGATCAGGTAATCGTTGATGGCGAACCGGCCAGCTATACGGCCCTCGGCGCTTTCAAAAGCACGGGGGAATTTCAGTTTGAAACCGGCAAACTCACCCTGGCTCAGGCGGTTGGCCGGGCTGGCGGATTGCTGGATGACCGGGCCGACGCCCGCAATGTCTATGTGTTCCGCAACCAGTTGATCCAGGTTCCGGCATCGACGGTGACCGCAAGCGGCGCCAAGGGACCGGTAGCTATGACCACCAGCAGCAAGCCGGTGATCTACCATGTCAATATGAAGGACGCCTCCAGCATCATGCTGATGCAGCTGTTCCAGATGCAGAAGGGCGATGTGCTCTACGCCAGCAATTCGGGCATGGTTGATGCGGCCAAATTGCTGACCGTTTACCAGAAAGTGCCTTCGACATCGGCAGCACCTCTGCCGGGTTCCTCCAATTGAGCCTTATAAGCTGAACCTGCGGCGTGTTGGTTCTTTGATTGAAAATGACCGTCGAAATTCCGGTCTTGGACGTCTCAAATTCTTGACGGAATTGAGACGTCTTCAATGCTTTGAGGGCGAGAACGCGTAAGCGTTGTTACGCTTTGATATCATTCCGTTGCCCCTATCTGCGAGAGTTTCGCCAAGGCTTCTCTGGTAGTCTTTGGCCTGTTTGCAGGATCGACGCTACAGAGGTGATCCGCGAGCTGCGCAAGATCGACGTTCTGTCCTTGTGGCATAGTGTCGAGCATTCGTAAAAGCACGCGGCCTGCGCCGTAGAGATCCATCGTCGCCGATGCCTTGCTGGAAGCATTTTGTTCCGGGGCGCGATATTGTGGGGAGCCAACCTCTGCAAGACCGAGATCGGCCCAGCTGGCGCCGCATTCTATGGTCAAACCAAAGTCGGCTAATCTTGCTATCCGCCGCTGCTGATCGAGAATGATGTTGCCAGGGGTAACATCACCGTGGACAAGACCGCGATCATGCAAAGCCGCAAGTGCCGTCAGCAGATCATGCAGGATTTGGGCTATGTCTAGGTCTGTTTCATCTGCCTTCTCGAGCCTCTCGCGCAGCGAATACCCAGCCCAGGGCTGGATGAGGCCTGGGCTGCCATCGTCCAGTCGCAACAGTATTGAGGTTCTGACCAGGCTGGGATGGTGCAGGTCGAGGCCAACCCGGGCTTCACGGATCAGCAGTTCCGCCTGGCTGGCTGACGAAGCCCCATCCGTGGTCAGTGTTTTCAGGACATAGGCGGTTCCCAGATCCCGGTGACGCAGTTTGAGAACGCGGCTATGGCGACCCTCGTAAAGCAGGGTTTCGACGGCAAATGTTCCTGCAATGAAGGTGGGGTCTGAGGGAGCCAATGTTTCGGCCCTCCGGTCGAGGGCGTTTCTCAACTGGTCGATCAGTAGCCGCTGTTCCTCGTTAGTATTAGGTGTCTCCCTATCCCCGCGCACTGCTTGTATCAGCGCGTTGAAACGGGCGGCAACTTCGTTGAAACCGTCAGGCAGAGGCATCGGTACGCGCCAGGCTCACGACGATAGCGCTCACATTTTCGCGCACATTGACAATCAAAGCCTCCTGAACCAGCCGCTCGGCACTTTCGGTATCGGTGCATTGGTGCAGAATTTCCGCAACGGTTCTCTCCGTCAGGACCTGGATCAGCGGAAAACTGCATAGCAACAGGCGGTCGCCCGGTAATATGTCGGTGGTCAGTGTTTCCGGCAAGAATTGCTGATCCAATCCAACCCCGCGCCGCAGTCGTTTTTGTAGGCCGATGGCAATATGGTCGCGGGTCAGCGGCACCATGGTGCCGTCACGCAACAGATAGGCTCGGGCATCGCCCGCCCAAACCAGCAGAAGTTGATTATTCACCAAGGCGGCAACAACCACGCTGGCGGCGGGTGGGGTTCCGTCTGTGCGTTGCGTGCGGGCTTGCAGCAGGCTATTGGCTCGGCCAAGCTTGCCTTTGATTTCCTGCAACATGGTATCAATATCGGCGGTGTCACCGATTTCGGTCAACTGGCCTGCGGTATAACGTGCGGCTTCCTGGGACGCGGTGTCGTCGCCAACGCCGTCGGCAATGGCGAAAATCCTCGGTTTTTCGCAGATGAATAGCCCGTCCGCATTGATCGAAAACCGCGTACCGGCATGGGTGGCGTAACTGTAACGCAGCCCAGTTGCTTGCGGCTCAGCTGTTTTAGGGTCTCTGGGTGGCTTATCCGGGCTTGGAGCGGCCCGTTGAGGTGCAGGTTTTGCCTCGGCTGGTATCGGGACTGACGCTGGGGCCCGGGCTGGGGCAGGGGCGGACGCGGTATTGTCTTGCGGTCGGGACATAAGACCCGCGCTTTGTCGGAAAAGCCGCAGGAAGTCCTCGGCTTTCATCTGGCTTGAAAAGCGAAGTCCCTGCGGTTTTGAGGTTTGCGGATCGATATACCACCAGAGTGCAGTGCCATCTTTGCTGGCGGTGGCGGTGCCCTCTTCCTCCTGGGGGCGGGGCATACGCATGCGCTTCAGGGTTTCAGTGAAGCGGTTAATGTCAAATTCCCGCGTCATCGTTGATTCAGCCAGTCCTTCGGCGGCCATGAACCAGGTGTGGTCCAGAAACAGCGTGCGGGGGTGATGGGAGAACCGGTGCATCTGCGCCATGATGATCAGCGGAAAACTGCGACCGACACGGTCACGGCTGGCCAGCATGACACCCGCATGCGCCACCTGGCCCCAAACGCCTTTTTCGACGATGAACCGCCAAGGCGGGGAGGCGCTGAACAGATCCGGCCAGGCCGCGCCGAATTCCTGTTCACAGGCATGCAAGCCGCCACGGATCCAGCCATCGAGTGTGGCGACCATTTCCCGTTCCAGGCCTTCCGAGAGGAAATCCCCATGGCTTGGTAATTTGCCGAAAAACCCGATCCGGTCCTGACCGGCGGGCTTTTCTGTCTGGGCAGGTCGCAATGCCATGGCTTGCCTCTTCCTCAGGATGCATCCCGGCGGAGTGATCCGGGGTGCCTTTGACAGGGAGGTAGGACCCGGCCATCATGCCGGGTCGTACGATTGCGGATCAGAACTGGGTCGGGCAGGTAAATTCGGACAGCGCCTTCAGCCTGAAGGCATTCAACACCGAACCGAACTGCACATCGAATTCCGCCACCTGGTTATCGTTGGTGAATTTCGCCCGGAACAGATCGTCGCCTTGGTTTTGGATATTTGCATCGTCAAACAGGCGGAAAGGCGACCAGTCGCCATTTTCTGTCTTCGCCTGTTTCCAGCCGCCGGGCTGGAAGGCAATCCGCGACATGCTGGCGGCCTCCTTCGATGGCCAGGTTATGGTTTTCGCCTGGACCGGGCCATGGAAATACACCACCCGTTCGCCCTGGATTTCCAGCATCACCGCCGTCGAGGTCTCACCAAGCGACACCGGTTTGACATTGATGGCTATTGCCGGTGTCTCGCTGCCATTCGGGAAGAAGGCGCGGAAAATCTGGTCGGCCCTTTCAAACTCGGCAATGCCCTCGCTGGGAATGCCTGCTGCGCCGAAGGTGCCTTTCCAGCCCCAGGGCGAGATCGACTGATCGACGAAGGGTTCCATCCTTTGCTTGAAGAAGGTCTGGAACAGGCCCTTCGGTCCAAAAAGCCGGATGAAGTCGTTCATGGCGACATCGCGGCTGGAGGCGCGGTCGAAGGGATAGCGGCCTGTGACGATGGAGCTGCACAGGCCTGCCCCTTCGCTGGACCACAGGTCGCCAATCCGGCTGCGCGCCGATTTGACGGCAAGTGAGCCGGTATCGGCGGCAAGTCCGGCCATCCAGCCATCCAACGGTCCCGGCAGGCGGCGGGCATCCTGGAGCAGATCCTGATTGGCCCTTGTCAGCTGGCTATCGACATCGAACACTTTCGCCACTTCCGCTGAGGACGTGACCGAGCGGGCGAGCTGGTCATGAAGGGCGGTGATGACAGGCAATATCGCATCGACCTGGGATGCAGGCTTGTCCTGATTGCCTGTCGTGGCCTTGCGGCTATCGTCTGCGGCAGGCGTGTCCAGCGCCTCGCGCAAGCGGCTATAGGGATCAGGGGCGGCCATGGAGGACGCCAGCATGGCGGCAACCGTGTCACCACTGGCGGATGATACCAGCGTGGTCATGCCCGCCGTATCGCCCTTCGGCCGCAAGTCGGTCGCATCGGCAATCGAGCGGGCGGCCTGCGCAACGATATTGCGGTCATTGGAGAGGATGCGCGTGGTTTCTACCGCATCACCAAGACTTTGCGACGGCCTGACTGCGAGATCCCCCAGCACGGAGGCCCAGCGCTGTTCAAGCCGGTCATAGTAGATCTGCAGGGCCGCCTGGGCTACCGATTCCAGCGTCTGGCCGCGCAATTGCGCATTGGAGCCGCGCACCCATTCTTCTTGCAGCGCTTCGCGGGCTGCATCGGCAATATGCGGCAGGACGACGGTGCGGTAGCCGGTCGCGGTAAATAATCCCTCGACCCCTTCCGTCAGCAGCGCGCCGGACTTGCGGATGAAGGCTTTCTCCCCCAGCGCGCCAAAGGCAAGCGATGGCTGCCACGGCATCAGCGCCTGCGCTTGTTTCGATCCGGCCAGGATGTCGAAAGCCCGTTCGGCAACGGTTTGGTTGCGGATGGTGTTGCGGGCCTTTTCAATAAGCCGCTTGTCGATTTCGACCGGTTGCAATACGCCTGCCGCCATCGCGCTGGCATGTTGGATCAGCGCTTTGCGGGCCGCTGTCCGGCCTTCGCCCGGATAAAGGGCGTTAAACATCTGGGTTGCCTGGGCCGAGACAAATTCCCGGTCGAGCCGCCCCAGTCCGCCGAGCATTTCATAGAGTTTCAGCGCATTGAAGGTTCGCGTGACATCGCTTTCGCCGGTCAGGTCCTTTTGCAGTTGCACCAGCATGCGGGGCAGCAAAAGGCTGTTCAGCGCGCGCTGATAGGCGTCGCGCTGGCGACCTGCAATCTTGTCGCGCTGGCTGAGACCGAAACTCGCTGCCCAGACATAGCGGGTGTCAAAACCGGTTGGAACTGCACGCAGATTGTCCAGCGCGGGCAGAACACGCAGAAAATCGGCATCCGACACATTGCGCACCGGTACATCCTGGATCAGCTTGTCATAGGCGTTCAGATGGTCTTCGGCCTGGGCAAGGGCTGCCCGGTTCTGGAAAAACGTCATGGTCCACCCGGCAAACACAATGACCACCGCCGCCACTGCCAGCCCCCAGACGGCCTGGCGCAGCAGAACCTGACGGGAGGAAAGGCGCTTGTCGCGGGCAACCAGGGCGGCCTCGTTGAAAATCACTTCGCTGAACAGTTTCGGCAGGAAATAGCTGCGCCGTGTCCGGTTGGCATTCGCATTGGTGCGGGTGAGGTTTTCCTCCGGCTGCGTGGCAGAGACGAAGTAAATGCCACGGATCAGCGGCGCCTCGACCAGTGAGGAGCCGGTGCAAAGCTCGCTGATCGCTTCACCGAGCTTTTCCTGCAAACTGGCCAGTTCGGCTGGAAAACGGAAAATCCGGCCGCGGATGTCGGCACTTTGTTCCTGTTGCAGCCGTTCGATCAGCATGGCATCGACACGCTGTTGCAACAGGGCGAATTCCTCGGCATAACGCTCCGGCAATGTCTTTGCGCCGTAGCTTTCCTCCAGGCCGAAGGTCGTACCCCAGACCTGTTCGCGGTCGCTCTTGTTGAAACTATCGTAGAATTCCACGAAACCGGTCAGAAGATCGGCCTTGGTCAGCAGGATATAGACCGGAACGCGGGCGCCGAGATGGTTGTCCAGTTCCGCCAGCCGCTTGCGGATCGCCCGCAATTCTTCGCGCTGGGCTTCCGGGTCGCGGGTCAACAGGTCGCCGATGGACAGTGTGAGAAGCGCGCCATTGACCGGCTGCGAACGGCGATAACGGCGCAACAGGCCTAGAAACCCTTCCCATCCGGCTTTCGATGATCCATCGAGGTCATCCTGGGTCGTATAGCGACCGGCGGTGTCGATCATGATCGCCTGATCGGCGAACCACCAATTGCAATTGCGCGTGCCGCCGATGCCCTTGACGGCATCGCTGCCAAGCGCGTCGCCAAGCGGAAATTGCAAGCCGGAATTGGTCAGCGCTGTCGTCTTGCCCGAGCCAGGCGCCCCGAAAATCACATACCATGGCAGTTCATAGATATAGCCGAAGCGCTTTTTGGTAATGCGCCGCAGCAAGGCCAAAGCTTCTTTCAGCCGATTGCTGATTTCGCTGACCTCGGCCTGCTGATTGGCCAGCGCCTGTGCCTCGATACTATCGACCAGTTCCTTGTCCTGGCGCTTGGCGCGCACCATGGTGACGATCATATAGGCCGTCCAGATGGCAAAAATTACCACCATGGTCCAGATGCGTGCAGAGACGCTGGCGAGCGGCTTGAAACTGCCGAAGGCGGCCAGATAGCCGTAGAACCAGATCAGCACGCAAAGGGCGATGACCCAGATCAGCGAGATAAAGCGCCGCCCCACGACACCCGCGTAGGAATCGACATAGGAGCGTATGGTGTAAAACCAGCTGAGTGGATTGATCACGGCTTGGCCCCCTGCTGCGTCTTTATATCTGTGTTCGGCACTTGATTATTTTGACCATTGTCGATGCTTTCGACGGGCGGGGTCAGGATGCCGGCATCGGTGATTTTCTCGTCAGGATTGGTCAGAACAAGGATTTCCGTGCGCCGGTTCATTTCACGGCCTTCCGGCGTGTCGTTACCGGCAATCGGGTCGCTGTCGGCGCGGCCTTCGGTCAGGATTGCATCCGGTCCGGTAAAGCTGGAAAGGATTTCGCCCACTGCCTTGGCGCGGGCTTCCGACAGGTGCCAGTTGGACGGAAACTGTACGGTCTTGATCGGCACATTATCGGTATAGCCGATTACCACCGCCCTGAATTTTTCCGCCGCCAGCGCCCCGCCAATGCGTTGCAGCAGATCGCGGAATTGGCCCTTCACATCGGCGCTGCCGGTGTCGAACAGGCCGGAATTGTTGATGCGAACACGCAGCCGTCCATTGGCGTCCGACAGCGAGACCAGTTTCTTTTCGACTTCCGGCTGAAGGAAGGTGATGAGATTTTTCAAGCGGCTAGGTGGCGGCGGTGCCGGAGGCTTGACCGGCTGCGGTTCCGGCTCTTGTGGTGCAACCGTTTGCTGCGGTTCCGGCACCGGAACCGTAATCATCACGCCCGGCGCCTCATGTGGACCAAGCCCGGCCAGCCGCTCGAAAGTCCGGTCGGAACTGTCGTTCAGGGTCAGGGTGAAAAACAGGTAGCCAAGCCCAAGCGCCAGGGCCAGCAGCGACAGCACGGTCCACAGCGCCGCCATGGTGCGAAGCGGCTTGTGGCGGGCATGGACGCCCTGCCAATGCGGCGAAAGCTCCCGTTCAAACACGCCATATTGGCCAAGCAGGGTTTTGTAGAGACTGTCGCGAATGCGGGAAAGCTCAAGCGGTCCCTTGGAGGAAACGCGGGTGCGGCCCTCGAACGCCAGGGATAGGGACAGGTAGATCAGTAGCAGCAGGTCCTTGGCAGACCCAGGTGACTGATGGAAATGATCGAGAATATCGAACACCCGGTCGCCGCCCGTCACGTCATTGTGGAAGGTGGAGACCAGGCCCGAGCGCGCCCATCCGGCCCGCACGCCCCAAGGCGTGGAGAGAACCACATCGTCGATGGTGGCGCAGACAACATAATGGGCGGCGCGCGCCCGTTCCGGGCTGATACGGGCGCTGGCGAGGTCACGCTCATAGCGGTTGACCGCGTTGATGCAAACCTGGCGCAGTTCCTCGATATCCGGCTGTTCGGCACGGTAGCGCAGCGCATGGGCAAGGTTGAGCAGCGGTGCTGCCGAGCGCACCAGCACCGGCATTTCGCTGCTGCCGAAGCGGAAATTGTCGATCAGATGTGCGACAGGCATACGCGCCCCGCCATCGGCGGGTGCCGGTTGCGATGCTTCGCCGTCGAGCAGGTCGGCGACCTTGCGGGCGTTGTCGTCCTGGAGGCGTTTTTCCTCCGTGACTTCCACCACGGTCGGCAGATCCTGCCAGGAAGGAGGCCGTTCGTTGCTCATTCTCTCAAGGCCCACATTTCGAGTTCAAGACCAGGGAAGTCGCCTGCCAGGTGCAGGGCAATCGCCCCGGATGTTTCAAGCTGTTTCCAGAGCGGTGTTTTGGTATCCAGCTCGAAATAGATGGTCCCGGCCCGGTAAGGCAGCTGGCGTGGCAGAACCGGCAGCGGACGCACCGGAATGCCTGGCAGCGCGACATTGACCAGTTCGGCAATCCGCTCCACCGGCCCGACCTTGATGCGGGCGGGAAGGGTGCGGCGCACGTCTTCCGCCGACATGTCCGCCCGCACTGCCAGCACGAAACCAGCATCGCGCAGCAGGCTCCGGTCGTTGATCGTGCCGACCCGCACGCCGTGGCGACGCTCCACCAGCTCGATAGCAACAGCCGATTGTGCCAGCACCGAGGACAGCGAGGTGCGCAAGTCCTCGAAGACAGCGCCAAACGTCGCCTTCAGATCGTCATGGCGATAGGCCGGAAAATCCGTCGCCCGCTTGCTCTCCATGGTAAATGTGGCCAGCTCACCGGCCAGCTGGATGCATTGCTCGTAAAACTGCATGGGATGCAGCCGGGTGGCATTGGCCAGCGCATGTTTCAGCAGCGGATCGGCGCGGTTGAGGATTTGCAACAGGAAATAATCGCCGACTTCCGCGGTGCCACGAATGGTCGGATCGCCGATCCGTTCGGCAATCGCTTCCGCCCGGTGCCGGACGATGCCCAGCAATTCGGTCATCAATTCATGCAGCCTTGAAGATGCCGTGCAGTTCAGGCTGGCTGGAATGAAATCCGGGTCGAGAAGAACAGCCTTGTCGGAGCGCACCTCGACCACGCGGGCAAGCCCCAGTAGCTCATAACCAGCCAGATCGTCGCCGGTCTTCAACAGTTTCAGGTTCAGACGACCGACATCGATGGGCGCCAGGAAATCGGTTTCCACATTGGCATCAGGCGCTTCATAGGGTGAAGCAACAAGCCGCACGCTGTTGACCGCCGAGGTGCCGGTCTGGGCCATGTCGGCCTTGCCGGGCTGGCGGGCGGGAAGGGCCAGATAGATCACCGCGTTCTTGACGGATTCGTCCAGCTCAAGGGCGGCTGGCAGGTCGGTATCCTCAGGCGCATCGAAGGGCGTGCCATCCGGCAACATGCCGCGCAGGCCTGACAGAGCGAACTGGCCGATGGCAAGGGCGCTGCGGTCGAGGCCAATCTCCAGAATGCCCCAGGGATAAGGCGTAAGGCTGCGCGCCACCGAGCGCACCAGACGCTCCGTCCAGCGGTCGGACTGCTGGAAATGTTGGACGCGAAGGAACATGCCTTCGGTCCAGGCAACCCGGTTTTCATGTCTCATTTGATGTTTCAACCCCCATTATCCTGTCAGCCTGAACAGGTGCGGCAGGCTCTTCGGCCTGCTCGCCCATTGCGGCGCGACGCATGAAATCCCTGAATGAAAGAATACGGCCCTCGGCCTGAAACAATTGCCGATAGGCGGCCCAATAATCGCGCTCGGCAAGGAAAGGCAGGCGCATCGGCATATTAGCGTCCACCTTGGCCTCCAGCAGGCGGGGGTCCAGCGAGCGGCCTGCCGCCTGCATCATGGTTTGCAAAATCGCCGCAAAGGCCTCCTGCTGTCCGGCAAAGGCTTCCAGCCGAGCGGCAAGATCGGTTCCGCCGCTGGGCGACAGGGCAGGCACAGCATCACCCGGCAGGTCGAAGGCCGCGATGCTTTCAGCCAGCGCCTCCTGGGCGCGGGCGAGCGCCGCCATCATCCGCTCCGCTTGCAAATCTGAAGCCGATTGGCTCTGTCGCTGATCCGGCTCATGATCCTCGGGATCGGCGAACACGGCGTCAAATTCGTCCTGCGGTTTTGACCGTTCCTCCTGCGGAGGGGGCAAGTCCTGCGGCGGACGGCGAACGGGTGGCGCGATGGTCACGAAGGTTTTCGGCGCGGCCAGATGTTCCATGGCGCTTCCACCGGCATCCTCATCGAACCAATTGTCCGGCAGGACGGGCTTCATGCCGTCGGTCTGCGGCGGACCGCTCCAGCCGATATCGACATGCCGGGTAAAGCTCTTTTCCTTGTCCGCCCGACGGTCAGATTGTGTCGCCCCTCCAGATATGCCTCGCTCTGAGGGCCGGGGTTGCTTCCACGGTTCCTCCACCTGCCGCTCTCCCAGAAGGCCGCGAGCGGTGGTGCCATTCGGGGCGATATCGGCAAGGATCGATGAAATCGTCAGCGTCTCACTGCTGAGCGGCATGGTTGGATCGGGATCGACCGCCTCAGGCGCCGCCTCACCGGTGATCGAAACGGTAAAGCGATAGCCGCGCACATCGATGCTGGCGCCATGCTTGAGCGGGATCGTATCGCCTTCCAGCAGCAGCTTGCCATCGACCAGGGTGCCATTGGCGCTCTGGTCGCTCAGGACATAACCGTCCCGGTCCCGGCTGATGGTGCAATGCAGTTTGGAGACGCGGCATTCATTGTCCGTCACTTGCCAATCGCAGGCAGGGGCGCGGCCAATAGTCCGGCGACCATAGTCCAGCGTCCAGGTGGTCTGGCCTTTAGTAACTGGCTTTTCGGGGCGAAGTTCCAGCTTCATGCCAGACCTCCCTGCGGCATGGCCTGATATTCGGTGACCACGGCATCGCGGCTGTCACTGCTTGCTGGGGCCAGCCGCGCCCAGCTGTTCCAGCCGAGCCGGGCAGGCATGGTCGCAGACCCCATCTGACAAAAAGGAATGTCTTCTTTTTTCAGCACCACCTGGGCATCGATATCGAAGCCGTTGCCGATAAACAGCCGGGTGAGGGCGAAGATTTCCGCAAGACGCGGCTTGCCAGGCGATAGGCTGATATAATCGTCATAGCCAACCGGACCGATGACCAGCCTCAGCGCCCCGCTCCGGTCCATGACGGATGCACCCGCCATGGCATTGACGCCAAGCCTTGGCCCTGACCCCTTGCCCATCTGGCTCAACTCGGCGGCCGGAATGGAGACCCAGCGCGGGCGGAACTGCTCAATCGCCACCGCCATGCCGGTAAATTCCTCCAGCATGGCTCGAAGACTGGCGACATTGCGGGTACGGTCGGCAAAAAAACCGGAAAACCGCAGGATCACATCTTCATTGACACCGGCTTTTTCGACCAGTCCGGCGGTGCCGAAGCCGGTCAGGGATAGCAGCACCTTGCGGAAGGTGTTTTGTTCCTTGGTGGCACTCCAGCGCAGCCGCCGTGCCAACCGGTATTTCTCGCAGGCCGCCACGAACAGTTCCGAAAACCGGATGGCAAACAGGTTGAGGAAGCTGATCAAGGCGCGGGAACGGCGTCGCTCTTCGCGCAGCAGCAATTCGTTATATTCCGGCGGCAGCGCGCCGAGCGGCCCGACCAGTGGCGCAAACGCCGATTTGACGACATTGCCCTGCAACTTGCGGCGAAAACCGCTGACGGCAAGGGGGGCTGGTTGAATGCCGGAATGGGGGCCGACCTCCAGCTCCGTTCCCGATGACAGGTGCTGTGCCACCCGAAATGCCGTGGTCGGTTCAAAATGGCCGGGGTCCTGCTCCAGCAGGCGGGCCAGCTTATCCTCATTGGGTTTGATCTGGATATTCATGGCCACCCCTACAGCAAAGGCCGCTCGGCGGCCCGGGCGGGCCAGCGGACAATTGGCTCGGACTGGCCGCGCATGGTCAGGGTCAGCCGGGTGAAACTGTTGACCGAGGTATAGAGCCCGCAGAAATGATCGATGATGCTGCCGAAGATGAAGGCGGCTGCCCGGTCGATCATAGCCGGGTCAAATTCGATAGTGACATCGGTGCCTGGCACCATGGCGGGGCCAAGCCGGGCGAGCGCATGTTTTGCCTCGACGCGGCTGATAGCCTCGACGAGCTGACGCGTTTCCGGTGCATCGCGCAGCGCATAGAGCGAAAGAATATCCTTCAGCGCTGAACCGTCATTGTCGAACAGTGACAGATGGTTGAGCAGAAGATGGGAGACCAGCCGCCATTGGCGCGCCAGTTTTTCATGGATACGAATGGCGGGCGTCGGCGGTAAAAGCGCCTTGATCTCGGCTACGCTTTCGCTGCGCTTGACCAATTGAAGGTGTGGATGGCCACCGCCGAAAGGCAATTGGCTGGCCAGGTCTCTGTTCAGGCATAGGGTCTCGACGCTGGCCGTCAGCCCGGTCGGCTCAAGCGGGCCGCGATTGCGATCAACGAAGGCGATCTGGGTGTCTGATGATCCGTCATCCTCATCGAACCGGCGAACCGCCTGCCAGAACACACTGCTATTGGCGCCACGCTGGCTGCTTCCGAAAAACGGCCGGGCATCCTGTTCTTCGCCGGAAGGCGCCGAAAGACGTACCTGTTCGACCATGTAGATTTCCCGGGTGGTTTGGCGGCGGCTGTCGGGCAGCAGCGAATATTCCGTGCGGCTGCCATCCAGGGTCAGCGGTTCCGAGCTTTGCCGGAATAGATTGATGACCGGGGTGGCATTGAGGGCGATGTCGCTGGCGGAAATCATCCGTTCCAGTCGGGCGTCGCTGGTGTCCAGATAGATGTAAAGCTCGACATCATCGCCCTGCCAGCGATCCATGCCGGATACTTCCAGGAACAGAAATTTTTGCGGCAACGTGAAAAACTCGGTCAGCAGCCGGTATCCGGCAAAACTGCCCGGTGCCGTTGGAAGCATCGCCTGTTCCGGCGCAAACCCCAGCGGGCGTAGATTTTCCGCTGGCAGAAACACCGCATTGCGATCCTCCGAATGGCGTGCCAGTGCCATGCCGATGCAGTGATTGGCCAGAAGTTCGAACAGGGCGGCGGCCTGCGCCCATGCGGAGGCAATGAAAAAAGTAAGGCGGTTGACGCCAAGCCCGGCCATGCTGTCCTGCTTGGGTGCGGTGGAGCGCAGGGACAGGCGCAATACGCCTGCCGCACCTGCAAAGGGTGCCGCTGGCGCATCGAGCGGCAGGCCGGTCAGGCTGGCGGTGCTGACCGTTATCGGGACAATTTCCACATCCTGAGTGGTGCGGAACTGGCAGGGATCGCCGCCGACCGGTTCGGTGACGATGTCGGTATGGCGTGGCAGCAATTGCATGCCGGCCAGCGTTGCGCCTGGCGCAAATTGCACGATGCTCATCGGTGGCACTGGGGCCAGATAATGCGGGTAGAGGGTTTCCAGCAGGCTGTCGGTCAGTTCCGGAAATTCATCGTCCAGTTTCTGGCGAACGCGGGCGGCGGAATAGGCGAAACTCTGGATAATCCGCTCCACATGCGGATCGTCGGCCACATCACCCGACAGACGCAACCGCCCGGCAATTTTCGGGAAGGCGCGGGCGAATTTTTCCGCGCGCCTGCGCAGCGCGAACAACTCGTCATTATACCGTTCCAGAAAGGTCTCAGCCATTCGACGCCTCGATGCGGAAAGCCTGGGTGGAGGGGTCAATGCGGGATTCGAAACTGACCGGCGGCATCCCGTCATAAAGACGGAATGCACCGTTGATGCGCATCCGCAAGGCGCGGTCGCCCTCTGT
Organism: Agrobacterium vitis; assembly: GCF_013337045.2. Lineage (NCBI taxonomy): Bacteria > Pseudomonadati > Pseudomonadota > Alphaproteobacteria > Hyphomicrobiales > Rhizobiaceae > Gillisella > Gillisella vitis. Next base: position 968,373 of record NZ_CP118260.1, read on the forward strand.
ATTGCCTTTGAGGATCGTGACCTTGACGTCGGCGAGGCGGGTCTCAAACAGGGAGATGCGCCGTTCCACCAGTCTTGCCAGCCGAAGTTTGGATTCGTCGGTGGAAAGATTGGCCGAAAGAATACCATCGACGCCATAGGAGACCAGCGCATCCTGCAACTCGCCAAGTCCATCCGGTGGTGCTTGCGGGCAGCGGCGGGTGTTCAACAGCGCTTCAAGGTCGCGACGGATCACTTCGCGCATCTCGCGCACCTGTTCGCTGACACTGGTTTGCGGATCGCTGTCCATGTCCGGCGTATCGTCCAGCAGCCGGTCCAGGACGGATCGGTTCAATACCCGTTCAGAGGCGCGAAACCGCTGTAGTGGATCAACCATGAGCAGCCTGCCTTTCGCCGGTCGCATCCGATTGCAAGCTTTCAAGATCGTGGAAAGACACCAGTTCGTCGCCCGCCAGCAGGCATCGCTGGCCAAGACCGGTGACGATCCCATCCACCGCATCCACCCACTCGGTCTGATGGCCGAGTTGCAGGGCAGGGCTGGAATCGGTGCCGTAATAAATGGCGGGGAGAAGCACGCTCGCCTCGGCGCCGCTTTCCAGGGTCAGTTCAGCCGGGCGGAAGGCTGTGTCCCGGGGGCGACGGATCGGTTGCGGGGTAACCGCGGCGATCCTTGAAAAATCCACCCAGAGATAGGCGCCGCCGGTGGTCAGCACTTCAAGCGCATGGGGGATACGGTCGTCGAGATCGCGGACATCGGCAACGGCGCCGCCATTCCATAGCATCGGCACAGTGCCCCGGCTCTCTTCCAATTCGGCAAGCAGGGCCACGGCTTCACTTGCCGCTCCTTCCTTCAGGGCCAGGTTGAGCTTTAATGCAATCTGGTCGCTGGCGGTGGGGCCACCGGGGAAATCCGGCAGGGCACCTGTTTCAAACCAGGCTTTGCGGGCTGCCATCCCGCGGATCTGCTGGCGCAGCAGTGAAAAGCCGACGGCATCCTGCGGCTGGAAGCGGACGGCCAGTTCGCATTGGCTATCGGCCTTTTCATAATCGCCAGCCAGAATCAGCAGGTCGATATAGAGATGGCGCAGGTCATGGTCGCTGGCCGCCGTTTTCAATTCGGTTTTGACGGCATCCATGGCCTGGGCAAGATCTGCATCATCGAGCAGGCTGGCAATGCGGCGGGAGGCGGTACTCATGCAACTATCCTTTTCGGTTCCGTCTGCCCGGCGCTAGCGCCCATCGCGGCAGCGCCCGAGGTTTCGGCGACAAGATGAAAACTGGTGGAGATATCATCGAGCTGGAAATGCGGCTGCAATCTGACCGTGCAGGAAAAGGCGCCGGGTTTTCCAGGAATTTCCGTGACGTGTATGCCTGCTGAACGCAGCGGATAACGGCTTCTGAGTGTCACATCCGCATCGTCATTGCCAAGCGTGTAGCCCGACAGCCAGTCTTCCAGCCGCCGCTGAATGACATTGGCGGTGCTGAGCTGGCCAATATTGTCGCGCATGATCACCTTCAGATAATGGGAGAAGCGTGACGCGCAGAGCACATATTGCAGCATGGCCGCCAGCCGGGCGTTTTGCCGTGCGGTTTCGCTGGAATAGTGGCCGGGGGCGTGTAGTGACTGGTTGGCGTTGAAAATGGCGGATGATGAAAGATAGGTCGTGGCAACGGGGACGATGCCGAGATCGGATAGCTGCAATTCCTGGGAGCGGGTCAGCTTGACCTCGACGGGCGGTTGGGCGGACAGGCCCTCGCTTTCCACGCCGATATCAAGGCCCGGCAATTGCCAGGGCGCCAGCATGCCGCCATCGATCTCGTCCTGGGTCACGCCGCGCATATCGGCAAACCAGCCGGAATCGATAAAGGTGCGCAGAATAATCGCCGCAAAGGCGAAGGCACTGTTACCCCAGAGCAAAGTCTCCCCGGTTTCGGCGAGATGTTCACGAAACGGAAAACCGTCATTGCGCTTACGCCAGAATGGCTTGTGGGGCGGACGCATCAGCACGCGTGGTGCCACCAGGCCCAGGAACCGGGTATCGTCACTGCCGCGCAAGCTGTTCCAGCGCAGCCGCGTCTTGTCCTGTTGCAACCAGGAGAAATCAGAGACTCGGTTCAGTTCGCGGAAGGTTTCAAGCCCGATGGCCTGCGGCGATGCACCGGCTATGAAAGGACAAAAGGCTGCTGCTGCTACCGTTGAAAGGCGCGCAAGTGTACTGACGGTATCGGCGCCGTCGATGGTGGCGGGAGAGAGGTCATAATCGCCGACCAGAAGCCCGAACGGTTCGCCGCCCGGCATGCCGAATTCTCGGTTGTAGACTAGTTCGAAAAGGTGGCTCTGGTCGAAATCGGTGGCGCGTTCCATGCTGCGCGCCAATTCTTTCCAGCTGGCGCTGATCAGCTTGATCTTTACCTCGGCGCTGCGCCCGGCCTCGCGGACCAGCAAGTCAAGGCCAAGCCACCGCGCTTCCATCGCCTGGAAGTCGGGATGATGTAGAATTGCATTCACCTGCCGGTTCAAAACCGCGTCGATTTCCGCGATCAACCGATCTGCCAGCATCCGTGACGATGTCCTCACAATACCCCCCGGTGGACGCGCATGCCTGATGACGTTGACGATAGAGGTCTGCGCTAAACTCCCGCGCAGACCTTTGCTCATAGATCAGTTTTTCGATGGAATACGGGCAACCATGCGCAGTGAAGTCGTCAGCTCTTCCATCTGCAACCATGGACGCAGCCAGGCGACCGCATTGTAGGAGCCCGGTTTGCCGGGGATTTCCTGCACCGTCACCTTGGCATCGCGCAGCGGATATTTTGCGCGCGAATCTTCGCCAGCATCGTCATTTGCATTGACGTAGTTGGAGATCCAGCGATTGAGCCAGACCTCGCAATCGTCTGCTTCCATGAAGGAGCCGATCTTATCGCGTCCCATGACCTTCAGATAATGGGCAAACCGCGAGGTCGCCATCATATAGGGCAGACGGGCGGACACGGCGGCATTGGCCGTCGCCTCGGGCTTGTCATAGAGTTTTGGCTTATGGGCGGTTTGCGCGCCGAAGAACACGGCGTAGTCGGTGTTCTTGTAGTGGCAGAGTGGCAGGAAGCCCAGCTTGCCAAGTTCGGCGTCGCGCCGGTCGGTAATGCCGACTTCGGTCGGGCATTTCAGGTCGAGATCGCCATCATCGCTGGAGAACACATGCATGGGCAGGTTTTCCACCTTGCCGCCGTTTTCTGCGCCACGGATGGCGGTGCACCAGCCGTTTTTCGCAAAGGCTTCGGTGAGGCGGGTCCCCATCACATAGGCGGCATTCATCCAGCAATAGCTGTCGTGATGCAGTTCGCCGCTTGCCTCGCCCAAGGTCTCATCAAAACCGAACTCGTCGATCTGGCTGGTTTTCGGGCTGTAGGGCATGCGCGCCAGCACTCGCGGAAGGGCCAGCGTGACGAAACGCGAATCGTCGCTTTCGCGGAAGCTGCGCCATTTGGCATATTCCACCGTCTCGAAGATTTTTTCGAGATCGCGGGGCCGCGACAATTCCCGGAAATCGTCAAAGCCGAACATCCGTGGGCTTGCCGCCGAGACAAACGGTGCGAAGGCGGCGGCGGCAATCGAGGACACGCCCTGAAGCAATTGGACGTCCTCGAAGGAATTATCGAATTCGTAATCGCCGACCACAGCGCCCATCGGTTCACCGCCAGGCGTGCCGAATTCGTCTTCGTAAATCGACTTGAACAGCCGCGACTGGTCAAATTCGACTGCTTTGGCGAGGTCTTTGGACAATTCGCGCTTGGAGGCGTTCAGCACCCGGATTTTCAGGTTGACGCTGGTTTCAGAATTCTTGACCAGATAGTTCAGCCCCCGCCAGCTGCCTTCCAGCTTGGTAAATTCCGGCGATTGCATGATGGCGGCGAGCTGGGTGGAGATCACCTTGTCCAGCTCAGCAATGGCATTGTTCAAGGTGACCGTCAGGTTGCGGTCGTATTTGACCGTACCTTTCAGCGCCTGATCCGTCAGGGTGCTCAAAAGGTTGCGGGCGCGATCCGGCTCCGTCTGACGGGTGGCGGCCACGACCTTCGACAACAGCCCCTGTTCTTCGGTGGCGGCGGTCGGTTCATTCGGCTTCAAAACGCTTTCAGCGCTCATCTCTTCAATCCTTTCAAAGCGGCGTCACACAAGGGCCGCCAGTCAAAGAGTTTTGGGTTGGACCGGCTGGTGTCAGCTCTGGCCGTTGCTGTCGGGCCGGTCTTTCAGCTCGGCGACGAGCTTTGAAAGATCACCACGGTTCTGCAGAATGTCTTCAAGAAGCCGTTCAAGATCTTCGGAACGGTCCGCCTTGCTGAGCAGGTCGCGCAATTCATTGCGGGCATCCAGAAGCGCTTTCAGCGCTGGCACCTGCTGCACCACCGATCCCGGCAGGAAATCGTCCATGCTTTCGAACTTCAGATTGACGCCAATGTCGGTGCCGTCATTGTCGATCGTGTTCTTCACCTGGATATTCAGGCCCGGCGTCATGCGGCGCATCACATCGTCGAAATTGTCCCGGTCGATCTGGACGAATTTCCGCTCGTTGAACGGCTTCAGCGGCTGGGTCGGGTTGCCGGAGAAATCGCCGAGTACACCCACCACGAAGGGCAGTTCCTTGACCACCATCGCACCTTCGGTTTCCACCTCGTATTTGATGTGGACCCTGGGCTTGCGAACCCGCTCGAGCTTTTCATGCACACTTGCCATCACTGACCCTCCTTGCGTGCCCCCTGGGCATCGAAAAAACTGTGGGCGGAATGCCGAAGCCTCCGCCGATATGTGTTAGTTTCCGCTCTCCTTGGCCGGTTTGATGCCGGCGGCGATGAGAATGGCATTTCTGGTCTGTGCTTCCGGCAGCAACTCCGTCAGCAATTCGGAAAAATCCATGCGTCCGCGCCGCACCAGGGTTTCAATCGAAAGTGAAATCGGCGAATGCGGTTCCGTGCGGCGGAAATAGCGGGCGACATTCATCAGGAGATCGAAGGCCTCTTCACGCGAAGCAATGCCTTCAGGGCCCTCGGCTGCGCGGGCGGCGGGCTGCACGACGCCAGCCGCAGGATTTTGTTGGGCGGCCTGTCCATCTTCACCTGAAGGGGTGCCATTCTGATTGGCAGGCAAGGTCGCGTCGTCGCGTCCGCCAAGACTGCGAATCGCTGCAATGATTTCCTCGAGCACGTTGCGGATATTGGATGCCGGTGGGGCAAACTGTCCGTAGCGCTGGGTGACGAGCGCATTGAAGCTATTGAAGGCGGCGAGGCATGTGTTGACCTCGGCCAGATGAGCGGAGAGAGCAGCTATTCCTGCCTCGGCTGCGGCCTGATGCAGGCTATCGCGCAAACCCGTTTCATCACTGCGCTGGGCAAGTTGATAATCCCAAAGCGTGAATTCCCCGAATTTTCCAAACGGCAAAAGCGAAGACAGGCGCAAGGGCTGAATCAATGTTCCCTCGGCGCCAAAACCGTTTAATCCGGCAAAGGGAGCCAGCTTTTCCTCGATATCCTCATCATCGATCGAATGAAGTTCGTCGCTATGTCGTTCTATAAGCGACGCTGTCGCTTCATAGACTTCACTCAGGCCGGGAAAGCCTTCAAGTCGCAAACGGGATTCTGCAAGCCAAGCCAATACTTCAAGATCTTTGCTAACGGAAGAAGTAATTTGCAATCCAAGATTGCTCACAAGGTTCCAGCTTTGGGAAACTTTGATAACCTCTCCGGGTGTTGTAGATCTTTCTTCCGTCCTTGCTTGGTTTCTTGCGTCCTTAATTCTATAGTATACCTCACGATAATTGGCATCCACGCGAATATTTATTCCGCAAGGTCCATTTTCTACTAATGCTGTAGCCAATTCATTGTCAATCAACGATAGACTAGCCCCGTTTTGAATTAACTAATATATGCTACTTGTTAATGTGGGGCGCAGTTATATTTTTGTCAACCTGAGGTCATTTGTTTGATGCCGGAGATGATGCCTGGCTTTGCATATCTTAAAAAATTTATCTGACGCTCTGGACAGGGTGGGGTAATCGCCTTAGTTGTTCATTCCAACGAAGGTAAGGTCGTTGCTGGGGAGGCTTTTTGCATGTCGCATATTGACCTCAATCGATTGATCGAATCGCTTGAGCCTAATTTGCGTGTCGCGCTTGAGACGGCTGCTTCCACAGCTGCCGGGCGCGGACACGGACAGGTTGACATTGCTCATTTGCTTGCCGCCGTGATGGACGCGGCGTCTTTCCAACCTGTGTTGGAACAATTGGGCCTGCCCATTGCAGCACTTCGCCGCGAAGTGGGCGATGCACTCGATGACACTGTCGTTTCCGGGTCCGGTCAGCTCGCTTTATCCCAGAATATTCTGACTTTGGGTCGGGAAGCATGGATTTGTGCTTCGCTCCAGTCTGGACGACGTGCGATTACGCTTGCCGATATATTTGCGGCCATGGACGATGAGCCATCGCTTCGAGCCTTGACCCGTGGTCGCTTCCCGTCGCTCAGGATGCTGGATCGAACCGCACTCGAAGCTCTTTTGCAGACGGATGTTATCTCCGAGACGCCAAAATCGTCGCTGTCTCCGGCCTCCGCCCGCGAAGACGAGTTCCTGCGGCTTTACACTCATGACCTTACCGAGGACGCGCGGGCGGGCCGGCTTGATCCGGTCGTCGGCCGTGATGGCGAGCTTCGCCAGATGATCGACATCCTGTTGCGCAGGCGACAGAATAACCCGATCCTGGTGGGTGAAGCGGGCGTTGGCAAGACCGCTGTTGCCGAAGCACTGGCGCTGGAGATTGCCGCCGGACGCGTGCCGGAAAAATTGCAATCTGTACGGCTGCTGATGCTCGATCTGACATTGTTGCAGGCGGGCGCTGGCGTGAAGGGTGAGTTTGAGCGGCGGTTAACCGGCGTTATCGAAGCGGTCAAACGCTCGCCAGAACCGATCATCCTGTTTATCGATGAAGCGCATGGCTTGATCGGTGCCGGTGGGGCAAGCGGACAGGGCGATGCCGCCAATATCCTCAAGCCCGCGTTGGCGCGTGGCGAAGTGCGCACCATCGCCGCCACGACTTGGAGCGAGTACAAGAAGTATTTCGAAAAAGACGCAGCACTGACCCGCCGCTTCCAGCCGGTGCATGTGCGTGAGCCGGACGAGGAAACCGCAATCCGTATGCTACGCGGCATTGCTGAGACCTTCATGGCCCATCATGGGGTGAAGATCCGTGATGAGGCTATCGTTGCTGCCGTGCAACTTTCTGCGCGATTCCTGCCTGCACGCCAATTGCCTGACAAAGCGGTCAGCCTGATCGATACCGCCGCAGCCACGGTTTCGCTGGCGCGCCAGACAGTGCCGGAACAATTGCTGCTTCTTAAGAGCGAGCATTCCCATCTCACGGTCGAGACCGACTGGCTTGCCCGTGAGCCTGATGATACGGATGTGCTGGAGCGCCGTCAGGCGGTTACCGCTGAAATGGAGCGTCTGACGAAGGAAATCGATAGCCTTCAAGCGCGCTATGACGCTGAAATTGCAGCGCTTGCAGTGAGTGATGAAGCGGCAGCGGTAGGCAGTGATGCGACGGCGTCCAAGGATGCTCCTGACGTCAACGTCACACCATTGATCACCCCCCTGCGCACTCGCGGACTTGCCCGCCGGGCAGCGTCCCTGGCGCCGACCTCGGCTGGCGAGGAAAAGCTTATACCGCATGAGGTCGATCGCAATGTCGTGGCCGCCGTTCTGGCGCGTTGGACCGGCATTCCTCTCGGCAAATTGCTGGCCGATCAGATCGAAAGCGCAAAGAGCCTTGATACCAGGTTGAAGGAAAAGGTGATTGGCCAGGATGCAGCACTGGAACGGATCGGTGACGCCATGCGTGCGGCGCGCGCCGGTCTTTCCGATCCGCGGCGCCCGCCTGCCGTGTTCATGCTGGTCGGCATGTCGGGAACCGGCAAGACCGAAACCGCGCTGACCCTGGCCGACCTGATGTATGGCGGTAGCCAACATCTGACGACGATCAACATGTCGGAGTTCAAGGAAGAGCACAAAGTATCCATGCTGCTGGGCGCGCCTCCGGGCTATGTCGGCTATGGCGAAGGCGGTGTGCTGACCGAAGCCGTGCGCCGCAGGCCTTATGGCGTGCTGTTGCTGGACGAAATCGACAAGGCGCATCCCGGCGTCCAGGACATTTTCTATCAGGTCTTCGACAAGGGAATGTTGCGCGACGGCGAAGGCCGCGATGTCGACTTCCGCAACACAACGATTTTCATGACGGCCAATACCGGCTCTGAATTGCTGGCCTCACTTGCCCTCGATCCGGACACTATGCCCGAAGGTGAGGCTTTGGAAGCACTGCTGATGCCCGAACTGCAAAAACAGTTCAAGCCGGCCTTCCTTGGACGCACGGTGCTGTTGCCCTTCATGCCGCTCGGCAAGGAAGCACTGTCGCGGATCGTCGATATTCAGATCGACCGTATTCGGGAGCGTATTTTTTCGGCCTATGGCACAGAGCTTGTTCTGTCCGAGGAGGCCCGCAACGCGCTGATAGGGCGCGCCGTTGCAAGCGAGATCGGAGCCCGCGCCATCGAAATCATGATTGGCCGGGATCTGTTGCCGCCGCTTTCCAGCTTCTTCCTTGAGCTGGTCACATCCGGCGGAAAGGTTACCGAAGCTCAGGTGACTCATGACGAAAATGGGTTCGGCGTTCGCGCCGGGGCCGCTGGGGGAAACGAGGAATTCGTCGATGCCTCTGGTCTATCGATGGATAAGGATGCCGCGTCGGAAGGGGTATCCAGACGCATGCGGCAGTGAGTGAAAGGTGAACCATACCTCGCCGTGAACGAGGTGATTTCAATTTATATAGGAGAATTTATATGCCGATTTATCTGAAGGTCGATGGTATCCAGGGTGATGCGACCCACGAAGAGCACCGCAACTGGATGGACATCGAGGCTATTCACTGGAACGTCAGCCGCGCCATGAACACCACGGCTGGTTCTACCGCCAACCGTGAAGCCTCTGAACCCGCAATTTCCGAAGTCATCCTGACCAAGGTCAGCGATTCCTCTTCCACGAAATTGTTCCAGGAAGCCTGCGCTGGCCGCACCGGCAAGCAAGCGGTGATCCACATGGTCACCACCGGCAATCCCGGCAATACCTATATCGAATACACGCTCACCAATACACTGATCGCCAATTATTCCGTCGATTCCAGTGGTGATCGTCCGGTCGAAACCATCAAGCTGAACTTCACCAAGATCGAAGTGAAGTACACGCCTTACGACGACCAGAACAACCCGAAGTCGCCGATGATCGCATCTTACGATCTGTCGACCACAAAGGCTGCGTAATCCGCCTTTCTCTTGCAGCGGCACCGCCTTTTGGCGGTGCCGTATTTTTCGTGATGCCTATATTTCGGATACGCCCGTTCGAGCGAATGCTCTCTGATAGCGTCTTCAAGGTGAGGCTGCGTGAGCAACTTCAGCCTTCGGTATCAAGCACGTCTATCGTGATCCAAGGAGAAGGCTATGCCTGATTTCGACGTTTCTTCCTCACGCCTGAAGATGAAGCCGTTTAACAGCAATGATGTATCCGAGCCCATGACCCGTATGGGACGAGGCCCGTCACTGGATTACATTACTTATGCACCCGGCCCGCGCGAAGTTTCATCTCGCAACGCCGTTGGAGGCGCCGCCGCATCTGTGCTGCGCATGGGGTCGGAAGCCCTGAACAGCTATGCATTGACCCATTGGGCAAAGAAGTGGCTGGAAAACAACGAAACTAAAATCCTCGCAAAACTGATGGAAACTGGCGATGGCGCCTTTGTCGTTCAAGTGAACTACATGGAATCGGACGCGAATGAGACCCGGGCCTATCTGAGCCGCGATATTTATCTGCTTGGTACCGTGCCGAAGGCTACTGATGCCGGTCGGATACTGACGGCGGACCTGATGTATGGTCCGAAGATCGACGCGCAACGTCCCAATAATTCGATCAAGTTCCGCTATGCCTACCTGGTGGGCGAGCGCCTCTGACGGATTGGGTTTTTGCCGTGTTTGGACCGCGTGCTTCCATAGATGACGTTCTGTATCCTGCCGATCATTCAGGTCAGCCGCTTGGGGACGACCAGTTTCCAACGGCACTGGTGATGGTACGCGCCATATGAACGGTATAATGATTGGCGAATGCTTCTACCTATTAGAAAGTGGAGCGATCGTGAGCAATACGACGAACAAGCATTCGTCTGTTATCTGCAACCTTGTCATCTGTGTGCTGCTTAATCACGAAATTGAGCAAACGTCGCGGTGAGCTGTCGTTTAACCCTGCTCCGAGACGCCGAGCTTCTCCGATGTTTTCGTCATGAGATGGCAAAGCGTTTCATCTCCAAACCCGCTCAGGCTCGACAGCATCCTGCTGCTCTGGTAATCACGGCCATGGCAATTAACCAGAATATGCTGTCGGCAGACGAGGAGCAGGCTTTTTCACAAGGTCTGAGGCCCGCTGTTCTCGTTGCCATTATTGCTCTTGCGGTTGCCTATCTCGGGTTCTTTTTTGCGACACCTTTGCCCGCGACGTTTGACCCGCCTGGGTCAGCGATTCTGCATGCGCCACAGCAGACACAGCATCTGGCCGCACGAGAAAATGGCAGCCGCGCCGTTGCATTTGCTTCGCGGCACGATCCACGGGTTCCTGTCCCGCCACCTTTGGCTGTGTTAAGCTCGGGAGCTGAGAATTTCCTGTTTGTTGGGCGGTCTTCTGACCAGCTTATCGCGCGTTCTTCGCCATTCGTTTCCGGTCGGATTTCTCGCGCCAACCTTGCGAGAGCCCCACCATCCTTGTCTGCCTGATCCCGTTTTTCGATCAACGCGCGACCGCGCGCCGACTATCTGCCGTGACATGCCTGTGACCAGGATCATGCCGCAGACATCAAGCGTTTCATGAAAGCCTATCGCCTCTTCGTGGTGACTGGCATTTGAATACGCCTCGGCGGTAGCGGCGCAGGCATGGATACTGTCCTATGAAAACCTCTCCCTGGCTTGTGGCCACCTATGTGGTCATCATTGCCTTTGGCATCCTAACGGCACTGCCGAATATTCTTTCTCCAAACACTCTCAATAGCTTTCCCTCCTGGTTTCCGAAGGACAAGGTCGCACTCGGACTTGACCTTCGCGGTGGCTCTCATCTCGTGCTTGAGGTCGATAGCGCCGATCTGGTGCAAGAAAGACTGCAAAGCCTGATCCAGGATTCGCGCCGGGCGCTGCGCGATGATGGCGTCGATGCGGCGACCGTGCGCAAAAGTGGCTCGGCGCTGATCGTGACTCTTCAATCGGCAGAGCAACGAGCCGCAGCCTTGACGGCCCTGGGTAAGCTTGCCCATCCGGTCGGTCTCACAGGGACGCCTGATCTGGCATTTACGGGCGAGGGTGCTACCATATCCGTAACGCTTGCCGAGGCCGGAATTACCGACCGGGCCAATGCCGGGGTGGAGCAGAGCCTGGAAATCATTCGCCAACGTATCGACCAGGTTGGCGTTGCCGAACCAACGATCCAGCGTATCGGCGGCGATCGCATTCTTGTGCAGCTTCCGGGCACGCAGGACCCGGCGCGCATTCGTGAACTTCTTGGCTCTACCGCCAAGATGAGCTTTCACATGCTGTCGGACAGTGCCACGGATGGCGCTGCCGTACCGCGCGGCGTCACCATGCTGAAGGACGATGAGGGACGCGCCTATCCGGTTGATGACCGGGTGGAACTCGCAGGCGACCGCCTGACCGATGCCCGCGTCGGCTTTGATCCAAATACCAATGAGCCGCTGGTCAGTTTCCGCTTCGATACGGCAGGTGCGGCGCGGTTTGCCGAAATTACCCGTGTCAATGTCGGCAAGCCTTTTGCCATCGTGCTGGACGACAAGGTTCTGTCTGCCCCTGTCATCCGTGAGCCGATTACTGGTGGTTCTGGCCAGATTTCCGGTAATTTCACGGTGGAAAGCGCAACGGACCTTGCTGCATTGCTGCGCGCCGGGGCGCTGCCCGTCAAGCTGACGGTGATTGAAGAGCGGACGGTTGGCGCTGACCTTGGCGCGGACGCGATCAAGATGGGTGTCTATACCGGATTGATTGGCTTTGCCCTGGTCGTCGGCTTCATGATCGTGCTCTACGGCGGTTGGGGGATTATTGCCAATCTGGCCCTCGGTCTCAATGTCATCCTGACCTTCGCTTGCCTGTCGCTGATCGGGGCGACGCTGACCCTACCGGGTATCGCGGGGATTGTGCTCGGTATCGGCCTTGCTGTTGACGCTAACGTGCTGATTAATGAACGGATTCGGGAAGAAACCCGCAAGGGACGGGGCGCCATGGCGGCGCTGGATGCGGGTTTCCGCCGGGCCTATTCCACCATTATCGATAGTAATGTGACGGCACTGATTGCCACGCTGCTGCTGTTCTGGTTCGGCTCTGGCCCTGTGCGCGGTTTTGCCATCACCATGGGTCTGGGCATTGCCATATCGATGTTTACAGCGGTTTCGGTGGTGCGTGTCGTCATGCTCGCCATCGTCAGGCGTTACAAACTGAAGCGTCTCGATATCAAGCCGCTGCTTCCTGTCCAGCTCATCCCTGACGGAACACGCATTCGGTTCATGAAGGCGCGTTTCATTGGTATCGGCATTTCGGCCTTTCTTTCGATTGCCTCTCTCATTCTATTCGTCACACCGGGCTTGAACTACGGCGTTGATTTCCGCGGTGGTATCCAGCTTGAAGTGGTGACCCAGGACCGGGCCGATCTCGCGGCCTTCCGCTCTGGCTTAGACGGGCTCGGGCTGGGCGATGTCACCCTTCAGGAATTCGGCGATGTCCGTCACCTCCTGGTGCGTGTCGAACGGCAGCCGGGCGGGGAAGAGGCGCAGACTGCGGCGGTGGAGAAGCTGAGAGCCGAGGTAAAGGTTATCGATGCTACGGCGTCGGTGGAGCGCACTGAAGTTGTCGGCCCTAAGGTGTCGGGGGAACTGGCGATGGCCGGCTTCCTTTCGGTCGTCCTCGCCAGCTTGGCGATGCTGGCCTATATCTGGGTGCGTTTCGAATGGCCTTTCGCTGTTGGTGCCATCGCGACACTCATTCTCGACGTCACCAAGACGATTGGTTTCTTCGCGCTCACCGGGCTTGATTTCAACCTGACGGCTATCGCGGCGCTGCTGACCCTGGTCGGGTATTCCGTCAACGACAAGGTCGTGGTCTATGACCGGATGCGGGAAAATATGCGGCTTTACAAGACGATGCCGCTGCGCGAACTGATCGATCTGTCGATCAACGAAACGCTGGCCCGCAGCCTTTACACATCGGCCACCGCCTTTCTGTCTCTGCTGCCCATGGCCATCTGGGGCGGCAGCGCAGTCGAGAGCTTTGCCGTGCCGATGATTTTCGGCATTGCCATTGCGGCCTCATCGTCGGTGTTTATTGCCGCACCGATCCTGCTGTTCTTAGGCGATTGGCGCCGCAAGCGGGCGGCAGTTCCGGAAAAGTCAGCCGGCTCCGTCGAGGCTTGATCAACATATCCCGGCTGCCATCCTCGGACGGCAGCCGGGCTATCATTTATGCTGCGTCTTCGGCAGTTGCTGTCGCACCGCGGCGGGCTTCCTCAAGCCGCGCATATAGATGATCGGCGATGTCGCGGGCATGGTGCGCGACCTGGGGCAGCCCCATCAATTCGCCAAATGTCCCACGGGCAAGCGGCCCGGCGACAAGTAGGCCCGGCGTTACCGCTCCATGCTGATCGAGAAGGCGCGATTGCCGGTCGCAATGCAGCCCAAGACCGGTCGGGTCGAGACCGATCAAGCCCTTCTGGGCAAGGTTGCGGAGATAGGGTTGGTTATCGATGATGGCGCCATGCGCCGGACCGGTGGCAATCACCACGGCATCGAAAAGCCGCGACACCGTTTCCGTGCTGCGCGCCAGACGCAGGGAGACACGGATTCTCGACCCATCATAGGAGGCTGTTTGTACCGACGCTGCCAATATCTCCATTTGCCCCCGGCTGATCGCCTGGTTGATGGCCCCTTCAACTTGCGGGGCGATGCGGAACCGATGCACATCCCAAAAGGGGCGCAGATGGCGCACCAAGCGCCGCCTTTCATCGAGTGGCAGTTCGCTCCAGATTTCCTGCGCCTGAGCGCGAACCGCATCCAGTACGGCATGCCAACTGATGTCTTCCGCAGCAGCACGGTTGACCTGTTCACGGATGCGGCGGGTCAGCTGCCGGATTGACCGGCTGGGTGGGTCAATGAAATCCCCATAGGGCTCCTGCACCGTTCCGGCATGGCCTCTTGAGCGCAGGCCACGCCTTGAAATGCTGGTGATCGGCCCAAGATGGTTTCGCACCAGCAAGGACGCTGCGATATCGGCACCCGTCAGGCCATTACCGACGATAAGAACGGCATCGTCCGGGCGAATGACGTTGAGCGCATCCGGTACGGTCGCATCGGGAATGAAGCGCGGGTGTCCTTCCAGAATGGCGGCAAGCGCCTTTGGTGGCCTGGGGGAGGGGTGACTGGTGGCGATCACCACATCATCTGCCTCCAGCGTTGCTCCATCCGCTTGTGTTACGCGCCAGCCTCGGGTCGACGGGTCCAGCGCGACGACATCGGATCTGACATGGTCTATCCGGTTATCGGCCAGATAAGGCGCCAGCTTCGACGCAATATAGACACCGAAATCGCGGCGGCGCGGAAATATCCTGCCATCCTCCAAAGCCGCTTGCCTGTCGTCCTTATCCAGACGTTGCTTGCCGACCCAATCGAGGAAGTCGAGAGGCTCGTCCGGGTCGAGGCTCATCCGGTCTGCGGGGACATTGATGCGATGAGCCGGATCAGCCGTATCATAGGCAAGGCCGCCGCCAAGTCTGGTGCGCGGTTCGTATATCACAATGCGAACACTGCCGGACTGTGTCTTGCGCGCCAGGTTCCAGGCGACGGCTGCACCTGTAAAGCCGCCACCAATGATGGCGATTATTGGCGGCTTTTGCTCCTGAGGCGGGTTGGCGGGAGGCATGAGGTTTCTCCACGAGATTTCATCGGCATTAGGCTACTGCATCGCGCAGAAAACCGGAAACGGCCCGATGCTTTTATCAACTCCAGGCATGCAGCGGCGGCTTCTCGCCATTCAGGTAATATTTGCCAAGAATGGAATATTTCCAGCGCACCGGGTCATGCAGCGTATGGGTTCGGGCATTACGCCAATGGCGGTCCAGATTGTGCTCGGCCAAAGTCGATCTCGTGCCTGCGAGCTCGAACAATTTATTGGTCGCTTCAATAGCAATCTCGGTGGATAGAATTTTCGCCTCGGCGGTGATGATTTGTGCCTGGGCGACGGTGTCGGCATTGGGGTTGGCAACAGCGACGTCGATGGCTTTACCGGCTTTTTCAAGCAATGCCTGAGCTGCATGCAGGCGCAGCGACAGGCTGCCAACGGCCTGGATCGTGTAGGGGTCATCGCTGGTGCGCTCTAGGCCGGAATCCACCCAGGGTCGAGATTTGGTGCGGACGAAATCGATGGTTTCGACAATTGCCGCCTGCGCAATGCCGGTATCGACGGCAACCTGGATGATCTGGAAAATTGCGCCGTCTGCGGTCGGCACTTCATAGCCCTTGTAGCCTGGAACCAGCCAAGCCTTGTCCACTTTGACATTCTCCAGAATGACCGTGCCTGAAAGCGTGGTGCGCTGGCCGAAACTGGACCAGTCGTCGATAACAGTCAGGCCGGGTGCATCGCGGTCGGCGATAGCGTACCAGGCGCGGCCTTCCTCATCGAGGGCGACGATTGGCACCTTATGGGCGAGCAGCGCGCCGGAGGAGTAGAATTTCTTGCCGTTGACGATGACGTGGTCGCCGTGATTGGTAAATTTCGTTTCGAAATCGGCGGCCCGTTTCGAGCCGAATTCCGAAAAGGCATTGCCCAGCCGCAAGCCTTTCAGCACTTCTCCGAAGATCATTTGCTGTTGGGCTTTGTCGGACACGGTGCGAATTGCCGCCACGACGCCCAGATGGTTTTGCGCCACCTGTCCAATGGAGGAATCGGCCTGCGAAATGATTTCGATGACTTTGGCCAGCGTCGCATAGGAAAGCTCGGGGCCTCCGAATTCCTTTGGCACATTGATCGACCAGAGGCCGCTCTGGGAAAAAGCGTCGAGTTCCGCAACCGGCCAAATTCTGTCGCGGTCCCGGATTGCCGCATCCTTGGCGAAATCTGATGCGAGCCGATGGGCAATCTCGATGGCTTCCGCATCGCTTGTGATCACATGCGCGGGCTCGACCGGGCGCGGGATCGCGGGTATTCCTGACGTTTCCGGCTTGGCAATGATATTCATGAAAATCTCCACGGATTAATCGACAAGTGAGTAGTGCGATCAGTTATTCGGCAGCTTGCAGTGTCCCGTCTTCCCGCGCTTCCAGTTCGCGCACCAACGGAATGACCTTTTTGCCGAAGAACTCCACCTCTTCCTGGAAATGCAGGAAGCCCATCAGGATCAGGTCCGCACCGGCGCGTTTATGCTCGATGATCCGTTCTGCGACCTGTTGTGGCGTGCCGATCAGGTTGGATTTGAAGCCGTCGTTATATTGGACCAGGTCCTGGAAGGTGGATTTTGCCCAATTGCCTTCGCGCTCCGGCGAGGCGTTGCCGGCATTCTGAACTTCATGCTTGAAACCATTGACGGCATCGGGGATGGCCTTGTCGATAATTTCCTTCAGGGTGTCCTGCGCTTCCTGCTCGGTGTCGCGGACAATGCCGAAGGCGTTCATGCCAATCCTGGTGCGCCAGGTCTTGCCGAACAGTTTTTCCTTGGCGCGGATGTCATCGACCTGGGCTTGCAGGCCTTCCGGCGTATTGCCGTTGGTGAAATACCAATCGGACACCCGGGCCGCCATGTCGCGTGCGGCGCGTGAGGAGCCGCCCTGGAAGACCTGTGGAACGCCACCTTCCGGCTTCGGTTTCATAGAGTAATCGTTGAAGCGATAGAAATCGCCGCGCAGATTATAGGTGTCCTCGGTCCAGATGCCGCGAATGGCCCGGATGAATTCTTCTGAGCGGCGATAACGTTCGTCATGGTCCAGCCACGGTTCGCCAATCGACGTAAATTCACCCCGGAACCAGCCAGAGACGATGTTCACATCAACGCGCCCGTTGGTGAGGTGGCTGATTGTGGCGATCTGCTTGGCAAGCAGGGCTGGGTGCCAGGGGCCGGGAAGGACGGCGGCGATAACCCGCAGCTTTTCCGTCGCCGCCAGTAGGGCATGGCTGAAGGACACGGATTCGTGCTGGTTGTCGGCACCATAACCGGCGGTGAAGCGGATCTGGCTAAGGGCGTAATCGAAGCCGCTCTGCTCGGCAATCTGCGCCAGCTTGCGGTTATACTCTATCCCCCAATGGGTCCGTTGTTCGATGGAACTGATGACCAATCCGCCGGAGACATTGGGAACCCAATAGGCGAATTTCAGCGGCTCTCTTTTCTGGTGTGGCATATCCGTCTCCTCCATTGGGTTTCAAAAGCGACTTGCAACATTGCACGCGATCTGGCTGGCCGCATTGCGCAGTATTTATAAACGATAGAAATAGTAGATAATAAATCAAAGATCATAAGCGCTGTCTGGTCGCGGCCAGTTGGAATAATTTGCTCAAAAACACCGATTGATGAGATGGGTCTTGCCGCCTAGGAGCCTTGCAATGCAGCAGTGCAGTCCTCCGGCTTTTCTCCCTTGCATTTATTGGGAATCTTGAATAGATGATTTCAATCATTCAAGGATTATTGAAGTATGGATCAAAAACAGGCTCTCTCCGCCTTTGCTGCTCTTTCTCAGGAAACCCGGCTGCTGATCGTCCGTATGCTTGTTGTGGCTGGGCCGGATGGCATGGCTGCCGGTGCGCTGGCCGAAAAGATCGACGTGTCTCCCTCCAATATCTCCTTTCACCTCAAAGAGCTTGAGCATTCCGGATTGATTGGCGCGCAACGGCAGTCACGGTCGATTATTTATACCGCCAATTATGCCGCCCTTGGCGGACTTGTCCGGTTTCTGATGGAGGATTGCTGCTCAGGACATCCTGAAATTTGCGTGCCGGTTGCCGAGCTTGCGGTTTGTTGTGCTCCGGGATCGGAGCCACCGGCTGCCACGTCATTGGAGCGATAAGCTGATGTCTACATTCGAACGTTATCTGACGGTTTGGGTTTTCCTGTGTATTATCATTGGTATCGTCCTCGGACATGCCATGCCCGGTGTGTTTCAGGTTATCGGTGCCGCCGAAATCGCCAAGGTCAATATCCCGGTCGCAGTGCTGATCTGGCTGATGATCATCCCGATGTTGATCAAGATCGATTTCGCAGCGCTTGGGCAGGTCGGCCGCCATTGGCGCGGCATCGGCGTCACGCTGTTCATCAATTGGGCGGTCAAGCCCTTCTCCATGGCGCTGCTTGGCTGGCTGTTTATCGGTACCCTGTTCCGGCCCCTGCTACCGGATGTACAGATCGACTCCTATATTGCCGGATTGATCATCCTGGCGGCTGCGCCTTGCACGGCGATGGTGTTCGTCTGGTCGAACCTGACGAAAGGCGAGCCGCATTTCACTCTTTCGCAGGTCGCATTGAACGATGCGATTATGGTCGTGGCCTTTGCGCCCATCGTCGGCTTGCTGCTTGGCCTGTCGGCCATTACCGTGCCTTGGGATACCCTGGTGTTTTCGGTGGTGCTCTACATCATCCTTCCGGTGATCGCGGCGCAGATTTTGCGGCGCAGTCTGACCTCGTCCGGTTCCTCGGCCTCACTCGACCGTTTGCTGAAGGTGCTGCAACCGATGTCGCTTGTGGCATTGCTGGTCACGCTGGTGTTGCTGTTCGGCTTCCAGGGCGAGCAGATCATTGCCCAGCCGACCATTATCGCCCTGTTGGCGGTGCCGATCCTGATCCAGGTCTATTTCAATTCGGGCCTCGCCTATTTGCTCAATCGCATGACCGGCGAGCAACATTGCGTTGCCGGTCCTTCAGCCCTGATCGGCGCGTCGAATTTCTTCGAACTGGCGGTTGCCGCTGCCATCAGCCTGTTCGGCTTTAATTCTGGCGCGGCACTTGCCACGGTCGTCGGGGTTCTCATTGAAGTGCCGGTCATGCTGTCTGTCGTCTGGATCGTCAATCGCAGCAAGGGCTGGTACGAGCGCGGCCCGGCTGTGCAGGCTGCCGGTCTTTCCAGAGCCGGCATTCAGGAAGAAAACACTTAAAGAAAGGCCCAGTCATGAACGCCACGATCTATCATAACCCGGGGTGCGGCACCTCCCGCAATACACTGGCAATGATCCGCAATGCGGGCATTGAACCGCAGGTCATCGAGTATCTGACCAATCCGCCAACCCACGCCGAATTGGCCCGGATGATCGCCGATGCCGGTCTCTCCGTGCGCGAAGCGATCCGGGAAAAGGGAACGCCCTATACGCAGCTTGGGTTGGATAATCCTGATCTCACCGACGAGCAATTGCTGGAGGCCATGCTGGAACACCCGATCCTGATCAATCGTCCGTTCGTGATCACCCCGCTTGGGACGCGCCTGGCCCGGCCATCCGAACGGGTCCTGGAGATCCTGCCCGAGAGCCATCAGGGCGCGTTCACCAAGGAAGACGGTGAAAAGGTTCTGGACAGTGAGGGCAAGCGCATTGTCTGATTTGCCAGCGGCTGTCGAACAGCATTTGAAGCATCCCGACATGGCGGCCTTGAGGCCGCCTGTCTCCACGCACAAGCCTCGCATCCTGATCCTCTATGGTTCTTTGCGGGCGGTGTCTTATAGCCGGTTATTGGCGCAGGAAGCGGGTCGGCTGCTGGAGCATTTCGGGTGCGAGGTGAGGATATTCGATCCTGCTGGCTTACCATTGCCCGATGCGGAGCCGGTCAGTCATCCGAAGGTCCAGGAATTGCGCGCGTTGTCGGCATGGTCGGAAGGCCAGGTCTGGGTCAGCCCGGAACGCCACGGCGCCATGACCGGTATTCTGAAAAGCCAGATCGACTGGATTCCGCTTTCCATCGGTGCCGTGCGTCCGACCCAGGGCAAGACGCTGGCCGTCATGCAGGTTTCGGGCGGATCGCAGTCGTTTAATGCGGTCAATCAGATGCGCATTCTTGGCCGCTGGATGCGGATGATGACCATTCCCAACCAATCCTCCGTTGCTAAGGCATTCCAGGAGTTCGACGCCGACGGACGCATGAAACCCTCCTCTTATTACGACCGCGTCGTCGATGTCTGCGAGGAACTGGTGAAGTTTACGCTCCTGACGCGGGATGCATCCGGCTATTTGACCGACCGCTATAGCGAGCGCAAGGAAGCGGCTGAAAAGCTCGAAACACTCACGGGCAACACACCATTATGAGCCTGAATAGGAGCAGTCTTGGCCGCTTGTCGCTGTCGATCAACCGGGGCGAGATCCTTGTGATTATCGCCTTGGGGTTGACGCAAATTATCGGTTACGGCACGCTCTATTATAGCTTCAGTATTCTCGCCCCCGCGATGGGGGTGGATCTTGGCTGGTCGAGCGAATGGATTTTCGCAACTCTTTCCGCTGCCCTGCTGGCAGGCGGGCTGGCCGCGCCCTGGGTAGGGCGCATCATCGATGACCATGGTGCGGGTCGGGTCCTGACGGTGGGATCGCTGATTGCGGCGCTGTCCCTGGTCGCCTGCGCACTTGCGCCGGGCAAGATTACGTTTGCAATGGCGCTGATCGTCATTGAGATGGCCTCGACCCTGGTGCAATATACGGCGGCTTTTGCCTTTCTTGTCCAGTTTCGGCCTCAGAGTGCGCAACGCAATATCACCTATCTGACCTTGATCGCCGGTTTTGCTTCGACGATTTTCTGGCCACTGACCTCAGCACTTCATGCCGATCTCAGCTGGCGGCAGGTCTATCTGGTTTACGCGCTTCTGCATCTTGCCATCTGCTTACCGCTTCATCTGTGGCTGGCACGCCGGGTGGGTGAGCGCAATGCACCAGTTATTGCCCCCAGCACCACGCCACAGCGTATCATGGAAGGCGGCCTGCCCGACAGGTTGCGACCCGCGGCCTTTCTCCTGATGGTGACAGGGTTTGCGCTTGAAAGCTTCGTGAATGCGGCTTTGCTCGTGCATATGGTGCCGCTGTTGACGGCGCTCGGCCTTGGCTCCGCCGCTCTACTGGTCGGAACCCTGTTTGGCCCGTCACAGGTTCTCAGTCGCTTTACCAATATGATGTTTGGCCGCGATCTGTCTCAACTGACATTGGCGTTGGTTTCGGCACTGCTGATGCCCGCGGCGATTGCCGTGCTCTTGTTGACGGCCCCATCCTTTTCAGGCGCATTGATATTTGCGGTCCTGTTCGGCTTGGGCTCCGGCCTCGGCAGCATCGTCCAGGGAACCCTGCCGCTGGCATTGTTTGGCAGCGGCGGTTACGGTAGGCGTCAAGGCCAAGTCACCGCTGTCCGGTTGGCCGTGTCTTCGACGGCCCCTTTCGCTTTCGCATGGATGATGGAAAAAATGGGTACGGATCTCGCTCTTGCGATCAACACTGCCATTGGCGGTATTGCGGTCCTGGCCTTTCTGGCAATTGCACATTTGGAGCGGCGTCAACGTGTCATGTCATAACTTCTGCCGAAATCCATCTTTCCAGTTCGGAAAGAACGCCGCATCGTGACAAAGAGTTTTGGTTGTATTGGGTTGCTTTTCTGTTTCCATGCGCCATAGCTGCTACCGGTGCGCTGGCCGCAGATGCCGCTCTTCCTCCCTGAGGGAGGAGACGAAAAGAATTTCAGGGCATGGGGGTAACCAGTTTCTATCAACTGAACCCATCGACGGATCGGATCATGATGGCCTGTCGGCTGGTTTCGATCAGCCCTTCCCGGCATAGCATGGTCAGTGATCGGCTGACGACTTCGCGTGTCGTCCCCAACATGGTTGCCAATTCGGCATGGGTTGGCGCGGGATTGATGACGCCACCATCCCGAAGCTGGTTTGTTTCGCGTGCGAGTTTTCCAATGGTTTTGCGCAGGCGAGCATCGATCTTCATTGTTGCCAGCTCAAAGCTCAACTCGGAAAGTGAATTTATTCTCTCCGCCAGTTCATCGACCATCCGGCTACTGATGATAGGGTATTGCTCCATGAGATGCCGGAAGTCGCGGGCTGCAAACATGAGGGCTCTGCAGGCGGAGGAGGTCGCGATGACTTCTATGCCGCAAGGGTCATCGCTGATGAGCGAAAGTTCGCAGAAAAAGGCGCCAGGGCGGGCATTTTGAAATGCAAACACCATTCCTGCCGGAGATGATCGTCTGCACACGAAGAGGCCGGAAACAACGAATCCGATCATTCGTTTACTGCATCCTTCGGAAATAACGATCTCGTTCTTGTCGAAGGAAAGCAGCTTGCCTCTTGCTGCGATTGCGGTAACGATGTCGGAATCCAGACCCGAAAACAGTGGTGATTTCGCAAGTAGATTTTGCGTCTGTTCTCGCAAAACATTTAATGAAGACGCACTAATTTTATATTGCACCTGATCGCTCGAAATCTGTTTCATTTAGCTGAACCGCGATAGACAACGAGAAATAACGACATTGAATTGACCTTTTGCAAATTCTCGCGCATCTTACTTTGAGCGAATTGTCATTGAGCGGGTTAAGAACTGTTCAAGATGAGCACATCAGATTTATTCGTTCAGTTGAATTCTGGAGGTTCAGTTTTTTGCTTATATTTGTAATTTATGTTGGAAATATATTATAATCTCGGGCTTTATTTATATCTTGAGCTAGTAACAAAATCGTTGGCGGTGCGAAAAAAATCATAAATTCCAAGCCAAGGTGTGAGGTGGACCAGAGCGCAAAGCAAATGTCTTCTGAATCGTACCAAAAGCGGTGCGTTTACTATTGGTTCTCACTGAAAGACTATGGTAAAAATCTTGCGTGAGCGCATAGATTAAGTAACAGTTCCTACTGTATCCAGGTTTTCTGTTGTATCTCTCATTCGTTGCATCATTTTTCCCATTGGTTATGATGAGGAATTTCATTTTAATTAAAATTTTAATTATATTTACATGTTGGTTTTTGAAAGGTTCGCTTCATAATTGATGAATAATGTCGCATTATAAGGTTGCATTCAATTAACAAACTCAATCTTTGATGACTAAGATTGGTGGTATAATCAGGACCACCACTTATGCAAAAGCACCTATATCTAGGTTATCCTCCTGTTGAAAACATGTTGGATATCTCAAGAACATAGGAGCTTTGAGGCAACAGAAATGGAATAGAAACCGCCGTTTTCAGTGCTTTTGACATTACAGCGCTAGCTACGAGCAACAACCGTAGCGCTGTAATGTTTGCAAAGGCGCGTCAGAATATTGCGGGTTCTTCCGACGCTGATTTTAAGCCGAAGCTTGCAGCATACGCGCAATAGAAATCGCATCAGAGATGGTATCTACGCTGTATATTTGCATGATGCCTTGCGTTGTCGATGCCAATGACAATATATTTTGGTTGTTTTGTCCGTTGACTGCATTTTCGAACATGACGCCGGTGGAGTGGGCCAAAGTCTGGTAGAGTGTACCTGCGGCCATGGACGGTGCCTCGCCGACAACCGATAGGTTTGCCTGTGAGACTGCATCGGCAATTTGTGAGTTTGAATTCATTGATGACTCCTGTGCTTCCGCCAGACTTGATTATCTCACGGGGGAGTGCCGGGACGGAGACCGTCCCGTGTCTGAGTGTTATGCCGATGCCTGAAGCATACGAGCAACTGCGATCGCATCCGAAATGGTGTCGATGCTGTAGATCTGCATGACACCTTGCGTGGTTGCAGCCTGAGCCAGAATGTTCTGGTTATTCTGAGCTGTAACGGCGTTTTCGAACATCAGGCCGGTTGAATGAGAGGCTGTCTGATAGAGCGAGCCCATTGCCATGGCGGGGGCTTCACCAACGACCTTGACATTGGCTTGGGTAACGGCATCGGTGATGACAGGGTTAACGGTTGTCGGAACAGTCATTATACTCTCCATTGATGTTGGGTTTAGTTTTCTATCATCCGGCCGGTTTCGGGCAGATGTCTCATCTCTGACATTGTCAGCGTGAGTTCGGTTTGCGCATCATCGCCTGGAAGCGAAGTTCACGCGCAGAAATTTTTTCCTTGATCAGGTTCTCGAGCTCCATGACGCGGCTCATCACCTGTTCCTGCATCACCTGCGGTGAGGCGGTGTTGTTTTTGCCGAGTTGGCTGGCAACGCCACCCAATCCTGGCTGCTTTTCCTGCTTTTGTTTCGCCAACTCAAGCAAGAGCGGGTTGATCTCGGCCATAACGTTGGAGAGAACGGTCTCTGCAATCGCATCCACGTGGCTTTGATCCAGATGTTCAATCTCCTGGCGACTGTTGGCCTGGATTGGTTTGGAAGACGGCAAGGGTCCTGCGGTATCTTCTGCTGGCTGCGTTGGGGGCGTTCCGTCTTGGTTGGCCTGAGTTGAGATCTGTGGCGAATTTTCCCTTGCAAGCTTAGTCAACTCAAGCAAAAGCGGGTCAATTTGCAGTTTTACTTTGTTCGTGACCGCCTCGACCATCAACTGGATCAGCGGATTGCTGGTGTCATATCGATCAACACCATTTGGCTTCGGGAACATTTCGTCATCTTTGGAAGCATCCGGCGTAGCGGATGATTGGTCCTGATGGTCTTCCTGATCGCTCATTGTATCTATCCTGAGAACTGCGCAAAGGCGGATGCCACCGTCGCGGTCCCTTGTGCAAAATTGATTGTGGCGGATTGCGACGTTCCTATGCTTTCCAGCATTTTTGCACCGCGTTGCGCGGTCATGGAGTCTGGGCTGGCGGTCATAGCCAGCGCCTTACCGATTGCCATGGAGTAGATCTGCTCCATGCCTTGGAGATATGTTCTTGTATCTTCGCCTATCATGGCCACCATCTGGCCGATGGCGGCACCTGTAAATGTGTTCAGGGTCGGGCTTTGAATGTCGATAACCGTTATACTCGTGGAGGTCGACGTGCCGGGGTCGGCGGCATCTGACTCGCTGGCGGCGTCTGCGGTAGTCTGGTCTTCCTGAGTAGGCGGTGCGACATCTTCCATTGTATCATGATCGATCGTGTGGTCCTGCGCGGGCTTGGTTGGCGCCCCGGAGTCATCAGAATTGTTCCCAAATCCTACAACCATCGCCTTTGTTACCTTTCAATAGCTAGTATTTCCTTCGAAAACCCACACTAAGTTTTGTTGATCAGGGCTATTGCTTGGGCTACAATGGACGGATTAAGCGTATTGAGATTTTGTTGGTTGGATGCTGCATTCTGCATAGTTATGGAATAAGCTTGTCCAGCAGATTGGTAGAACATACTCAGCGCCACGTTGGGTGCCTCGGCAACAACTGGTGATGTGCCAGTTGTACCAGTCTGATTTGTATCTGCGGACATGCTTGACCCACCCTCTGTTCTCTTGAGTTTGGAATTTGTTTATGATGTTGTTGTAGTTTGTACACCGATTGATTTCAGTGACTTTTGATTCATAAATTAAAAGTTGTTTATTTTCTAATGATCGCTTGACGGAACTGTGCCTTTGGTTTCGAAAACGTTGTCGGTAAGTATCTGATTTTTAATAAAGGTTTTATTTTCACTTTGTGTTTGCGGAAATGAAGGCGTCGTGAAGTTTTTTCGTAAAAATTAACTTCTTGCCAGGGCCTTGCCGTCAGGCAAGCACAAAGCGATAACCCACCCCGGCTTCGGTGAGGATGATTGCCGGTTGGCTTTCGTCTTTTTCGATCTTGGCGCGGATCTGGCGAATAAAGACGCGCAGATATTGAAGATCGTGGGCATGAGCGGGACCCCACACCTCTTTCAGCAATGCGCCATGGGTCAAGACGCGGCCCGCATGGGTGGCGAGCAGGCGCAGAAGATCATATTCCTTCGGTGTTAACTTGACCGGCTGATCCGCTCTTGTGACGAGGCGATGGTCAATGTCGATGACGAGTTCGCCACTGCGGATGATGGATTGGGCGGGTTCGGCCTGCGGTTTATGGCGAAGGGCGACGCGAATGCGGGCCGTCAATTCGCCGATACCGAAGGGTTTTTCGAGATAGTCGTCGGCACCGAGATCAAGGGCTGCGATTTTTTCGATTTCACGGTCACGGGCAGACAGCACGATGATCGGGATCGGGTTCCAGTGACGCAATTGGGCGATCACCTCTTTGCCATCCATATCCGGCAGGCCGAGATCGAGGATCAATAGATCAGGCACGGCGGTTGCCACCAGCGCCAATGCCTGCTTGCCGGTATCGGCTTCAATCACCTCGTAACCCGCCGCCGCAAGGGCAGGGCGCAGGAATCGGAGGATCTGCGGCTCGTCATCGACGACGAGAATGCGTTGCCCTTTCATGCCTCAGCCCGGTCCTTTTCCATATTCTCCAGCGGAAAACGCAGAGTGAAGCGTGTCCCCATCCGTTTCACTGCCGGGCTTTCGACGGTGATCGTGCCGCCCATCGCCTCAACAAAGCCCTTGGCAATGGCAAGGCCAAGCCCGGTCCCCGGCTTTCGGCCATCCGCCCCTTTGCCACGACGGTAGAACTTTTCAAATATCCGGTCGATGTCTTTTTCCGAAATACCCTTGCCCATGTCCGTTACCGAAAGCGACAGCACTGTATCATCGGCGCGGGCATAGACGGTCACCGGCTCGCCACCACCATGCTTGCAGGCATTGTCGATCAGGTTGAACAATACCTGACCCAGAAGCAGGCTATCCGCCCGCAACAAGGGCAGGTCACGGGCAATGCTGGCGCTGATGTCGGTGCCTGGTGCGACACGGCGAGCGCGGGCGATAGCATCCGAGATCACATCGTTCAAATCTACCCAATCGTGCTTGGCTTCCAGTGCTCCCGCTTCGATGCGGGTCATGTCGAGGAGGTTGCCAACGAAACGCGACAGCCGCTCACCCTCTTCTTCGATGGATTGCAGCAGATCGCGGCGGCTTTCGACGGGCATGCGCTCGCCGAATTCCTTCAGACTGGTGACGGCACCGGTAATGGTGGCAAGTGGCGTGCGCAGGTCGTGGGAGATGGAAGACAGCAGGGTCGATTGGAAACGCTCCCGTTCCAGCCTTGCCTGGTCCTCGACGCTGCGGATTGTCAGGTTGGCGCGGTCGAGAGCAATCGTCACCTGGTCCAGAATGGCGGAAAGCACTCGCTCCTCCATCGGATCGAGTGGCTCTCCAGTCATTTCATGACCGCAGACGGCCAATGTGCCAGCAGGACTGCGCAAGGGCCGAAATTGCAGTTTTGAATTTGGCAGAGTGCCGGTGCCAGCGCCCGCTACCTCGCCTTTTTCGAGGGCAAACCGGGCCGCTGCCATTTCCGCCACGCCAAGCTCAGTATCCGGAGGCCAGCACGAGCGTAAGGCGAGCGTGCCGTTTTGCGGCGAGAGCAAGGCGACGGGCCGCTTGATAATGCCATTCAACTGACTGACAGCGGTCCAGACCACGCCATCGGCATCCACCGTGCCAGCAAGCTTTGAAGAGACGTCGTAGAGGATCTGCGTCTGTGTGGCGCGACGGGCCGCGATCTGCCCCTGGGCGCGGATCCGTGCGGCAATGCCACCAGCGATCAGCGCCGCTGCGATGAACATGATGAAGGCAAAGACTTCATGCGGCGCGGCAATAGTGAGGGTAAAGACCGGTGAGATGAAAAAGAAATTATAGGCCAGCGCCGACAGCACGGAGGTCAGCACGGCGGCGGCATAGCCCTCGCGCAGAGCCGAAACCAGCACGGCGAGCAAGAACAGCATGGATACATTCGGCAGCGCCACGAATTCAATGATGCCGCGTGCCCCGATAGCCGCCACCGTGGTCGTGAGCAGAGCGGTGATGATGTCCCTTGGCCGAACCGGCAAGGTCTTCAGGGAAAAGGCTTTCGTCCGCTGGACGCGCTTGGTTGTGTCAGGCGCGGCTTCGCCGGTGATCAGATGAATGCCCATGCCGGATCTGACTTCCAGCAAGGCATCCGGCAGGGAGTGGCGGAACAGCCTTTGCCAACGGGAACGCTGTGGTGCGCCGATGACGATTTGGGTGACGTGTTCCTTCTTGGCGAGACGCAGGATCTCGTGAACGAAATCGCGGCCTTGGACTCGCCGGGTTTCCGCGCCAAGCCGTTCCGCCAAGCGAAACAACTCTTCGATCCGGGTCTGATCGCCGGGGTTTTCATCGGCCTGATCGGCTTGTTCTAGTGAAACGACCAGCCAGCGGGCATTCATGCCGGAGGCGAGGTTGCTGGCGGTGCGCACTACTTTTTCCGAAAGCGCATCAGGGCCGATACAGACGAGAAGCCGTTCACCCGTGCGCCATGGCCCTTCAATGGCATTCTGCTTGAGGTAATCGACCATCTGGTCATCGACCCGGTCGGCGGTGCGGCGCAAGGCCAGTTCGCGCAACGCGGTTAGATTGCCAAGCCGAAAGAAGCTGTCGGTGGCGCGGCGGGCATTATCGGGCAGATAGATCTTGCCCTCTCGCAGCCGGATGATCAATTCTTCCGGTGGCAGGTCGATGAGGACGACCACATCGGCTTGTTTCAACGCCCGGTCCGGCACGGTTTCCCGCACTTGGACGCCGGTGATTTGCGTGACGATTTCCGAGAGGCTTTCGAGATGCTGGATGTTCAGCGCCGTCCAGACATCGATGCCGGCAGCCAGAAGCTCCTCGATATCCTGGTGGCGTTTTGGATGGCGGCTTTCCGGTACATTGCTATGGGCGAGTTCATCGACAATGATGATCGCAGGACGGCGGGCAAGCGCCGCGTCGATGTCGAATTCCTCCAGCACGCGATCCTTGTAGGCAATCTGCTTGCGCGGCAGGATTTCGAGGCCGTCCGTCAGCAGTTCCGTTTCGCTGCGGCCATGGGTCTCGACCAGGCCTATAACGATATCGATGCCCGCGGTCTTTTGACCACGGGCACGCGACAGCATGGCATAGGTTTTTCCGACGCCGGGCGCAGCTCCCAGGAAGATCGTCAGTTTTCCCCGTCCGTCCCGGTTGGCAAGGCCCAGCAGGGCGTCAGGATCGGGACGGCGGTTGGTGTCGCGCTGGACGTCGGACATGAGTAGACCTTATTGAGTGGCTCCCGCCGCATCGAGCGCCATGTTCAGCCGCAATACATTGACCCTTGGCTCACCGATCACGCCAAGAAGCCGTGGTTGCACCTGGGCTTCCACCAGCGCCGCTACCTCCTTTTCCGGCATGTTGCGGGCTTTGGCAACCAGCGCCACCTGCTGGCGGGCGTTTTCAGGCGTTATATCCGGATCGAGGCCCGAAGCTGAAGAGGTGACGGCATCGGCAGGCACCAGCCCACTGCGACCGTTTGCCTGCCAGGCGGTGACAGCGGCGGCAATCTGGTCCTTCAGCTTTTGCGAGGTGGCGCCAAGATTGGTGCCGCCTGACGCCAGCGGATTATAGGGCGAATTGCTGGTGGCCGATGGACGCGAGGCGAAATAGCGCGGCGACGTGAAAGCCTGACCGATCAGGGCCGAGCCGACCACGGCATCGCCTTTCTTGACAATGCTGCCATTGGCCTGGGCGGGCAGCACCGCCTGGGCGACGCCGGTGATGGCCAGCGGATAGGCAAGGCCGCAAAGGCCGGTAAACAGCACGGTCATGGTGATGGCGGGACGAAGATGGGACAGCATGATTACACCCAATGCAGTGTTGTAATGGCGAGATCGACAATCTTGATGCCGATGAAGGGAAGGACCAACCCGCCCAACCCGTAAACCAGGAGATTGCGGCGCAGCAGTGCTGCGGCCCCAACCGGGCGATAGGCAACCCCTTTGAGGGCAAGCGGGATCAGTGCGACGATAATCAGCGCGTTGAAGATCACCGCCGAGAGGATGGCCGATTGCGGCGAGGCCAGCTGCATGATGTTGAGCGCGGCAAGTCCCGGATAGGCGGTGACGAACAGAGCCGGAATGATGGCGAAATATTTGGCGACGTCATTGGCAATCGAAAACGTCGTCAGCGAGCCACGTGTCATCAATAGCTGTTTGCCGATTTCGACAATTTCGATCAGCTTGGTCGGGCTGGAATCCAGATCGACCATATTGGCGGCTTCACGGGCGGCTTGCGTACCGGTCTGCATGGCGACACCGACATCGGCCTGGGCCAGCGCCGGGGCATCATTGGTGCCATCGCCGCACATGGCGATCAAACGGCTGCCCTGCTGGGCCTTGCGGATATAGGCAAGCTTGTCTTCCGGGGTTGCCTGAGCCAGAAAATCATCCACACCGGCTTCAGAGGCAATCGCTGCGGCGGTAATCGGGTTGTCACCCGTCACCATCACCGTGCGGATACCCATGGCGCGCAGGGCGGCGAAGCGTTCCTTGATGCCGGGCTTGACCACGTCCTTCAGGTGAATGACCCCTAGCAACCGGCTGCCATCGGCAACGGCCAGCGGCGTGCCGCCCGATTGGGCGATCCGCGTGACGGCCTCGGTAAAGGCGCGGGGTGCCGATGCTGCGTCGAGACCGGTGAAGGCCAGGACCGAATCCACCGCACCCTTGCGCAGACGTTTGCCCTTGATATCAACGCCGGAAAGCCTGGTTTCGGCGGTGAACGGGATTACCGCATCCGGTGCTGCATCGGGGGCGGACTGGCCGTATTCCCCAGTCGCCAAGGCGACGATGGAGCGGCCTTCAGGTGTTTCATCGGAAAGGCTTGCAAGAAGGGCAGCCTCGGCAATTTCCGTGGCGCTGACACCAGGCACTGCGATGAAATCGCTGGCCATGCGATTGCCGAAGGTGATGGTGCCGGTCTTGTCGAGTAGCAGCGTATCGACATCGCCTGCCGCTTCCACGGCGCGGCCCGAGGTGGCGATGACGTTGAAGCGCACCAGCCGGTCCATGCCGGCAATGCCGATGGCCGACAGCAGTCCGCCGATGGTGGTGGGGATTAGGGTTACCAGCAGGGCGGCCATGACGGTGACCGTCAGCGCAACACCCGAATAGCTGGCCAGACCCCAGAGGGTGACGACAGCGATCACGAAGATCAGTGTCAGCCCGGAAAGCAGGATCGATAGAGCGATTTCATTCGGCGTCTTCTGACGTTCGGCCCCTTCGATCAGCGCAATCATCCGGTCAACGAAAGATGAGCCGGGAGCCGTGGTGATCTTGATTCGGATCTCGTCGGACAGAACCTGGGTTCCGCCGGTCACGGCGGAGCGGTCGCCGCCTGCCTCGCGGATCACAGGCGCGGATTCGCCTGTAATGGCGCTTTCATTGACTGAGGCAACGCCTTCAATCACTTCGCCATCGCCTGGAATGAGTTCGCCAGCGGCAACCAGCACCACATCGCCAATCTTCAGCGTTGTGGCGGCAACCGTGGTTGTTTCCCGGCTACTGGCGGCATTGCCCGACACTTTACGGGCCGAAAGCTCGCTTTTGGTACGGCGCAGGCTATCGGCCTGGGCCTTGCCCCGGCCTTCGGCAACGGCTTCCGCGAAAGTGGCGAACAAGACGGTAAACCAGAGCCAGGCGGCAATCTGGCCGGAGAACACCGCTGAATTGCCGGTAATCAGGTCGCGGACCGCAAGGATCGTAACGACCATGGCGACGATTTCGGTGACGAACATCACCGGATTACGGATCAATTGCCGCGGATCGAGCTTCACGAATGCGTCCTTGAACGCGCCCTTGAGGATCGATGGTTCAAATAGCCGTTGGGCGGGCCTGGTCTCTGAGGTGGATTGTGACTGTGTCATGATGACAGCCTCTTTCAATCAATAAAGGGTTCCGGCGAGCATGCCGACATGTTCTGCGATGGGGCCGAGCGCCAAGGCCGGGAAGTATTGCAGTCCGCCCAGGATGATGATGATGGCGACGAGCAGGCCGACAAAAAGCGGCGTGTGCGTGGGGAAGGTACCTGCCGATGCCGTGCCTTTTGTCTTTGCGGCCAACGAACCGGCAATTGCCAGAACCGGGACGGCATAGGCGAAGCGGCCAAGCGCCATGGAAATGCCGAGCGTGGTATTGTACCAGGGCGTATTGGCCGAGAGCCCTGCAAATGCCGAGCCGTTATTGCCAGCCGCAGACGTATAAGCATAGAGTATTTCCGAGAGACCATGCGGTCCGGCATTGCCAAGCGAGGCCAGCGCATTGGGCAGAACGGCAGCAATTGCCGAAAATCCCAGGATTGCAAAGGGCAGGACCAATACGGCCAGCATAGCGAATTTCATTTCCCGGGCTTCGATCTTCTTGCCCAGAAATTCCGGCGTGCGCCCAACCATCAGGCCAGCGACGAAGACGGTCAGCACACAGAAGACAATCAGCCCGTAAAGGCCGGAACCGACGCCACCGGGCAGGATTTCACCCAACTGGATCAGGAACAGTGGCACCAGACCCCCAAGCGGGGTCAGCGAACCATGCATGGTGTTGACGCCGCCATTGGAAATACCTGTGGTGATCGCCGTATAGGCCGCACTCATCGCCTGGCCAAAGCGAACTTCCTTCCCCTCCATATTGCCGAGCGAGGGATCAAGCCCAAGCGCCAGATGGATGGGGTTGCCTGCGGTTTCAGCGATGTAGACCGCGGCAATGCCAGCGATGAGCAGCACCGCTACACTGGCGATCAGTGCCCAGCCCTGGCGCAGGTCGCCGACCATTTTGCCGAAAGCATAGATCAGCGACATGGTGATCGACATCATTGCGAGAATATTGAGGTAATCGCTGATTGCCGAGGGATTTTCAAACGGATGGGCGGCATTGGCATTGAAGAAACCGCCGCCATTGGTGCCAAGCTGCTTGATGGCTTCCTGGCTGGCAATCGGCCCAAGGGCGATGGTCTGCTGGGCACCGTCAAGCGTTGTGGCCGTGACCGAGGCGTCGAGTGTCTGGGGAATGCCCATCCAGACGAAAACCAGGGCCAGCACAATCGACATTGGCAGCAGCAGATACAGCGTCGAGCGGGTCATATCGACCCAGAAATTCCCGAGTGTGTTGGCAGCCGAACGGGCAAAGGCGCGGGTGACGGCCAGCGCGATGGCAATGCCGGTGGCCGCCGACAGGAAGTTCTGTACGGCAAGGCCTGCCATCTGCGAGAAATGGCTGGCGGACTGCTCGCCGGAATAGGCCTGCCAATTGGTATTGGTGACGAAGCTGATCGCCGTGTTGAAGGCCAGATCCGGGGTCATGCCTGCAAAGCCTTGCGGATTGTATGGCAGATAGGCCTGAAGCCGCAAAATACCGTAGAGCGCCAGAAAGCCTGCGGCATTGAAGGCGAGCATGGCGAGCGTATAGGCTAGCCAGCCTTGTTCCCGGCGCGCATCAACGCCGGATATGCGCAGAAGCAGCCGCTCGATAGGGCCGAGAATGGGAGAGAGAAACGTCCGCTGCCCCTCGAACACGCAGGCGATGTAAAGCCCCAGCGGTTTGATGGTGGCGAAGACGAGAGCGAGCAGCAAGCCGATTTGCAGCCAACCGTTGGAAGACATGATGTTCTCCGAAAAGAGGGATTGCGTCCCCCATCATCGTCGCTGCCAGTATGAAGCGATGTGATGCGGGACGTCTGGTATCTGTCAGGAAAGAGGGTTGCCCGATGTCTCAAAAGACAAGCCGGGCAAGAATGGTTGAAGCGGGTGTCGCTTCAAAAACGTTCGGGCCTGATCAGCGTTATCAGCAGGTAGACGCAGATGAACAGGGCGGCGGCAAGACCGAGCAGCGGTTCGAACATGGCCGCCTCACAAACTGTTTAGGGCGCGGGCATAGACCGCAAGAGCGACAAAGCTCCCCAGTCCAATGGCGATGAATAGCAAGTCAGTCACATTGTGCTCCTGTCTATGGTCAGGCATGCACAATCCTCCCAAATGCCATTAAATCTCCATAGGGAATGCGGTGGTGAGATATAAGGATTTCATAAAGATGTTGTCCAAAGGATAGCGATTCCAGGAGCCGGTCTGAGTGATTCCGACCCCTTGTCGCTACCGGCTATGCCACAGAACAGCCGCTTCCCCAGCGAGTAGCCGCGCCTTTGCCAGTGTCTCGACATCGGTGGCAGGGGGCGTTTTCCCAAGGTAACGATCCGGTGCATGAAAGGCTATTTCAGCTTCCGTGCTGGCAATTCCGGCAGCGCGACGCGTGAGAGCGATCTGGGCCACGTCGCCGCGTTCGGCAGCGTCCCGGTAAGCACGATTGGCCTCTAGCGCCCGGGCTGCCAGTTCTGACAGGGACGGCGCTTTGTCGGGCCAGACGAGGAAGGTGACAATGATTGCGGCAAGACTGCCGACGATATTATCGAGCATTCGCGCCGAGGCTATGCCAGCGCCGGGGTGCAACATGTCCATGGTGAGAACGAACAGCATGGTCAGCACGGTAACGAACAGCGTATAGCTGACGGAGCGCAGGGCAATGGTTGCCGCCGCAAGGGGAATGATGATGGCGGTGAGTAGCCCTGATGCCGGTATGCCGGTCAGTAACGCCAGAGCCAGGGCGCTCCCCACCACCGAACCGACGATACGCTCCAGCGCCCGGCTCCAGCTCATCCGCCTGTCCGGCTGCAAAACCACGACGACGGCCATGGCGGCCCAATAGGGATAGTTCAAAGCCAGCAGATGGGCGGCGACAGTGACAACGGTCACGCCCACGGCGCTGCGAACCGCACCACGCAAAAAATGCTGCCGCTGCCGGGCCTGCGCCATCTTGTCCAAAGCGGCCTGTTCTGGTCCCGCCGTTTCGATAACGTCTGGTGCTGCTTTCCATTGGAGTGCTGTTGCAATGCTCCGTACCGCGCCCGCGACGGCGTCATGGCGGTCAGAAACGCTCTGCTCCAGCACGGAAAGCCGGTTTTGCAGCTCGGCCATCGGCTCCGTATGCAGGGTGAGATTTTGGGCCGCCGCAATCAGGCTTGGCCGGATGACCTCGGCGCAAAGCTGGCCGATGTCTGCCTGCCGCTCTGATGAACGAAGATGGTCAAGCGCCAGCAGGGCGTGAAAAATATCGTCTGCTGCAAGCAGGGCAACATGAAGGGTGGTCTTGTTGCTTTGCTCAGAAGGGTGCGCTGCGCGGGCAAGATGAGACCGTGCGCGCTCCATCGCATTGCGCACGGCGCGCCGATGCTGGCTGCTCTTGAAGGTCCAGACTTGCGTGGCTACGGACTGAGATATCGTGTCGAGATCAAGTGTCATATCGGCCAGGCGGGCGTAAACGGCGGAAATGGCGCGCCGTGCCGGGCGCCAGGCATCTGTTGGCCAGAGCACAGTCAGCACGAGGGCAGCCCAGGCGCTGCCAGCCAGAAAAGAACAGGCGAGCAGGGCCGCTTGCGGTGCCGTGTGGGGATAACCCGCCGCCACAACGCCAACCACGCCAAGGAGTGTGGCGACAAGCGGCACGACAGGCCAGCGCACCGGCAGCAATGCGGTCAAACCGACGAGAATTGAGCCAGCGGCAAGCCCTGCGACAGGCCCGAAACCCGCAAGCCAGGATGCGAGGAAAGCCGTGAGGCTGCCAAGCAGCGCGAAGGTCGCCAGCATCCGCCGCTGAAACCGCTTTTCGCCGCCGGTATCGGCCAGACAGGTCCAGAACGCTGCAAAAATCGACCAGCCATATTGGCTCTGCCCTGCCGCGACGATGAGAATGGGAACGCCGACGATGAGGGCCGAACGAAGGCCATCCAAGATGTCGAGATGTTCAGGCGTCAGCCCGATTGCACGCAGTTCCAGCCAGCGCGCAACGCGGCGAACCCAATGTCCTGAAGGGCGGCGTGATTTGTCAGTATCTGATGTCATCGCCAAGCCAAGGACAGTTTTCACGATTTTCAGTCGCCCCGTTTAACATTTCTGATAGCATTTCCAAATGCATGCTGATGGGAAATTGTATCAAAGACAGACGCCCGATACCTCAGGCGAGTTTGCATGACTCATATGTTGAAGGATGGATTTCGTTGCGCTATGCAAAACCGTTCTGGCTCCCGTAATGGTTGTTTTTGGGGTTTGTTGACCCTGACTGTTTTCATCCGGCGCTCCCGAGGGTGATGCAGGTTGCACGGGGCCTGATATAACTCTATCTCTTGGCTTGCGTTGCCATCGGGCAGCCGGTTGAACAGCCCTGTTTGGGGCATCCATAATGTCTCGAAAGCAATGCCATGCCGTCAAGCCAGCCCCGCCACGAACCGACATTCGATAATGGCGAAAGACATCCGCTGTCCATCCTGAAGCGGGTCTATGGCTATTCGGCCTTTCGCGGCAAGCAGGCCGAGGTGGTTCAGCAGGTGGTGGTCGGTGGCGATGCGGTCGTGCTGTTTCCGACCGGTGCCGGTAAATCCCTGTGCTTCCAGATTCCGGCGCTGTGCCGCGATGGGGTCGGCGTGGTGGTGTCGCCGCTAATTGCCTTGATGCGCGACCAGGTCGAGGCGCTGAAGCAAGTGGGGGTGCGGGCGGCAGCGCTGAATTCCTCGCTGTCACGGGAGGAGTTTGTCGAGGTGCGGCGCGCTATTGCCGATGGCACGCTCGATCTGCTGTATGTCACGCCGGAGCGGATCGTCACCCCTGCGTTCAAGGATGTGATCGGCTCTGCGAAGATCGCATTGTTTGCCATAGACGAGGCCCATTGCGTCTCGCAATGGGGCCATGATTTCCGCCCGGAATATCGGGAACTGGGCAAGCTTGCCGAGGCCTATCCCGGCGTGCCACGCATGGCGTTGACGGCAACCGCCGATCCCCATACGCGCGATGACATTATCGACAAGCTTGGCCTGCAATCGGCCAAGGTGTTTACCACCTCCTTCGACCGGCCCAATATCGCTTATGAAATTGTCGAGCGCGACCAGCCACGCCAGCAGCTCCTGCGGTTTCTGGCGCGCCATGAAGGCGAGAGTGGCATTGTCTATTGCCTGTCGCGCGCCAAGGTGGAGGACACGGCGGAATGGCTCAATACGCAAGGGGTGCGGGCGCTGGCCTATCATGCTGGCATGGACCGGGTGCTGCGCGATGCCAATCAGGACGCCTTCCTGAAGGAAGAAAACCTTTGTCTCGTGGCGACTGTCGCCTTTGGCATGGGCATCGACAAGCCGAATGTGCGCTATGTGGCGCATCTCGATTTGCCCGGCTCCGTCGAGGCCTATTACCAGGAAACCGGGCGGGCCGGGCGCGATGGGCTGCCATCTGACGTATGGATGGCCTATGGTATGGCCGATGTCATCCAGCGCGGGCGGATGATCGATGGCGGCACTTCGGCGGAGGAGGTCAAGCGGGTCGAGCGGGCCAAGTTGAATGCGCTGCTGGCAATTTGCGAAACCCCCGGCTGCCGCCGCCAGTCAATCCTGGCGCATTTCGGCGAAGTGCATCCCGGTTCTTGCGGCAATTGCGACACCTGCCTGAAGCCGGTGGAAACCTGGGATGGGACCGACGCGGCGATCAAGGCGCTGGCGGCGATTTACCGGACCGGGGAGCGTTTCGGCACCGGCCATGTCATCGATGTGCTGTTGGGGAATGAGAACGACAAGACGGTCCGTTTTGGCCATGTTGACATGCCGGTTTTCGGTGCGGGCAAGGATCTGCCGTTAAAAACCTGGCAATCGGTGTTTCGACAATTGCTGGCCGCCGGTCTGCTTCGGGTCGATCATGACGCTTTCGGCGCATTGAAACTGGAGCCGGACGCCCGCGCCGTCTTCAAGCGGGAGCGTGAGGTGCGGTTCCGCAAGGACCGCCCGACCAAGGGCAAGGCGGCGCGCAATGCTTCGCCCGCTGCCGCAAAGGCGAAATCTGCGCTGGAGGGTGCCGATATGGAATTGTTCGAGGCGCTAAGGGCGGCGCGAATGGCGATTGCCAAGGACCTTTCCGTGCCGCCCTATGTGGTTTTCCCGGATACCACGTTGATTGCCTTTGCAATGGAAAGGCCGGATAGCCGGGAGGCGTTGCTGGGTATTTCCGGCGTCGGACAATCGAAGCTGGAACGGTATGGCGACGCTTTCCTGGAGGTTATCCAGGCGCATGAGCGATGATGAGAGGCACGGATCATGACTGCACAGAACGATCTTATCTCTGCTACGCCTATGACGGAAACGATTGAATGTGACTGCGCGATTGTCGGTGCCGGGCCTGCCGGGATGATGCTTGGCCTGCTGCTGGCCCGCGCCGGGGTTAATGTCACGGTAGTTGAAAAGCACGGCGATTTCCTGCGCGATTTTCGTGGCGACACATTGCATCCCTCCACACTGGAAGTGATGCATGAGCTTGGCCTGCTCGAGGATCTGTTGAAACTGCCGCATGTGCAGGCGCCGACCCTGCATGCGGAAATCGGCGGGCGCGATGTGACGATGGCTGATTTCTCGCGGTTGCCGACCCGATGCCGGTTTATCGCCTTCATGCCGCAATGGGACTTTCTGGATTTTCTCGCCCGGGAAGCGGGGAAATACGCCAATTTTCGGCTGTTGATGAATGCCAGGGTGGAGACATTGCTGGAAGATCTGAATGGAGTAACGGGCTTGACGGCGTCCACTCCGCAAGGGCTGGTTAGGCTGCGATCTCGCTTGGTGGTCGGTGCCGATGGCCGTCATTCCGTCACCCGCGCCAAGGCGGGGCTGGAGGTGGAAAGCTTTGGCAGCCCAAGCGATGTGCTGTGGTTCAAGCTATCCCACCAGCCGCAAGATCCGCCCTATACGATGGGTCATGGCGGCCCAAGGCAGGGTTTCGTGATGATTGATCGCGGCGACTATTGGCAATGCGGCTATATCGTTCGCAAGGGGAGCTTCGATACGGTCAAAGCCAAGGGGATTGATGCCTTCCGCCAAGCCGCTGCGGAGGTTTCACCCCTGCCGCCGGAGCGAATGGAGGAAGTCACCTCATTTGACGATCTCTATCTTCTCAGCATCCGTATCGACCGCCTGAAACGCTGGTGGAAGCCGGGGCTGATCTGCATTGGCGATGCGGCCCATGCCATGTCGCCGATTGGTGGTGTCGGCGTCAATCTGGCCATTCAGGATGCCGTGGCCGCTGCTAACCGGCTAGTAAAACCGTTGCTAGCAGGCGAACCGCTGGACGCCCATCTCGCCGGCATCGAGAAACGACGCCTATTTCCAACCAAGGCGACGCAGAAACTGCAACTGATGATGCGCCGCAAGCCGAAGGCCGAGGATGAGACCGTGGCGAATGAGGCACCGGCCAAGCCCTCTGGTCCGCCCGCATTCCTGAAGACCATTGCCCGCTGGCCGCTGCTTGCCCATATCGCCGGGCGGCTGATCGGCCTTGGCTTCAGGCCGGAACATGTCCGGCCTTTGAAATAGAGTTTGTCAGGGAAAAGTGGCAACCGGTTTTCACGAAAAGACAAACGAAAACAAAAGAAGCTAGAGCCTTGATTATCCGGCCCGACCGGCAGCATAGCGGCTGAGCGCCAGATCGGCATTGTCGATCTCTGTCTGGCGGCCACTGACGATGTCGCTGAGCAAACGGCCCGAACCGCAGCTCATCGTCCAGCCCAGTGTGCCATGGCCGCTGTTGATATAGAGATTGCTGATGCCGGTTGCGCCGATCACTGGCGTGCCATCCGGCGTCATTGGGCGAAGGCCGGACCAGAAATCGGCCCGGGCCATATCGCCACCGGGAAACAGATCGGTGACGGAATGTTCGAGCGTCCGGCGACGTGCGACACCGAGATCATTGGTATATCCGGAAATTTCCGCCATGCCGCCCACCCGGATCCGGTCGCCCAGCCGGGTGATGGCAATCTTGTAGGTCTCATCCATCACGGTGGATTCGGGTGATTTCGACGGATCGACAATCGGGATGGTCAGCGAATATCCTTTGACCGGATAGACTGGCAGCGTGATGCCGAGTGGTTTCAGCAGTAGCGGCGAATAGCTGCCGAGTGCCACGACATAGGCGTCGGCGGTTTCGGTTCCCCTGTCGGTGACGACGCCACTGATTTTGCCACCCGATACCACCAGCCGCTCTATGGTGCGGCCATAGTCGAACACCACGCCAAGCGACGCAGCCTTTTCAGCAAGCTGGTTGGTGAATTTGAAACAGTCTCCCGTCTCGTCCTTCGGAGTCAGCAAGCCACCAACAATCTTGTGGCGGGCCGCTGCAAGCGCTGGCTCGACCTTGATACAGGCTTCACGGTCCAGCACTTCATAGGGAATACCGTCTGCCGCCAGTGCTTTCACATCTTTCGCAGAGGCATCCAGCTGCGCTTGGGTGCGAAACAGCTGCAAAGTGCCCTGCATGCGCTGGTCATAGACGATATTGGTCTCAGCGCGCAGCTGCGCCAGCGCGATCCGGCTGTAATCGGCCAGCCGCAGCATCCGGCTCTTGTTGATCGCGTAGCGCCCGGAGGTACAGTTGGAGAGCATTTTCAGCATCCAACCCAGCATGGCGGTATCGATTTTCGGTCGTAGAATCAGCGGGGCATGTTCCATGAACAGCCATTTCAACGCCTTTTGCGGAATGCCCGGTGCCGCCCAGGGCGAGCAATAGCCGAAGGAGACTTCGCCCGCATTGGCAAAGCTGGTTTCCAGGGCCGGACCCATCTGACGGTCGATGACGGTTACTTCATGACCGGCTTTGGCAAGATAATAGGCACTGGTGACGCCGATCACGCCCGCGCCCAGAATGGTGACTTTCATGTTGTTCCCCAGTATTCTTATGCGGAAATATAGTCGCGGTGATAGCGATGACCAAGGCTGGTCAGGATTTCATAGGCAATCGTACCCGCCGCTTGCGCCACGTCTTCCAAGGTCTGATGCGGCCCGATGATTTCGACCAGACTGCCGAGTGTTAATACACCAGGTGGCAGGGCGGAAATATCGACCGTCATGCTGTCCATCGACACCCGCCCGACAATCGGCAAACGGATGTCGCCATAATAAGCGGCGCCCCGGTCGCTCAAGCAACGCGGCAGGCCATCCGCATAGCCAATGGCAAGGGTGGCCAGCCGGGTTTCTCTGGTGGTGACATAGGTCGCGCCGTAGCCGACGCAGGCCCTGACTGGCACAGTTCGTGTCTGGATGACTTTCGCATCGACCCGCACCACCGGCTTCATGCGGCGTCCTGCCAGATCGCTGGGGACTGCGCCGTAAAGGGCAACGCCGGGACGGACCAACGCGCCGTGAAACTGCTTGTCGATAAAGATGCCGCCTGAATTGGAAAAGCACAAGGGAATGCCTGGAAATTGCGTCAGTCGCTCGCGCATGACCGAAAATTGAGCGGCATTCTGGCTGCTGGCGCTGTCATCGGCAGAGGCGAGATGGCTCATGATGAAGCGTATGGAAAGGCCGGATAACAGGGAGGGATTGCCCGCGAGAACAGTCGCTTCCTCTGGCGAAAAGCCGAGCCGTGACATGCCGGTATCAAATTGCAGGATGGCGGGCAGGGTCCGTCCAAATTCGCTTGCCGTTTTCGACCAATTGGCAAGCTGCTCTAACGAATTCAACACCGGTATGAAGCCATTTGCCGCTGCAAAAGGTTCTGCGCCCGGCTGCAAACCGTTGAGAATGAACAGTTCGGCATTCCCAGGCAAATGCTGCCTCAGGCGAGCTGCTTCCTGCACATGCGCCACGAAGAATTTACGGCATCCGGCCCGGTAGAGGGCAGGCGCGACGCGGACGGCTCCAAGGCCATAGGCATCGGCCTTGACGACAGCGGAGGTTTCCGCCGGGGCGGCTTCAGCGGACAATTGGCGGTAATTGTCGGCAAGCGCGTCGAGGTCGATTACAAGGCGGGCGGAAAACGCATCGGCATTCAGGTCGTGGCTGATAGACATATCCATAACTGTACCCCGTTTTTCTTCGATGATATTGAAACATTCACGAAATTTCCGGGCAGTTTATCGGCAACCCTTGTGCTTTATGAATTTTTGCGCAATTTTCTGCGAAGAAAATGAGGATTATTGCGTGAGTGGTATCGACGCCATCGACCGGGCCATTATGCGCCAATTGCAGCTGAATGCGCGCATCAGCAATGCCAGTCTGGCTGCGGCTGTCGGGCTCTCCGCCTCAGCCTGCCTGCGACGTGTCGCCCTTCTGGAAAAGCAAGGTTATATCAGCGGCTATACCGCCATTCTCGGCAAGTCTGACAAGGACGATGGCATTGCCGTGATCATCAACATCACACTCGATCGGCAGACAGAGGATCATCTCAACCGCTTTGAGGCCGCGATCCGGAAATATCCGGAAATCCAGGAATGTTTTCTGATGACCGGCGGATCGGACTACCTCTTGAAACTGGAAGTGGACAGCGCTCATGATTTTGAGCGAATCCATAAGGAAATCCTCGCCAAACTACCCGGCGTAGCACGCATCCACTCCAGTTTTTCCATTCGCAATGTGCTGAAAACCCGCCATGCCAAGCCGAAATTGTGAGGATTTTATTCCTGCTTGTCATTTTGGCTTTTGGTAGACCATAATACGGATGAATTGCCTGCTCTTTATGAGCGGTCTGGTTGCCGGGAAGGCTTAAGGGAATGACAGAGACCATAAAGGTGGAGCGTCCCACCAAGACGCTGCGGGAACTGGCGCTTGAAAAAGTCCGCGATGCGATCATCAGTGGCTATTTCAAGCCGGGTGACCGGCTGGTCGAGCGTGACCTGTGCGCGCAGCTTGGGGTTAGTCGAACGGTGGTGCGCGAAGTGCTGCGGCATCTGGAGTCCGAGGGTCTGGTCAGCAATCCCCAAAGCAAGGGGCCTATGGTGGCGCTGCTGGACGTTGATGAAGCCCGGCAGATCTATGAAATCCGTGCGGCTTTGGAAGGCATGGCAGCGCGGCTTTGCGCGGAGCGGGACGATCCGGCTATTGTGGCTGGCCTGTCAGAGGCGCTGGATGCCATCAAAGACGGCTATGCTCGTCAGGACATGGTTGATGTCTTGAAGGAAACGACGCGATTTTACGAGACCTTGTTTACCCGGATTGACAGGCAGATTGCCTGGGGCGTGGTAAGACAAATGACCGTGCGGATCAACCATTTGCGCTCGATGACCATTAAGACCGATGGCCGGGCAACGGAGGGGCCAGCCCAGATGCAACGGATTGTCGAGGCCATCCGCAATGGCGACGGACCCGCTGCCGAACAGGCCGCTATCGATCATGTGCAGCGTGCTTCCTGCATAGCTGTTGCTGTGCTTGCGCAGCAGGCTCGATCTGCCGGTGAGATTGAATAGGAATATTCCTTAAAAGAAAAAATAATTCCTACTCGACAAGTTGCTTGACTCTGAAATAGCTTGGCATACCATAATACCAACGTTGATATTTGAGGTAAGCCATGGCCCTGCAAATCCGCAAAACTCTTCTGCATGTGGAGACCACTTTAGTGGAAGGAGGCAAGGCGGCGCCCAAGCCGCTGAAACTCTACGCAGCCTTCGCCGTCGTTAAAAATCCTTGGGCCGGGCGCGGCTTTGTTGAGGATCTGAAGCCGGAAATCCATCAATGTGCTCCGGTTCTCGGTGAACTTCTGACCGGTATGATCCTAGAGGCCGTTGGCTCCGGCGAGGCGGTCGAAGCCTATGGCAAGGTTGCCGTTGTCGGTCTTGATGGCGAGATAGAACATGCTTCGGCGCTGATCCATACGTTGCGGTTCGGCAACCATTACCGCACGGCGGTGGGGGCGAAATCCTATCTCGCCTTCTGCAATACGCGCGGTCCGGCCAATGCCCCAATCATGATCCCGTTGATGGACAAGAATGACGAAGGACGCCGTTCCCATTATCTGACGATCCAGACGGCGATTGCCGATGCGCCAGCGGCCGACGAAATTGTCGTTGGGCTTGGGGCGTCTGTTGGCGGAAGGCCCCATCACCGGATTGGTGACCGCTATCAGGATCTGAAAGATCTGGGCCAGGATGTCGCCAACCCGGCGGGCGTATAAGCGGGGGCGGGACCATGGAGATGGCAGCAATGCGTGGCACGGCTCCATCGCCATTTCCGGCGGTCGAGCGCCAAATTACCCCTGATGGAACCGCTTATGTGGAGCAAGGCGCCGGCGAGCCGCTGGTGCTGGTGCATGGCGTCGGCATGCGGCTGGAAGCATGGTGGCCGCAAATGGCAAGCCTTTCCGCCAACCATCGGGTCATCGCCGTCGATATGCCGGGCCATGGTCAGAGTCTTGCCTTGCCGAAAGGCAGTGAGCTGCCGGATTTCGTTGCCTGGCTCGGCCGGTTTCTGGAGGAAATCAATCTTGGACCGGTCAATCTGGCCGGTCATTCGATGGGCGCGTTGATTGCAGGCGGTGCCGTCGCCAGCTTTCCGCAGAAAATCCGGCGGGTGGCGCTGGTGAATGGCGTCTACCGGCGTGATGCGTCGGCTAAGGCTGCGGTTCTTGCCCGGGCAGAGTCGATTGCCGCTGACGGCATTGATATTGAAGGGCCGTTGAAGCGCTGGTTCGACAGCGATGCCGTCAGCCTTGCCGCTCGCGCCCTGACCGAGCAATGCCTGCGGCAAATGAATGTCGATGCCTATGCCACCGCTTACCGTGCCTTTGCCAATGGGGATGAAACCTATGCGGACTGCTGGCCGCAGGTTGCCTGTCCGGCCCTGTTCCTGACGGGTGCCGGTGATCCGAACTCGACGGCTGAAATGGCTGAGGCCATGGCGGGGCAGGCGCAGCAAGGTATTGCCAGGATCGTTCCCGGCCATCGCCACATGGTCAATCTCACGGCACCGCAAGAGGTGCATGACATCATGGCCGCGTGGCTGGCTTTACCGGAGGCACGTCAATGAGTGCCGATAAAACCAACAGTGAGGCGCGCGGATGAGCGAAGCGATAATCGATCCCCGCAGCCTGCGCGATGCCTTCGGCGCTTTCGCCACCGGCGTCACCGTTGTCACCACGCTTGGTCCTGACGGTTCTCCAATCGGCTTTACCGCCAATTCCTTCACATCGGTTTCG
The DNA here is from genome assembly GCF_013337045.2 of Agrobacterium vitis. NCBI lineage: Bacteria > Pseudomonadati > Pseudomonadota > Alphaproteobacteria > Hyphomicrobiales > Rhizobiaceae > Gillisella > Gillisella vitis. Next base: position 1,013,232 of record NZ_CP118260.1, read on the forward strand.
CTCGATCCGCCTTTGCTGCTGGTCTGTCTGGCTAAGACCTCGCGCAATTTTGAGGTGATGACCAAGGCCGAAGGCTTTGCGGTCAATATCTTGTCCGACGGGCAGAAGGAGGTGTCCAACACCTTCGCCCGGCCGGTCGAAGACCGGTTTGCTACTGTGGACTGGCGGCTTGGTCCTCATGGGTCGCCAGTGTTTTCCGGGACGTGTGCCTGGTTTGATTGCAGTTTGGAACAGGTGATCGAGGCAGGCGACCATGTCGTGTTATTGGGGCGGGTACAGGCATTCGACAAAAGCGAGTTGAACGGGCTGGGCTATGCGCGCGGCGGTTATTTCACGCCAGCCCTTGCCGAAAAAGCCGTCAGCGCCGCTAGCGATGGCCCGCTGCATCTGAGCGCCGTTATCGAGCGTGATGGCGAGGTGCTTCTGGTGGGCGAAGGTGGCCGCAGCCTGCCGGGTTGTCATGCGGTCAGCGGCGAGCCGTTGCAGGATTTGAAAGCCCATCTCGAACAGTTGACTGGGCTCGGTATCACCATCGGGTTTCTGTATTCCGTCTACGAAGACAAGAGCGAGGCATGCCAGCATATCGTTTACCGCGCCTTTGCCGCTACTGGCGTGCCGAAATGCGGCAATTTCCTCCCGGTTGACCAGCTTGTCGGTGTGGGCGGGTCGGCCACGGCAGATATTCTCAATCGCTTCGCGGCAGAAAGCTCGCTTGGCAATTTCGGCGTCTATGTTGGCAATGAGACGGCAGGCCGGGTTCACTCCATTGCCAGGAAGGCTTGATCCATGAAGTTCTCTCTCTTCGTCCATATGGAACGGCTCGATGCCAGCCAGAGCCACAAGAGCCTCTATGAGGAATTTCTGCAACTCTGCGAGATCGCCGATAAGGGCGGCATGCATGCGATCTGGACCGGCGAACACCATGGGATGGATTTCACCATTGCGCCCAACCCATTCGTGACCATTGCCGATCTGGCCAACCGGGTGAAAAACGTCCGCCTTGGAACGGGAACGGTGATTGCACCCTTCTGGCACCCGATCAAGCTGGCGGGCGAGGCGGCGATGACCGACCTGATCACCAATGGCCGGTTGGATATCGGCATCGCCCGTGGCGCCTACTCCTTTGAATATGAGCGGTTGATGCCGGGCCTGGATGCCTGGACCGCTGGCCAGCGGATGCGCGAACTGATCCCAGCCGTCAAAGGCGTCTGGGCTGGCGACTATGCCCATCAGGGAGAGTTCTGGAATTTTCCGGCGACCACCTCGGCACCGAAACCTTTGCAGGAACCGATCCCGCTGTGGGTGGCGGCGCGTGATCCCAATTCGCATGATTTTGCCGTGGCCAATGGCTGCAATGTGCAGGTGACGCCGCTGTGGAATGGCGACGGCGAAATCGAAACTCTGATGCAACGGTTTAACGACGCCTGCGAGAAGTCCCCCGATCTGCCGCGCCCGAAAATCATGCTGCTGCTGCATAGCTATGTCGGCTCCAGCGAGGCCGATATCGCCCAAGCGGCCAGGGAGTTGAGCACCTATTACAATTACTTCTTCGCGTGGTTCAAAAACGAGCGTCCAATCCACCAGGGCCTGATCGAAAGGTTGAGCCAGGAGGATATCGACGCCAACGCCATGCTGGCGCCCGAGGTGATGCGGGCCAATATGGCTGTTGGTACAGCGGATGACGTGATCGCCCGGCTGAAACGCTATGAGGCGCTGGGCTATGATGAGTTTTCCTTCTGGATCGACACTGGCATGAGCTTCGAGCGCAAGAAAGGCTCGCTGGAGCGCTTCATTGCCGATGTCATGCCAGCCTTTGCGGAGTAAAGCGATGCAGCGTTTCCAGCTTTACATCGATGGCACCTTCAGTGACGGCGAGGCGCGGTTTGAAAGCCTCGATCCGGCCACTGGCGAGGTCTGGGCCGATATGCCGGAAGCGCGCGAAGCGGATGTGGACCGCGCAGTGGACGCGGCCCATACGGCACTCTATGCCGGGCCATGGGCAAAAATGACCGCCACCCAGCGTGGCAAGCTGATCTACCGGCTGGCCGATCTGATTGCCGCCAATGCGCCAAGGCTTGCGGAGCTGGAAACCCGCGATACCGGCAAAATCATCCGTGAGACAAGCTCGCAAATTGCCTATGTCGCCGATTACTATCGCTATTATGCGGGGCTTGCCGACAAGATCGAAGGTTCGACACTGCCGATCGACAAGCCGGATATGGATGTCTGGCTACGTCGTGAGCCGGTCGGTGTGGTTGCTATGGTCATTCCGTGGAACAGCCAATTGTTTCTCTCGGCGGTCAAGATCGGCCCGGCGCTGGCCGCTGGCTGTACGATGGTGGTGAAGGCCTCGGAAGACGGTCCGGCCCCGATGCTGGAATTTGCCCGGCTGGTGCATGAGGCGGGATTTCCGCCCGGTGTTGTCAATATCATTACCGGCTTCGGGCCTGCTTGCGGTGCAGCACTCACCCGTCATCCCAGGGTTGCACATGTGGCCTTCACCGGTGGGCCGGAGGCAGCGCGGCACGTGGTGCGCAATTCGGCGGAAAATCTGGCTTCCACCTCGTTGGAACTTGGCGGCAAGTCGCCGTTCATCGTCTTTGCCGACGCGGATCTGGAAAGTGCAGCCAATGCGCAGGTCTCCGGCATTTTTGCAGCCACCGGCCAATCCTGCGTTGCCGGATCGCGGTTGATTGTCGAGCGCTCGGTCAAGGGTGCATTCCTGGCCCGGTTGAAGGAGAAGGCCGAAGCAATCCGCATTGGGAGTCCGCTGGATATGGCAACGGAGGTGGGACCGCTCGCCACAAGACGCCAGCAGGATCATGTCGATGCGCTGGTGAAGGCCTCGCTTGCCGCAGGCGCCCGGCTGGTGACGGGAGGGCAGCGCCCAGATGGTCCGGGTAACTTCTATCTGCCGACCATTCTCGATTGCGATGGCGTCAACTCGCCCTCCATGGCGCAGGAATTTTTCGGGCCGGTCCTGTCCGTGGTGTCTTTTGAGAGTGAGGCGCAAGCGCTGCATCTGGCCAATGATACGGCCTATGGTCTGGCGTCAGGCGTGTTTACCCAAAACCTGGCACGCGCGCATCGGATGATACGCGGGCTGCGCGCTGGCGTCGTCTGGGTCAATACCTACCGCGCCGTTTCGCCGATTGCACCTTTTGGCGGCTTTGGCTTGTCCGGCCATGGGCGGGAAGGCGGCATGGCCGCGGTACTGGACTATACCCGCACCAAGACGGTCTGGCTGAAAACCTCAGACGACCCGTTTCCCGATCCGTTCGTGATGCGGTGATAAGAACATGCCCCGGATGGATGGCCCAAAAGAAGCAACCGGCATCCGGGTAAGGCACAATCAAACAAGGACAAGGGAACATGAAAAACAAAACGATTATCGCATCGCTGGCTTTGCTCTTGGGCGTCTCCGGTCAGGCACTGGCCGCTGACTTGGTGTTCACCAGTTGGGGCGGCACCACGCAGGACGTGCAGAAATCCGCCTGGGCGGATAAATTCACCGCGAAAGAAGGCATCAACGTCCTTCAGGACGGCCCGACCGATTACGGCAAGATCAAAGCCATGGTCGAGGCCAAGGGCGTGAACTGGGACGTCGTCGATGTCGAGGGCGACTATGCGATTCAAGCTGGCGACAAGGGCCTGCTGGAAAAGCTCGACTTTAAGACCATCGATAAGACAACGCTCGATCCGCGTTTTGTGACGGATTATTCGGTCGGCAGCTTTTATTATTCCTTCGTGGTCGGCTGCAACAAGGACGCTGTCGCCGCTTGCCCGAAAAGCTGGACGGACCTGTTCGACACCAAGAAATTTCCCGGTAAGCGCACTTTCTACAAATGGTCAGCGCCAGGCGTGATCGAAGCCGCGTTGTTGGCGGATGGCGTGACGCCGGATAAGCTTTATCCGCTTGATCTCGACCGCGCCTTCAAGAAGCTCGACACCATCAAATCCGACATCATCTGGTGGTCGGGCGGTGCGCAGTCGCAGCAATTGCTGGCCTCTGCCGAAGCCCCGTTCGGCTCGTTCTGGAATGGCCGGTTGACGGCGCTGGCCGCGACCGGTGTGACGGTTGAAACCTCCTGGGCGCAGAATATCACGGCAGCCGATGCGCTGGTCGTGCCGAAGGGCACCAAGAACAAGGAAGCGGCGATGAAGTTCATCGCTTTCGCAACCTCGCCCGCGGGTCAGGCCGAGATGGCAGCAGGGACCGGTTATGCGCCTGTGAATACCAAGTCACCGGCGCTGATGGACCCCGCCATCGCCAAGACCTTGCCGGACCAGCAGACCGCGTCGCAGGTCAATGCTGACATGGCCTACTGGGCCAAGCACCGTGACGAGATTGGTGAGCGTTGGTACGCTTGGCAGTCGAAGTAAGCCATACTCTAAAGTAAGACATTTCCGGCACCGTAAACATCCGGTGCCGGAGCGTCCTCAGCGTTACGGCATGTTGCATCCTTTAAATGCACGATGTCGGACGGGTTTCGCAAGGAAACGGCATGGCGTCCCCGATCTCGACTATTGAACAGCCCGTTAGAAACCGGTGGGGTTTCGGCAATAAAGCCGCGACCCTGCCGGCGCTGGTGCTGATCCTGATCTTCTTCGTTCTGCCGGTGCTGGCTCTGCTGACGCGCTCGGTGACGGAGCCGGTTCTCGGCCTTGGCAATTACGGCGCATTGCTGGGAAGCGCGACCTATCTGAAAATCTTCTTCAACACGTTTTTTGTCTCGGCCCTGGTCACGGCAATCTCGCTCGTGATTGGCTTTCCCGTCGCCTGGGCGCTGGCGATCATGCCGCAACGATTGGCCTCCGTGATCTTTGCGATCGTCTTGCTGTCGATGTGGACCAACCTTCTCGCCCGCACCTATGCCTGGATGGTGCTGTTACAGCGCACCGGGGTCATCAACAAAACGCTGATCAGTCTCGGTGTGATCGATACGCCGCTGGTGATGGTCAACAATCTCGTCGGTGTGACCATCGGGATGAGCTACATCATGCTGCCCTTCATCATCATTCCGCTCTATGGGGTGATCCGCAAGATCGATCCGGCGCTGTTGCAGGCGGCAGCACTTTGCGGAGCGACGCGCTGGCAGGCTCTGGTGACGGTGCTGCTGCCGCTTGCCATGCCGGGCTTGGTGTCTGGCGGGTTGATGGTGTTCGTCATGTCACTTGGCTATTTCGTTACACCGTCGCTGCTGGGCGGCACATCCAATATGATGCTGGCCGAGTTGATCGCCCAATTCGTGCAATCCTTGGTCAATTGGGGCATGGGCGGTGCGGCGGCGCTGGTGCTGCTGGTGGTGACGTTGAGCCTTTATGCCCTGCAATTGAAGCTGTTCGGCGCAGCCGGTGAGGGAGGGCGCTGACATGCTTTTGAATTTCAACAGCCTTGGTGTCTGGAAATGGATTTTGCTGGTCATCACGCTGCTGACGGCGGCTTTTCTCCTGCTGCCGATCCTGTTTATCGCCGCCCTGTCCTTCGGCTCCTCGCAATGGCTGATTTTTCCGCCACCCGCCTGGACCACCAAATGGTACGCCCAGCTATTTGCCGATCCGCGCTGGCTGGATGCGGCCTGGACCAGCTTTCGCATTGCCGTCATCGTCACGATCCTGTCGGTGCTGATCGGGCTTTGTGCGTCGTTCGGCCTGGTGCGTGGTCGGTTTCTGGGGCGGAATACTTTGCGAGCACTGTTCATGACGCCGATGATCCTGCCCGTCGTGGTGTTGGCCGTGGCGCTCTATGCGTTTTTCCTGCGCATCGGGCTGAACGGCACGACACTCGGTTTCGTCATCGCCCATCTGGTTGTCGCCTTGCCTTTTTCCATTCTCGCACTGACCAACGCGCTGGAAGGCTTCGATAAATCCATCGAGGATGCCGCCGTGCTCTGCGGTGCCTCGCCGCTGAAGGCGCGGCTGTTGATTACGCTGCCCTGCATTGGTCATGGATTGTTTTCGGCGGCGGTGTTTTCCTTCCTGACCTCCTGGGATGAGGTCGTTCTGGCGATCTTCATGGCAAGCCCGACGCTGCAAACCCTGCCTGTCAAGATCTGGGCAACGCTGCGTCAGGATCTGACGCCGGTGATTGCCGCCGCCTCCACCCTTCTGATCGTCGTCACCATCGCGTTGATGTTGATCACCGCCCTGGTGCGCAAAGGACTGAAAGCATGACGCCTTTTCTGGAAATTCGCGGTATCCGCAAGCAATACGGCCCGGTGGTCGCGGTGCAGGATGTCAATCTTGAGGTGGCAAAGGGCGAGTTCATGACTTTTCTCGGTCCTTCCGGGTCAGGCAAGAGCACGACGCTTTATATTCTCGCCGGTTTCGAACAGCCGAGTGCGGGTGATATGCTGCTATCGGGCAAGAGCGTGTTGCAGACCCCATCGCACCAACGCAATATCGGCATGGTATTTCAACGCTACACGCTGTTTCCGCATTTATCGGTCGGCCAGAACATTGCCTTTCCGCTGAAAATGCGCGGCTGGTCGAAGGCCGATATCACCGAGCGTGTCCGCAAGATGCTGCAATTGGTGCGGCTGGAAGGCTATGAGGATCGCAAACCGGCGCAAATGTCCGGTGGCCAACAGCAGCGCGTCGCGCTGGCACGGGCGCTGGCCTATGATCCACCGGTGCTTTTGATGGACGAACCGCTTTCGGCGCTGGACAAAAAGCTGCGCGAGGAAATCCAGCACGAGATCCGCCGCATCCATCACCAAACGGATGTTACCATCCTTTACGTCACCCATGACCAGGAAGAGGCGCTGCGGCTTTCCGACCGGATTGCGGTGTTTTCCAAGGGGGTGATCGACCAGATCGGCACCGGCGCCGAGCTTTACGCCAATCCGGCGACGCGGTTTGTGGCGGAGTTTATCGGGGACAGCGATTTTCTGCCCTGCGTGGTGACCGATACCAGGGAGGGTAAGGCCGAAATCCGCCTTGGTGATTATCTGGCAATCGGAAATATTCCGCTGCATGGGAAGGCGCAGAGTGGAAGCAATGCCATGCTGATGCTGCGCCCGGAGCGGTTGACGTTGTTTTCGGCTCAAGGACCGGGAATGCTTGCTGCCAAGATTGAGGACATTACGTTTCTCGGCAATACCATTCATATCGCGCTATTGAGCGAAGGCGGGCATGGCCTGTCCGTGCGTCTGCCCTTCGGCCATGCCGCACTGGATGGATTGACGATCGGTGCGCCTGTTGCGCTGGGGTTCGATCCGGCGTCGGCGCATGTTTTTGCAGAATAGCGCTTTGGGAGAACAGCTTCCTGAAAATGCTATAATCTACAACTTTTACGATCTTGATTAGGATCAACGGCCAGAACCACCTTCAGCGCTATCATTACCTCATCGACGCGACCGATGTCGGTAATGCGCGCCGCAGCAATGACTGCAAAGGACGGTTCCATGGCTTACGCAACAACCAATCCCTATACTGGCGAAACTCTTATCACTTTTCCCGAAGCAACCGACGCTGCCGTTCAGGCGGCCATTACGGCGGCGGATGCCGCATTTCAGCAATGGCGGCAGACATCCTTTGCCGAGCGGGCCAAGGTCATGCATGCTGCCGCCGAAATCCTGCGCGGCCAGACGGATGATTATGCCAAGCTGCTGACCCTGGAAATGGGCAAGCTGATGTCCGAAGCACGGGCCGAGGTGGGCCTGTCTGCCGATATCCTCGATTACTACGCGATCAATGCCGAACGCCTGTTGAAGCCGGAACAGCTTCCCGTCGCCCATAGGGCTGAAGGTGAGGCGATCCTGGTGCATGAGCCTCTCGGTGTGCTGTTGGCCATCGAGCCCTGGAATTTCCCCTATTACCAGATCGCTCGGATTATCGCGCCTCAGCTGTCGGCCGGGAATACCATGCTGTTGAAGCATGCGTCGAATGTGCCGCAATGCGCAGCAGCTTTTGAGCGGTTGATGCTGGAGGCCGGTCTGCCGAAGGGTGGGTTCACCAATCTTTATGCGACGCGGACCCAGGTGGAAATGATCCTCAACGACCCGCGCGTCCATGGCGTGGCTTTGACCGGTTCGGAAGGCGCGGGCGCCACCATTGCCGCGCAGGCGGGGCAGGCGCTGAAAAAATCCACCATGGAACTGGGAGGCGCCGATGCCTTCGTGGTCTTGGCCGATGCCGATCTGGAAAAGACCGTGAAATGGGCGGTCTTCGGTCGCCACTGGAATGGCGGTCAGGTCTGCGTCTCATCCAAGCGGATGATTATCGTTGATGCGGTCTATGATGCTTTTCTGGAGCAATACAAAACCGGTGTCGCCGGGCTGAAAGCCGGTGATCCGTTCGATCCGCAAACAACGCTTGCGCCGCTATCCTCACAAGGGGCTGCCGACGAGATCCGTCAAAAGATTGCCGAAGCCGTGTCTTATGGGGCAACGGCAACGGAAGTCGGGCCTCCGGTGCCAAACCAGGGCGCTTTCGTGCAGCCAACCATCCTGACCGATCTGGCCGACGACAATCCGGCCCGTTATTGGGAGTTTTTCGGCCCGGTCTCCATGCTGTTTCGCGCCAAGGATGACGATGACGCGATCCGCATCGCCAATGATACGCCCTATGGTTTGGGTGGCTCGATCTTTACCCGGGACACCGCGCGCGGTGTCGCGCTTGCCCACCGGATCACCACTGGCATGGTGTTCATCAACCACCCGACCATGGTCAAGGCGGACCTGCCGTTCGGTGGCGTCAAACGTTCGGGCTATGGCCGCGAATTGCTGGGCCTCGGCATCAAGGAATTCGTCAACCACAAGCTGATCGATGTCGTTGATATTGATGCACCGTTCTGATTTTAATACGTAAAATCAAATGCTCACCTCGGTCTGTTTATAAGACCAAGGTGGGCGTTTGACGTAAAGGGACGTTTTGCTCCTTCGCTGAGACATCCCATTCAGACACCGTAAAAACGGCGCGCATTGGTCTCGAAAATCAGCGTGAGATCATCAGGGCCGAAATGGGCGGACAACAATGTGCGGGCCAGATTGGCAACTTCGCCATAGCTGGCGGCCAGCGTGCAAACCGGCCAATCGCTGCCAAACATCAGCCGGTTGGGACCGAAACATTTGATAACATGGTCCACATAGGGACGAAAATCGTCAAGCGTCCAATCCGGATTGGCTTCTGTGACCATGCCGGAAACCTTACAGCAGACCTGGCTGAAACCGGAGATTTCCGTCATATGGTCGCGCCACGGGTCAAGTGTGCCTTTGGCAATCTGCGGCTTGGAAATATGATCGACCACGGCCTTCAGGTCCGGCACCTGTTTCAGTGCCGCGATCACATGCGGTAAATGGCGCGGGAAGGTCAGAATATCGAAAGGCAGGCCGCTGTCAGCAATGGCTTTGAGGCTATCGATCACCTTCGGGCGCAGGATATAGGTGTCGTCGGCCAAGCTTTGCAGCATGGGACGGATGCCGATGAAATCAGGATTTGTACGGTAGTGTTTCAGCCGGGTGGCAAAATCATCGGCTTCCAGATCGAGCCAGCCGACAACACCTGCAACGAAGTCAGTCTTTGCGGCGATCGTCAGCAGAAAATCGGTCTCTGCCTGGGTTTCCGCCGCCTGAACCAGAATGGTCCGGGTTATTCCGGCCCGGCGCATGTCGGGTTCCAGATCCTTTGGCAGGAAATTGCGATAAATCGCTCCGAGATCAGGCGTCAGCCAGCCGTAATCGCCACGGTCGACTTTCCAGAAATGTTGATGGCTGTCGAGCATCCGAAACTTTTCACTCTGGCTTATGCGGGACGAACCACGCCCTTCTTCAAGATGATATTGCCGTACAGTCGCCGCTCGCCGGTTGAGATCACCGCAAAGGCGGCTTTGGACCGGTCGTAGAAAGCGAAGCGGTCGATGAGATCCAGTTCGATTTTGCGATTTTCGGCGCTCTCTATGATTGTTTCGAATTCGGCATAGATGGCAGGCCGCTCGCCCGGCGCGTCCATTACGCCAGCTGGGTATTCGACAAAATCATCAAGCGGCATCAGCGAGAGAATGGCCTCCATCACAGCACATGCGTCGATGCCCGGCATCTGCACCAGACGGTTGGCGGCGGTGATGGCGGGGAAGTTGGCGTCGGCGATAACGATTTCATCGCCATGGCCCATATCTGCGAGGATAGCGAGAAGATCGCCGGTCAAAAGCGGGTTGATGGTTTTCAGCATGGTCGTCCTCCGGGGTAGGTTAATGGCTTATAAGGCCTTCGGCGCGCAGTTGCGCCCAAAGATCCTCGGGAATGTCCTGTTCGAACCAGCCAATATTGGTGGAGATCTGCTCTGCGGTTTTTGCGCCGATCACCACGCAGGTCGCAGCCGGATGGCGCAGCGGAAACTGGATGGCGGCGGCGGGAAGCGGCACGGCGAAACTGTCGCAGATGACCCTCAACCTTTCGGCCTTATCGACAATATCCTGCGGAGCATCGGCGTAGTTGAACTTGCGACGACCTGTCGTTGAGGCAAGAATGCCGGAATTGAAGACGCCCGCAACCACCAGCGCCATGCCGCGTTTCTGGGCCAATGGCAGAAACTGTTGTTCCGCATCCTGGTCCAGCAACGTATAGCGGCCCGCCAGCATGGAACAGTCGAGGTCAGCCTCTTCCAGCGCATCGCGGATGATCTGCCATTCGTTGACGCCAAGGCCGAAGCCTTTGATGTCACCTGCATCGCGCAATTGCGTCAATGCCCGGAAGCCGCCCCTCCTGGTCAAAGCTGACCAGTGATGCTCGTGCAGATCGGCATGGGTGACGCTGCCGATGTCATGCACATAGAGAATGTCGGGATTGGGAAAGCCCAATCGCTGCTGGCTGTCATCGAAGCTGCGCATGATGCCGTCATAGCTGTAATCAAACACCTCGCGGAAATTCAAGCCGTTCCACCAGCCAGGATCGAGCGGGTTTTTCGGCGGAGCCGGGGGAAGCTTTCGGCCCACCCGCTCCGTGGTCATCAACCTTCCGACCTTGGTGCTGATCGCCCAGTCTCGTTGCTCGGGATTTTTCTCCCGCAATAATTCCCCAACAAGATGTTCGGAACGGCCATTGCCATACATGGGTGCTGTATCGAAATAGCGGATACCAGCCTCCCAGGCATGATCAAGCATGGCGGTGGCATCATCTTTGGCTACAGACGCATACAATCCGCCTAGCGGGGCTGTGCCGACGCCAAGCGCGGTGACAGTCAGGCCGGTCTTGCCGATCGGGCGTTTTTCAGTCGCTTTCATGGTGTTTCCCTTGGCTTTAAATGTGGGCGCGGGTCTTGCGCCTTGCCCAGACAACCGTGGCGACGCCGCATAGCAGCAGCAGGCCGCGCACGATCTGGCGTTGCGCATCCGTCCAGCCGAGCAGGGCGGCGCCGCTCAAAAGTGTGGCCAGGAGCAGAACGGCGGTGACGGTGCCTATGACATTGGGCTTGCCGTATTTCAGCGCCATGCCCCCCAGCAGAACTGAGGTCAGGCCGTCGATGAAATAGGAACTGCCGATATAGGGTTGACCTGACGAGAGATCGGCTGTCAGCAGGATCCCTGCCAGCGCCGACACAAGGCCAGACAGCACGTAGAGCATCAGCAGCAATCGGTTGACTGGCACGCCCGCTTCGATCACGGCGGCGCGGTTCTGCTCCATGGCATAGAGATAATGGCCAAAGGTCAGCCTTTCCTGAATAAACCAGGCGGTGGCATAGAGAAGCGCGACGATGACCGTCAGCAGCGGGATGATGCCGAGGTTGACGTGCAGGAGAGAGCCGATAAAGCCGGTGGAGGAGAGGGAAATCGATGTGCCGAGGCCGATTGCAGCGGCAATCGATCCGGCCAGCCCGCCCGTGGCGATGGTGATGACAAGGGCTGGAAGCTTGAAGATCGCCACAAGCAGTCCGTTTACCAGACCAAAAACGAGGCCGAGCAACAAGCCCGCAAGGCAGGCCACCGCCCAGTTTTGGCCTGATGCAACCAGGGCTGCCACGACCATATTGGCAAGCGCTGCAACGGACATGAAGCTGACATCGATTTCACCTGCCGCAATGATCCAGGTCAGCCCCAGAAACATCAGTGCCGCGATGCTGGCTGAGCGCAGCATGTCATTGATGTTACCACCACTGACGAAGCTGGGGCGCAGCCAAGCAAACAGAACAATAAGCAGCACCAGCAGCAGGAATAATCCGTAGCGCAGGAAAAATCCCTGCATGTCCACCCGGCCCGGAGTTGCGGCACTTTGCACAGTCGTCATGGTGATATCCGTTGCGTTTTTCATCCGTTATCTCCCGTTTTTACCCGCTGCTTTTCGGCCGAAAATGTCGCCAAACAGCGTTGTGAGCTTCGGATCGAAAATGCCAATGGCGAGGATCAGCACGGTGCTGACAATGGCGTCACTGTAATAATAGGGAATGGCAAGCAGGGTGAAGCCGTTCAGCATGGCCGACATCAATAGCGCCCCGGCAAGCGTCGCTGGAATGGAGGGGGAACCAAACAGGGCAGCCCCGAGGTAAACGGCGGCAAAGGCTGGCATCATCAACTGGTTGCCCGCCGTCACATTGGCTGCCCCCGATGAGGCAACCAGCAGCGTGATGCCAAGACAGCTCAGCGCGCCGCAAAGGCCGAAGGCCGTTAGGATATAGGTCTTCACCCTGATGCCGGAAAACACCGCCGAACGCCGGTTTTCGCCTGTCGCATAAAAGGCCCTGCCAAAGCGGGTACAGTGCAGGATAACGAAAGCCACGATGGCCGTTGCCAGCAGGATGACCACGGGCATGTCGAGCGCCAGGAATTTTGAATCGTTCAGGTCGAGGATGCCCGACATGAAGAAGTTTTCCGAAATCGATGTGCCGTTGCTGTAGAAATAGGACAATCCGACAGCCACGCCGCCGGTGGCAATGGTGGTGACGATATCGGGCAGCCGTAGATAGGAAATGACCGTGCCGTTGATCAGCCCGGCCATCAGCCCGACGCCGATGCCGCCCAGCACACTCGCAGACAGGCTGTAGTCATTGGCAAGTAGCCAGCCGAGTGTCATTGCGCCCAACGATGCAACGCCTGGAAAGGAGAGGTCGAAATGGCGAACCACAATGACGAAGGTCAGTCCGATGGCCGTCAAGCCGTTGACCGACATATGGCGCAGCAGGGCGTGCAGGTTGTTTTCGGTCAGATAGGCGGGAGCGAAGGACTGAAAGACCACCGCAATCGCGCAAAGCAGGATCAGGAAGGCGGAAAGCCGCAAGGCGAGCGGCGAGGATTTGAACGAGGCAATCATGATCGTGCTCCCATGATTCCGGCAGACAGAAGTTGGTCGCGGCTGGGGCGCTGGTCGGCGACGGCAACAGGGCGGCCTTTGTAAAGGGCGATCATCCGGTCGGCGACGCCATGCACCTCGTCGCAATCGGACGAAATCACCAGCACGCCCGCATGCTGCGACAGTTCCCGCATCAGCGCATAGAGCGTGGCGCGTGCGCCTATATCGACGCCGACCGTTGGTTCAACGAAGATATAAATGTCAGCATCGCGGTAGAGCCCCTTGGCGATAACGATCTTCTGTTGGTTCCCGCCGGAAAAGGCACTGGCCGGGCGGTCCAGTGTCATCGGGTGAAGGGCAACACGGCGGGCCAACTGCTCGGAAATTTTACGGCTGGAGGAAAATTTCAACAACCCGCCCAAAAACGAGGCTTTCTTCAGATGCGCCAATGTCATGTTGAAAATCACATTGCGCGACAGGGTAAGGCCTTCGGTGCGACGGTCGCCGGGAACCAGGAAAATGCCCTTACGCAGCGCGTCATGCGGGTCTTTCAACGTCACCGGCTTGCCCTTGATGCGGATCGTGCCGGTGTCGGGGCGGATAACGCCGAACAGCGCCTTTGATAATTCATCGGCGCCGGAGCCAACGAGGCCGAAAATACCGAGGATTTCGCCGCGCCGCAGGGTGAAGCTCACGCCGGAAAACAGACCCGGTCTTTCAAGACCCGCTACTTCCAGAAGTGCTTCCCCTGCGGCGCTGGCGGCCTTGGGAGGAAAGATATTGCCCGGCTTTTCATCCAGCATCAGTTCGGGAATGGATATGTTGCTGTCGCGCGCCTCACGGCAGGTGAAGGTGGCAACGCGCTTTCCTGCCCGGAACACGGTGAAGCGGTCGCCTATCTCGAAAACCTCTTCCAGCCGGTGGGTGATGTAGATAATGGCGATGCCCGCCGCTTTCAGGTGCCGCATCAATTGGAACAGGGATGTCTTTTCGCGCTCGGTCAGCGTCGAGGTCGGCTCATCGAGAATGAGGATGCGGATATCCTCACGTCTGAGCGCATGCAGAATGGCGACTATTTCTCGGTCGACGGCAGGCATTTCACCGACGCGCTGGTCGAGATCGACTTCGATCGGAAAGCGTTTCAGCAGCAAGGCCGCTTCGGTCTTCAGAACTTTGCGATCTATGCGGCGGCCAAGACCGGCCTTGGTCGATTCCTGGCCAAGAAAAATGTTTTCCACGCCGGTGAAGTCATCGACCAGTTCCGGATGTTGCTGCACAGACGCGATGCCGCAGGCAATTGCCGCTGCCGGGCTGCCGAGTTCCACCGTTTCCCCGGCGATGACGATTGTACCAGCATCCTTGGAATAGACGCCGGAAAGGATCTTGATCAAGGTCGATTTGCCCGCGCCATTGATGCCCAGCAGCGCGTGGATTTCGCCTGCGTCCAGCGAGAAATCGACGTTGTCCAGCGCCTTGACGACGCCGAACCGTTTTTCGATTCCCTTCATGTCGAGAATGGCTGTCATATCCTGCACCCGCGCCTTTCCGGCTGTATTGATGGAGCCGGCAGGCCTGACGCGCCTGCCGGAGTGACAGATTAAAGCGCGCGCGCCCAACCCAGTTTGATGGCTTCGCCCGGTTGATCGTAATTGTCGGGAATGTCCTTCAGGGGCTTCAGGCTGTCCTCTGTCACCGCATAGGACGGGGTGATGACGAAGCGCGGTGCTTTGCGGCCTGCGACGACCTCATGGGCATAAAAGGCATTCATATAGGCCATTTCGTAGAAGCTCTGGGCCATGGTCATGGCAAAGGGCGAACCGGCCTTGATATATTCAAAGGATTGGCGGCCACCATCGATACCGGTGATGAACACCTTGCGGCCTGCGGCGCGAATGGCGAGTGTTCCTTCGGAGGCTGCACCATCCCAGGCGCACCAGATGGCGTTTAATTCAGGGTTGGCCGTCAGGATGTTGTCCACCACCTGACGGGGCGTCGTCGTGCCGCCCAGGGCAAAGGCGATTTCTGAAACGACCTTGATATCGGGAAAGCGGACGAAGACCGACTTTGCGCCCAAGGTGCGCTGGTCCCAGGACTCGTTGGAGGGCAGGCTAACGAGGGCGACCTGTCCCTTGCCGTTCAGCCGTTTGGCAATATATTCCGCTCCGGCTGCCCCGAGGCCGAAATTATTCGACATGGCGGTGGAGGTTACCGTGGTGTTTGGCACATAGCTGTCACCACAGAAAATCGGGATGCCGGAGGCTACGGCTGCCTGCACAGCGGGCGAAATCGCGGCGGCATCGGCGGGCGTGATAAAGATCGCCGCTGGCTTGGACGCAACGAAGGAGGCGATTTGATCGGCTTGCTTCTTGATGTCGTAATTGGCATCGGCGATGGTCAATGTTCCGCCCAGACGCGAAACGGCATCCTTATAGCCATTGACGATATGGCGACCCGATTCCCAGACGGTCCAGCCAAGCGACGCACAGAATTTCAGATCCTCGGCACCCGCCAGGCGCGGCTTGCTGAGGGCCGCTGCCACGGTGAGGGCTGCGCCTGCACTCAATACGCCACGGCGGCTCAGTTTCAGGTCGCCCATGAACCGGCTGCGATCCTTGGTTTCCTCAAAGTCAGTCATTGTGTTCTCCTCCCACTCGATTGTTTTCGTTGCCTCGGTTTTCAGGCCGATTCCTGGAGCAACGCCAGGTAATCCTCCCGGCTGGCGAGCCGGGGATTGGTGGCGTGGCAATGGTCTTTCAGGGCTTCTCCGGCGATTTTTTCCATCATCGCTTTCGTCACACCCATGGCTTTCAGGCCAGATGGCATGCCGATATCGTGGTTCAGCGATGCCGTGACCTCATCCGGCGCGCCACCCATGATGTCTGCCATCACGTCCCATTTCGCGCCGATGACGGAGCGGTTGAAGCGCAAGACGGCGGGCATCAGCACTGCATTCAACGTGCCATGGTGCAGATTAAGCTCGCGGATCGCGCCAAGCGGATGGGTCAGCGCATGCACGGCGCCGAGACCTTTCTGGAATGCCATGGCGCCTTCCAGCGCAGTCATCATCATGTCCCAGCGCGCCTGCCGGTCGCTTCCATTGGCAACCGCCTTTCGAATGGCAGGAAAGCCGCGCTTCAAACCGTCGAGCGCAATCGCATCGGCAGGCGGATTGACGGATGGACCCATATAGGTTTCCAGGCAGTGGGAGAGGGCATCCATGCCGGTTGCGGCGGTCAAAAACGGCGGCAGGCCATAGGTCAGTTCCGGGTCGCAGAGCGCAATGGAGGGTAGCATGTGGCCGCTCAATATACCGAGCTTGCGGCCTTCCCTGGTGATGATCACAGCAGCGCGGCCCACTTCCGAACCGGTGCCGGATGTGGTTGGCACGGCAATCATCGGACAGATGCGCCCGTGGATTTTTGAGGCGCCGCCTTCCACAGCAGTATATTGCGCCAAGGGTGCCGCATGACCGGTCAGAAGCCGGACGGCCTTGGCCAGATCGAGCGAGGAACCGCCGCCGAGACCGACAATGCCGTCGCATCCGGCGCTTTTATAGAGGTCATAAGCCTGGGTGACGGCCTCTTCCGTCGGATTGGCCGGAGTGCCGTCAAACACCGCGGGTGTTTCATCAAACAGGCTGAGGACTTTCGCAACCAGACCAGTCGAAACCAGTCCTTTGTCTGTTGCGATCAGCGGCTTTTTCACGCCGAGTTCAGCCAGCAACGCAGGCAATGTTGAAATTGCGCCCTCGTTGAATTCAATCCGTGTCAAATAATTGATTGTCGCCATGATCCGCTTGCATCCATAGTTTGTCAGCCGAGGTGAGACACAGATCTCCCGTCGCCATTGCATCACGCAACGCGCAAACAGTGTCGGCCAGAATCGTCATTCCCAAATTTTGAAAGCGCCTGCCGGCCTCCTCGCCAGCTCGGTTTAGTCCTCCTGGCTGCGGGCTGAAAATTTCACTTGCACCGCCAACCAATATATGAGTTATCTAAGTCAGATGATTATTCGCCTGTCAACAGGCTTTCGAAAACTTCTCTACAGGCGATAAAATGCCCGAAATTGTTGAGATAGCGATGCGCACGGATAAGATGAAGACAATTCCAAAGGCTGAACAGATATATTGGTTGTTGCGCCAAGCCATAGTCCATCTGGAGATGCAGCCTGGGGCAATCATCTCGGAAAAAGATCTATGTGCCGAATTCGGCGTGTCGCGCACCCCGGTTCGAGAGGCCTTGCAGCGGCTGGCGGATGAGGGGCTGGTGGATGTGTTTCCCCATTCCGGCACCTATGTCAGTCGTATTTCCTTCACTGTCGCGGAAGAGGGCTTTGTCATTCGCCGGGCGCTGGAAATCGAAAGCGTCAGAAAGGCCGTGGCCAATGTTACCGATCGCGACGTCGCGCAACTGAAGTCGATCATCACGCAGATGCAGGCCATTCTCGATAGCAATCAGCTGGAAAAATATCTGGATTGCGACGATGCCTTTCACAGCGCCATTGCCACGATCAGCGGCTATCCCCGTATCTGGAAGTTCATCACGCTTGCCAAGGTTCATCTCGACCGTATGCGCCAGCTCAGTGCGCCTGTGCCTGGGCATTTGTCTGTCGTGACCGAGCAGCACGATACGATTGTGCGGGCGCTGGCAACCCGAAACGCCGATCAGGCCGAACTGGCCATGCGCATCCACCTGGATTCCTCCTTCGCCGTCATGGCCAAAATGCATGAGGACCAGGGCGCGCTTTTCGATGGAAAGGAAGGACCATGACAGTGACTTCGGTTTCTTCGCCGCTGCTCAGGCTGAATTTGCGTGACAATGTGGCCGTTGCCCGGCTGACGCTGGAGCCGGTGGCGCTTCCAGAGCTTGGCGGCGTGCAGCTTTCGGCCCGGATCACCCAGGGACACAAGGTTGCCATCACGGCCCTTCAGCCGGGACAGGCCATTATCAAATATGGCCAGATCATCGGTTTTGCCACGCAGCCTATTGCGGTTGGTGATCATGTTCATACCCACAATATGGCGATGGGGGATGTGGAACTGGCCCACGAATTTTGCGTGGACGCGCAGGAGCCTGTTTTTGCGCCCCAGCCCGCGACGTTTATGGGCTATCAGCGGGAGAATGGTGAGGCTGGTACGCGCAATTACATCGCCATCGTCTCTTCGGTGAACTGTTCTGCCACCGTGGCCAAGGCCGTGGCGCAGCATTATGCCCAGCCGGGCAGGCTCGATGATTTCGCCAATGTCGATGGGGTTATTGCGCTGACCCATGCAGGCGGCTGCGCCATCAATACCGCGACCGAGGGTTATCTCTATCTCACCCGCACACTGGCCGGATACGCCACCCATGCCAATGTCGGCGGTGTGGTGATGATTGGCCTTGGCTGCGAAACCAACCAGATACCGGCTTTGCTTGCCGCTCATGGCCTCACCGAGAGCGACAGATTTCACACGCTGACCATTCAGGGAACCGGTGGCACGCGCAAATCCATCGAAGCAGCGATTGCAGCCATCGATTCAATGTTGCCCGCCGTCAATGCATTGAAGCGCACCCCGCAACCGGTGTCCAAGCTGAAACTAGCACTCGAATGCGGAGGATCGGATGGGTATTCCGGCATTTCCGCCAATCCGGCGCTTGGCTATGCTGCTGATCTGCTGGTCCGCCACGGTGGCACGGCATGTCTGGCTGAGACGCCGGAAATCTACGGTGCCGAACATTTGTTGACCCGGCGGGCCAAAAGCCCTGATGTGGCCCAAAAGCTGCTGGAGCGCATCGAATGGTGGCGCGATTATGCGGCGCGGGGCAGGGCCGAGCTGAACAACAATCCATCCCATGGCAATAAGGCCGGTGGGCTGACCACAATTCTGGAAAAATCGTTGGGTGCGGTGGCCAAAGGCGGCACGACCAGGCTCAACGCCGTCTATGAATATGCCGAGCGCATCAACGAACCCGGCTTCGTCTTCATGGATACGCCCGGCTATGACCCGATTGCCGTGACCGGCCAGGTGGCGGGCGGCTGCAATGTCATCTGTTTCACCACCGGGCGCGGTTCGGTGTCCGGTTTCAAACCGGCGCCATCGCTGAAGCTCGCCACCAACACGCCAATGTATGAGCGGATGCAGGAAGACATGGACCTCAATTGCGGCACCATCGTCACCGGCGATGAGACGGTGGAGGCGGTCGGGCAGCGGATTTTCGAGGCTGTGGTTGCCACCGCGTCGGGCGAGCGGACAGTGAGTGAGATCTACAATTACGGTGACAATGAATTTGTCCCCTGGCAGGTCGGGGCGATCATGTAACACCAACGAGCATTGGAGCAAGTTCAAGCCTTGGTAGAATGCGCCTTTCGGGGGGAAAGGCATTCATTCAGACGCAGGTGCAGCCAAAGGCAGGCACGGGAGAGAGACATGAGTGAGTTGAAGCGATTTTACGACGTGATCATTATTGGCTCGGGCGTCGGCGGCGGCGCGCTGGCGAACCGGTTGGCAGAAACGGGCCGCAATATCCTGATGATCGAGCGCGGACCACGCTTGCCGCGTGAAGACGATAATTGGAGCGTCGATGCGGTCTTCCACCAGAAGAAATATGCAACGACAGAAGAATGGCGCGACAAGGACGGTCAGTCTTTCCGCCCCAGCACGTTTTATTATGTCGGTGGCAACAGCAAATTCTTCGGTGCGGCCACCCTGCGCTTTCGCCGGGAAGATTTTGAGGATTTGGCCCATGAAGGCGGCGTCGCACCTGCCTGGCCGGTTTCCTACGACGAGTTCGAACCCTATTATGCTGTTGCTGAACGGTTGATGGGGACGCATGGAACGGCGGGCATCGACCCGACCGAGCCGCCGCGCTCCGGCCCGATGCCACATCCAGCCATCGGCCATGAACCGGAAATCGCCTTCTTCGAAAAAAAGCTGAAAGAAAGAGGTCTGCATCCCTTTCCACTGCCGATTGCCATTGATTACCATCAGGGCGGCAGCTGTATCCGATGTCGGACCTGTGACGGCTTTGCCTGCAAGCTGGGCGCCAAGGGAGACGCCGAAGTGCGCCTCGTTAATCCGGCGCTCGCCCGTGGCAAGGGTAAAATCGAGCTTGTTACGGAAGCCTTTGTGCATCGTTTGCTGACCGATCCGACCGGTAAAAAGGTGACCGGCGTTGAGCTGACCCATGGGGGTGAAAAAAAGCGGATCGAAGCCGATCTGTTCGTCTCCAGTGCAGGGGCGATCAATTCGGCAGCCCTTTTGCTGCGATCAGCCAATCAGGCCCATCAGCGCGGCATCGGCAATAGCATGTCCGACCAGCTCGGTCGCAATTACATGGCGCATAACAATACGGCGCTGATGGCGATTTCGCCCTTTAAGAAAAACCGCGTCGTCTTTCAGAAATCCATGGCGATCAATGATTACTACCTCGCCAATGCCGAAAAACCCTATCCGCTTGGTAATATCCAGGGGCTTGGCAAATTGCAGGGGGGCATGCTGACCGCCGGTGCGGCCTGGGCGCCTGAATGGTTGATGTCATTGTTCGCCGACCGCAGTGTCGATTGGTGGCTGATGTCGGAGGATCTGCCCGATCCTGAAAACCGCGTCACCGTCGATCCGGATGGCCGCATCCGTTTGAGCTACACGGCTAATAATCTCAAATCTCACGATGAACTGGTCAAGGTCTGGTCGCGGCATATGCGCTCGCTGGGCTATCCGCTGATCATTACCAACAAGATGGATATCAAGGTATCCATGCATCAATGCGGCACTGCCCGTTTCGGCAAGACGCCAGAGACATCCGTGTTGGACACACATTGCAAGGTTTGGGACGTCGATAATCTCTATGTCGTCGATGCGTCCTTCCTGCCGTCCTCCACTGCCGTCAATCCCTCGCTGACCATTGTCGCGCAGGCGCAGCGCACCGCTGAACATATCCTCGCCCGCTGGGGCGAAAGCACCGTTACGCCACAGGCTTCGCAGACCGTGGCCTGACTGGAAAAACAAGACAGATAGGGAGGAGCCTACATGTCAAACACAGCATCCGATTACCGCCATATGTTTGATCTGACCGGACGCAAGGCCATTGTTACCGGCGGGTCGCGAGGCATTGGCAAGGGGCTGGCCGAGGCGCTGGCCGCCCATGGCGCCGATGTCGCCATTGTCGTGCGCTCGACGCTGGATCGTGCCGAGGAACTGGCCGCCAACCTGAGAACGCAAGGGCGTGATAGCTTCGCTCTGCAAGCCGATGTCGCGCAAGAGGCGGATGTCGAGCACATGACGCAGTCTGTGGTCGATCGGTTCGGGCGTATCGATATTCTCATCAATAATGCTGGTATTGTTCTGCCAGCCGCAGCGGAAAATTGCAGCCTGGATCAATGGCGCCAGACCATGGCCGTCAATCTGGACGGCGTTTTCCTTGCCTCCAAACATGTTGGACGGCAAATGATCGCGCAGAAAAGCGGATCGATTATCAATATTGGTTCGATGTCGGGCCGGATCGTCAACTGGCCGTTCCGTCATGCCGCCTACAATGTTTCCAAGGCTGGCGTTCATATGTTGACCAAGGCGTTGGCAACGGAATGGGCCGAACACAATATCCGCGTCAATGCGATTGCGCCGGGCTATATTCGCACGGAACTGACCGATGATGTGCTGCGGGAACATCCCGATGTCGTCAGGGATCATTGGGCAAAAGGTGCCGTGCAAAACAGAATCGGTTCCGTCGAGGAACTGGCTGGTTCGGTGGTTTATCTGGCCAGCGACGCCAGTTCCTTCACCACAGGCGAAATCATCACCATTGATGGCGGCTTGACGCTGCGTTGATCATTGCATTTTTCGAAAAAGGATAAAGACCATGACGTCAAGAGGCTATGGCGGACCGCTGCGATATGTTCAGGGGCCGGGTGTCATCGATGAGATCGGGCTTTACATTGCGCCGCTGTCAAACTCGGCGCTGATCGTCATCGATGAGTTTTTCTGGGATACTCTTCGCCCGGAAGTGGAGAAAAACCTTGATGCTCATGGGGTGAAAAGCCACTTCATGAAATTTTGCGGCGAATCCACGGATAAGGAAGTCGAGCGGGCCGTGAGCCTCGGCAAAACCGCTGGCGCTGGCGTCGTTGTCGGGATTGGTGGCGGTAAGGCGCTCGATACAGCCAAGATTTCAGCACTTCATATTGGTGCGCGCACGGTGACGGTCCCGACCATCGCTTCGACGGATTCTCCGACCAGTGCGCTTGGCGTGATTTACAGCGAGGACGGCGTTTACGATCGGGTGGTGCGTTGCGGTCGCAATCCGGATGTGGTCCTGGTGGACAGCGCTCTGATCATCAAGGCGCCCGTCCGGTTTCTGGTTTCGGGCATGGGGGATGCCCTATCGACCTGGTATGAGGCGCGGTCCAATTTCGAAAGCCATTCGAATAATTATATCGGCGACGGCTATGCAACAACTGCAGCGGGCGCAGCGATTGCCCGGCGTTGCCATGAGGTCCTGATGCGCGATGGGCGGGCTGCCTATGCTGCCGCCATTGATGGCAAACTGACGCCAGCGGTGGAAAATATCATCGAGGCCAATACGCTTTTGAGCGGTCTTGGGTTTGAAAATTGCGGTGTCTCCGGCGCGCACGGCATCCATGATGCGCTGACCGTGCTGGAGCCGACCCATCATTTCTTCCACGGCGAAAAAGTCGCCTTCGGTATTATCGGTCTGTTGGTGCTGGAAAATCGGTCGCTGGACGAGATCAACGAGGCGATCGATTTCTGCCAGGACCTGAAATTGCCGACCATGCTTGGCGATCTCGGGTTGGAGACGGTGACAGCGGAAGACCTGCTGAAAGTCGGTGAGATTGCCATGGCCCCAGCCAGCGTCATTCACTCCGTTCCGGTGAAGCTTAATCCGCGTCTGATTGCAGACTGCATCTGGACAGCGAGTAAACTGGCCGAGACCCGCAAGCAGTCGAGAATGGGGAGGATGCTTTGATTCTCCTGCAGGATCTTCTAACGCTTATGCGTGTGCTGCTTTTGCCGCCTTGGGAAATGTGACCGATACCGTCAGGCCGCGTCCCTCGGATGTGTCTTGAAGCGTGAGTTTGGCGTTAAAGAGATTGGCTATTTCCTCAACGATCGGCAGGCCCAGTCCGAGACCCGGGGAGGGGTTCTGCTCTCCCCGGGCGAACCTTTGGCGCACGATGTCGCGCCGTTCGGGGGCGATGCCCGGACCATTGTCTTCGACGGACAGGATCACGTTCTGCGTATCCTCTCGGATGCGCACCGTGACTTCTGCGCCATGCCCGGCATAGGCCAGGGCATTGGCGATCAGATTGCTGAGTAACTCCCCGATCAGCAAGGGTTCAGCTAGCACGAAAGCAGGACCGTCCTGGCCCTCGAACCCAAGATCGATACCGGCATCGGCGGCGCGTGGCACATGTTCGGCGGTGATCGCTTGTGACAGATGAGCAAGATCGATCCGGGGCGGTATTTGCCGGTCGTTGGAGCCAACGGCATCGACACGGGCCATCAACAGCAGTTGCGCCAGAATATGCTCGGCATGGGCAAGAGCCTCATCGCCCTTGCGCGCCGCTGACTGTGCATCCTCAATGTTTGTGGCGCGGGCAGAAAGCGCCAGTTGCGTGCGAATGATCGCCAGCGGCGTTCGCAACTGGTGGCTGGCATTGCCGGTGAAATGACGAAGCGCATCCAGCGCCGATTGTAGCCGGACCATGAAGGAATTGACGGTTTCAACGAGGTTTTCGACTTCGCGGGGAACGGATTGCTCGATAGGATGCAGATCGTTCGGACTGCGCTCGGAAATGGCCTCTCCCAGTCGGTAGAGCGGGCGTAGAGAATAGGTGACGGCGACCCAGACAATGGCGCCAGCACCGGCGATCATCAATAGCAGTCGCAACGCTGAACGCAACAGAATGGCCTGGGTGAGCTGATTGCGCGCAATTGTCGTCTCAGCCACGGTGACCACGAAGGGAAGAGAATCGATGCCGGTCGAGGCCGACCGTTGCAGGGCCGCGATGCGGATCGGTTCGTCGCGAAAAGCTGCGTCCATATACACAGCCGATTGCCCCTGGAAATCAGAAACGGTCGGCAGGTTCTGGTAGCCGGTGATGAAACTGCCCCCTGGACCATCGACGCGGTAGAAGACCCGGTCCTGCGCCCCTGATGTTAGCATTTCCAGCGCTACATAGGGAATATCGACCGCCAACTCACCATTTTCAGAAACAATGACCCGTTCAGCAATCGCCAAGGCCGACCCGGCCAGAACCCGATCGGAGACGGTATCGGCAGTTTTGACCGCCTCATAATAGGTGTCGATCAGAGCGACTGCGCCAATGAGTGCAGTCGATAGCAACAGCCAGCCCAGCAAACGACGACGGAGCGAGTAGGCGACCCCGGTCATGCCGTCTCGGTCATGGTTTTTTCGAGGTAATAACCGATGCCGCGCGCAGTGCGCACGGTAAGACCGTGAGGGGCTAGCCGTTTGCGCAATCGGCTGGCATATTGCTCTATGGCATTGGCGCTGAGATCGTCGTCAAAGGCGGCCAGCGATTGGATGATGGCTTCCTTGGCCACGACTTTGCCTGCCCGCATGAACAGCACTTCCAGCAGTCCGAGTTCCCGGGCGGGAATGTCGAGGGGCACGCCTGCTGCCGAAAAGCTGCGCGAATTCAGATCGAGCGAAACCGCTCCGTAGCTGATCATCGAAGAGCGCAGCCCGGCCTGGCGGCGCAACAACATGCGCACACGCGCTTCGAATTCGCCGATATCGAAAGGCTTGATCATGTAGTCGTCAGCGCCGAGATCCAGGCCTTTGACCTTGTCTTCCGGTGTGCCGCGCGCCGTCAGGATCAGGATTGCCACCTTGTCATGGCGCGCGCGCACGCAGCGCAGCACCTCTATGCCGTCCATTTCCGGCAGGTTGAGATCCAGAATGACAAGATCGAAGTTTTCCGTCGCAATCGCGGCGTCGGCAGACGCGCCGTCGCTGACGGTATCGACCGCATAGCCGGTGCCGCGCAGAATGGCAGACAGGCCGTCGGCCAGAGCCTTATTGTCTTCAACGAGCAAGATGCGCACTGGGGAATGTCTCCTCACTCATTGCTCTAGCACTTTATATTTGATCTGGAATACGATGAATTGCTGAAAATAACACGTCGCATTCCACTTCGAGGTCTTTTGACGCATTTATGTTATGGTGCCGTCCATGATGCTTGTGAACAACGCTGGGCTGCGGCATGATCCGTTTATGCGTTTTATCATCTTCATTTCAATCCTGCTGGGCCTTGCGTTTCCAGCCGCTGCCGGGCCCGTCTTGTTCCCTGCCTTGTCAGGCGATGCAAAAGCCCCCGAGCTGCTTGTCTATTCTTCGCTTGATGAGCCGATGGCAAAGCAGATCATTGCAGGCTTCCAGGCGAAAAATCCCGATATCGCGGTGCGCTACGAGGATATGTTGACCAGCGAAATCTATGACCGGATCGTCCGGGAAACCGATGCGGGCAAGACGACAGCGGATTTTGCATTTTCATCGGCGATGGATCTGCAAGTCAAGCTCAGCAATGACGGCTATGCCCAACGCAGTGACCTGCCGATGAGCGCAAGCTGGCCCGCCTGGGCAAATTGGCGCAATACCGCCTACGCGCTGACATTCGAGCCTGCGGTTTTCGTCTATCACAAGCCGAGTTTCGCCAATCAGAAGCCGCCTTCGACGCGGGCGGAATTCGTGGACTACCTGAAAAGCCAGGGAAATGCCGTTTTCGGCCGGATCGGCACCTACGATATTGAGCGTTCAGGGGTCGGCTTTCTGTTCATGGCCCGTGACCAGGAGCAGTTTGGAGATATCTGGTCGGTGATCCGCAGTATGGGCACGGCGGGCGTCAAGCTCTACTCCAACAGTTCGGCCATTCTGGAGCGGGTCGCCGATGGACGATTCGTGCTGGGCTATAATATTCTGGGCTCCTACGCTGCCGACTGGGCGTCGCGCCATCCAGATGTCGGCATCGTATTGCCCAAGGATTATACCGTGGTGATGTCGCGAATCGGGCTCGTGCCACAGGCGGCCGCATCGCCGGAGCTTGGTCGGCGCTATCTGGAATTCTTCATGTCGAAGGAAGGGCAGGGCATTATGGCGCGCGAGCTGCATATTGCGGCGGTCAATCCGGATGTTGGCGGCGAAAACACCGCCAATACCATGCAATCCCTGCTGGGCGCACAACTGCGGCCCGTCCCCGTCAGTCCCGGCTTGATGGTCTATCTCGATCAGGTCAAGCGCATGCGTCTCATCGCCCGCTGGAACGAGGTTTTACGGCTGCAATAACCCATTCAATTGTGGGGTGCGCGCCGCCGTTTGATAAAATGCAGTGCAATGTCAGCTCGATGACAGGTTTGTATGGTGCGTTCCAGGTCTTGATTATCCGTGGAGGCGGATGATTACGGCTTGAGGGAGGATACTCAAGGGATGGACGAGCACGGTGTCTTGCCGCAGCTCGCAGGAGGGTCCCGTGAAATACTCTTCCTTCGGCATCGACGAACACTGCGCATCGAAGCGCACTCGCAGGAGGAAATTACTTTGAAACAGTTCATTCTCGCCACCATCCTGGCCGGAGCCATGGCACTGCCGGCTGCTGCGACTGATTACACCATTATCGCACCTGCCAATCCCGGCGGCGGCTGGGACCAGACTGCCCGCTCCCTCCAGACTGTCATGCAGAAGGAAGGCATCTCGAAGCGGGTTCAGGTCCAGAATGTGCCTGGTGCCGGCGGTACCATTGGTCTTGCCCAGTTTGCCAGTCAGCAAAAGGGCAAATCCAATGCCCTGATCGTCGGCGGCTATGTCATGGTGGGCGCAATCCTGACTAACAATGCACCCGTCACATTGAAGGATGTCACACCGATTGCCCGCCTGACCGGCGAATATGAGGCGGTCGTGGTTCCTGCTTCCTCACCGATCAAGAATGCTGCGGATCTGGTGGCCGCGCTGAAGGCAGATCCGGCCAAGGTGTCCTGGGCTGGCGGTTCTGCCGGCGGTGTCGATCATATCGCGGTTGGCCTGATCGCCAAGGCCGCTGGGGTCGATCCGACCAAGATCAACTATATCGCCTATTCCGGCGGCGGCGAAGCATTGGCGGCTATTCTGGGAGCACAGGTGACCGCTGGTATTTCCGGCTATGGCGAATTTGAATCCCAGGTCAAGTCGGGAACGCTGCGGCTGATCGCCATTTCAAGCGCCGAGCGGATCGCTGGCATTGACGCGCCGACATTGAAAGAATCCGGTCTCGACGTTGTGGTCGAAAACTGGCGCATGGTGGCTGCCGCTCCTGGACTGTCGGCAGAACAGAAAGCAGCCGTTTCAGCCGATATTGAGAAGCTGGCCAAGTCCGAGGGCTGGAAAGACGTGCTGAAGACCAAGGGCTGGCAGGATACCTATCTGGCTGGCGATGCTTTCAATGCGCAGCTTGACAAGGATATCGCCGCGACCTCGACAATCCTCAAAGATATCGGTCTGGTGAAATGAGCAGTGGCTTGACCCCCTTGAACAACGAAAAGCGCCGCCCCGATTGGGCGGCGCTTGCAATCGCGGTCTGTCTCGTTGCCATTGCCGGTGTCATTCTGTGGGACTCTGCCCGGCTCGGCGCTGTGGCAGGCTATTCGCCTGTCGGCCCTGCGACCGTTCCCTATGCCATCGCGATCTGTTTGATCGGTCTTGCGATCTGGACCGTGTTCGAGGCATGGCGCGGTGAGTTTCCAGAGCGCGAAAAGCAGGAAATCGCCCCGGTGATATGGGTCGTGGGTGGTCTTGCCGCGCAGATGCTTCTGCTCGATGTTGCGGGCTTCTCCATTGCGACCGGCCTGCTTTTTGCTGCTACGGCCAGGGCCTTCGGCAAACGTAAATTGTGGTTCTCGATACCAATAGGCATAGCGCTCAGCCTTGCTGTCTGGCTGGTCTTTGCTGGCCTATTGCAATTGTCGCTGCCCGCCGGGCCGCTGGAAAATCTGTTTTTCTGATACCCGACAGGGACTTACCTTCATGAGTACTTTTGAATTCCTGATGCAGGGTCTTGTGGTTGCAATGCAACCGATGAACCTGTTCTATGCCTTGATCGGGGTGACGCTTGGCACCGCCGTTGGCGTGTTGCCGGGTATCGGACCCGCATTGACCGTGGCGCTGCTGCTGCCCGTGACCTACCAGCTCGATCCTGCTGGCTCGCTGATCATGTTTGCTGGCATCTATTACGGCGGCATGTATGGCGGCTCGACCACGTCGATCCTACTCAATACGCCGGGCGAAAGTGCTTCGATTGTCACGGCGTTGGAGGGCAACAAGATGGCCCGGGCCGGGCGCGGCGGGCCCGCTTTGGCGACGGCTGCCATCGGCTCTTTCGTGGCCGGGCTTCTGGCAACGATTGGTCTTGCGCTTGTCGCCACGACGATCGTCAAGCTTGCCCTGGTGTTTGGCCCGCGCGAATATTTTGCGCTGATGGTGCTTGCCTTCGTGACCGTGTCCTCTGCGTTTGGTGACTCTGCATTGCGGGGATTAACCTCACTTTTCATTGGTTTCACACTGGCGATTGTCGGCATCGACCAGCTGACAGGCCAGACCCGGATGAGTTTCGGCGTTCCGGATCTCTTGGATGGGGTCGAGGTTACGACGCTGGCAGTTGCCATGTTTGCGATTGGCGAGACCTTGTACATCGTCGCCCAGGGCAATCTTGGCCCGGACAAGATCGAAGCGGTCAAAGGTTCCGTCTGGATGAGCGCTCAGGATTGGGCACGGTCCTGGAAGCCGTGGTTGCGCGGCACAGCGATTGGGTTCCCGATTGGGGCCATGCCGGCTGGCGGCGCGGAGATCGGCACCTTCCTGTCTTACGCCACTGAAAAAAAGCTGACGAAATATCCTGAGGAATTTGGCAATGGTGCCATCGAAGGTGTGGCTGGTCCTGAAGCGGCCAACAATGCTTCGGCGGCAGGAACGCTGGTGCCGCTGCTGACGCTCGGCTTGCCGACCACGGCAACGGCGGCCATCATGCTGGCGGGTTTCCAGCAGTTCGGCCTTCAACCTGGCCCCTTGCTGTTTGCCACCAATCCGCAACTGGTCTGGGGTCTGATTGCCAGCCTGCTGATTGCCAATTTCATGCTGCTGGTTTTGAACCTGCCGTTGATTGGCCTCTGGGTGAAGCTGCTGACCATCCCGAAGCCCTGGCTTTATGCTGGCATCCTGCTGTTTGCCACACTCGGCACGATTGGTGCCAATCCCTCGGTGTTTGAGCTTGGCATGTTGCTGGCGTTTGGAATTCTCGGCTATGTCATGCGCATCTTCGGTTATCCGATTGCGCCTGTCGTTATCGGCCTCATTCTTGGTCCACTTGCCGAGCAGCAATTGCGCCGGGCGCTGGCGATAGGGCAGGGCGATTTCACGGTGCTCTTCATGTCGCCGATTGCTGTTGGTCTTTTCCTCATTGCCGCAGCGGCCTTCTTCATTCCGCTGATTATGAGGATTCGCGGAAGAGGGCAGGTTCTGTCGCAGCTTGCTGCCAACGAAGATTGAGTTTCAGTCCGGGCGAAAATGAACAGCGAACAGCCCCCCTGCGCCATTATGGCGCGGGGGGCTGTTCTGTTTCATTCGACTAATTCTCTGCAACTCTCTCAAAATCGGCGGATTCAGGTCTTTTCGGGCGTAAAACAGGGCACGTCGTTGACTGTATCCATAAAATCAGATGGGCAAATCAGCCGATCTGTTCAGGTTGCATGGCTACAGTGCATTTGTGTGCATTGAAACAAGCTAATGGAAGGTCCATCTTTGCTTTGTAAGATTTAACAAGGAAAGAGAACGAAAATGGCTTCCCTCCCCCGTAAAGGCTTTATCGGTCGTGCCATCGCCGTGTTCGGCGCAGCAACCGCCGCTGCCGCGGCTGTAGATGGGCATCGCCAGCCGCGTGACCGTGATCTGCGTCTTCTGGGTATCGATCCCCTAAGCTTCCGCAATATCAAGCGCGCTGACTGATTTTTTTCATATCCGCGTGTAAAAGCCCGCCAGTTGTTCAAACTGGCGGGCTTTTTGGTTCGTGAAAAGCTCTTATTTATTCCGTAAAGGCTTTTCAGTCGTTCTGGTGTTCGCGTTTGTTGTAACGGATCGATGACCAAAGCGAGATGCCGATCAGTGCCGCACCGCCGAGACCGGTAACCACTTCGGGAATATGCACCAGCGTCTGGCAATACATGATCACCGAGAGGATCAGGATCGCGTAGAAAGCGCCGTGTTCCAGATAGCGGTATTCCGCGAGCGTGCCTTTTTCGACCAGCATGATGGTCATCGAGCGAACATACATGGCGCCGATGCCAAGGCCGATGGCAATTACGAACAGGTTTTGCGTGAGCGCAAACGCACCAATGACACCGTCGAAGGAGAAGCTGGCGTCCAGCACTTCAAGATAGATGAAAGCGCCCAGGCCACCCTTGGCCGCAGCACTCATCGTTTGCTGGGAGGCATCAAGGAGACCGCCGACCAATTCGACGGCAAGGAAGGTCAACAGGCCATAGATAGCGCTGTAAAGGAAGGTAATCGCTTCCGCTCCCTCCAGGAAAGACGAAAACAGCAGGATTAGCACCAGGACGAAGGCAACTTCAATGCCCTTGATGCTTGCGTATCTCGCCATATGCTTTTCGATAAAGGCGATCCAATGGACGTCCTTTTCCTGATCGAAAAAGTAGTTGAGACCAACCATCATCAGGAATGTGCCGCCGAAAGCAGCAATCGGCAGATGCGCTTCATTCATGATTCTGGCGTATTCCGCCGGTTCAGCGGCTGCCAGTTTCAGTGCTTCGATTGGGCCGATCTGTGCCGCGATGGCGACGATTGCCAGCGGAAACACGATCCGCATGCCGAACACGGCAATCAGGATACCCCAGGTCAGGAAGCGTTGTTGCCAGACCGGGGTCATTTCCTTCAGCTTGTTCGCATTGACAATAGCATTGTCGAAGGACAGCGAGATTTCCAGAACGGCAAGGACGGTGCAGATGAAGAACACACTGGCCATGCCACCAAGCGTGCCTGTCATGTTCCAGCCGAGCCAGGCACCGAGTGCAAGACCTGCAATGGTGACGATAAAGGCCCATTTGAAATAGCTGAGAACGGAATGGGAAGGGGTTGCCGTGCTCATGCTTGCACCTTCGAAACGCGAGGGAAAAGCGGGATAGCACGCGAACGAGCACCGGCCATGCCGGATCGATCGCGCGAAAAACACGTGGATGAAATTGTCATTGCGTTATAATCCGCCGGCCATGATTGCTGGCGGTACCGACATCACGAGAGCGCCGTAAACTCTCGCCAGAGGGGCCCGGCACCATAAGTTCACTCCGCAAAGACCGATGTCTGGCAATGCGGCAGCGTATGTTAACTACCAGCCATGCGAGCAAGGTCAAGTGCTGTTGTGTAAATGCCAACAACCATCGCACAGATAGGCATTCGTAACGTCTGAGGAAGCAGCGCTAAAGATGAAAAAGGTGGAGAAAGCATCCTCCACCTTCATCTGTCATCGTGCCTGTTAGATACCGGATTACACCCGCTCCAGCGCCACCGCGATGCCCTGGCCCACGCCAATGCACATGGTAGACAGCGAATAGCGTCCGCCGCTGAGCGACAATTCCAGCGCCGCCGTGCCGGTTATGCGTGCGCCGGACATGCCGAGCGGATGGCCGAGGGCAATGGCGCCGCCGTTGCGGTTGACCCGTGGATCGTCATCGGCAATGCCAAGCTGGCGAAGGGTTGCCAGTCCTTGAGAGGCAAAGGCCTCGTTCAACTCGATAACATCCAACTGTTGTTGAGTGAGGCCGAGCCGGTCCAGCAGCTTCTGGCTGGCGGGGGCCGGGCCAATACCCATCACCCGGGGCGGCACACCGGCAGTAGCGCCGCCCAGAATACGGGCAATCGGCGTCAGGCCATATTTACGTGCCGCAGCTTCGGAGGCGATGATCAGAGCGGCTGCCCCGTCATTGACGCCGGACGCATTGCCAGCGGTCACGGTGCCACCTTCCTTTTTGAAAGGTGTACCAAGCTTTGCCAGCGTTTCAATCGTGGTGGCGCGGGGGTGCTCGTCCTTATCGACAACCACCGGGTCGCCCTTGCGCTGGGGAATGGTCACCGGGGTGATTTCTTGGCCCAAGCGGCCATTGGCCTGCGCTTCCGATGCCTTGTTCTGGCTTCTGACGGCAAAGGCGTCCTGGTCTTCGCGGGAGATCTTATAATCTTCCGCAACGTTTTCGCCGGTTTCCGGCATGGAATCGACGCCATATTGCTTTTTCATCAGCGGATTGACGAAACGCCAGCCGATGGTCGTGTCATAGATTTCAGCGTTCCGGGAAAAGGCGGTTTCTGCCTTTGGCATGACGAAAGGCGCTCGGCTCATGCTTTCGACACCACCGGCAATCATCAGTTCTGACTCGCCTGACTTGACTGCGCGGGCCGCCGCGATCACGGCATCCATGCCTGAACCGCACAGCCGGTTGATGGTCGTGCCGGTTACTGAGACCGGCAGGCCTGCCAGAAGCAGCGACATGCGCGCCACGTTGCGGTTATCTTCTCCGGCCTGGTTGGCGCAGCCGAAGATCACGTCATCGACTGCTTCCCAGTCCAGATTGGTGTGTTTTGCCAGGAGGGCCTTGAGCGGCACCGCGCCAAGGTCATCGGCGCGAACGGAGGAAAGTGCGCCGCCAAATCGGCCGATGGGCGTGCGGATATAATCGCAGATAAAAGCTTCGGTCATCGGGGTCTCCTCAAAGCGCGGGTACGGTGAGATCGGCAATTGGCCCATCGACATGCAGCTTTGCGCCAGTCATTGCCTGCAATTCGTCCAGCGTCATGGCGGCGAGCATTTCGCGCACCACGAAATGGCCCTTGGCGATATCGATCACCGCGTGGCTGGTATAGACACGGGTAATGCAGCCAACGCCGGTCAACGGGAAGGTGCATTTGTCCAAAAGCTTGAACTCGCCCTTCTTGCTGACATGTTCGGTGATGACGAAAACCTGTTTTGCGCCATGCACCAGATCCATGGCGCCGCCCACGGCAGGCACACCCTTGCTGCCGACCCGCCAATTGGCGAGATCACCATTTTGCGCGACCTGATAGGCGCCGAGAATGGCGACATCCAGATGGCCGCCGCGCACCATGGCAAAGCTGTCGGCATGGTGGAAAAATGCAGCGCCCGGCTTCAGCGTCACTGCCTTTTTGCCTGCGTTGATCAGATCCCAGTCTTCCTCACCTTCCGGAGGGGCTTCGCCGAAATTCAGGATGCCGTTTTCCGTGTGGAAAATAGCCTGACGGCCCGGCGGCTGATATTGCGCCACCATTTCGGGAAAGCCGATGCCGAGATTGACGTAGGCGCCGTCGGCAATGTCCTGAGCTGCGCGCCAGGCAATCTGGGCATTCGAAAGCTTGATGTCTTCGCGGGTGTCTATTGTCATGCGTAGGCCACTCCGGCGCGGATCAGCGCTTCTTCCTGTTGCGGATTGGCGACTTCAACGACGCCATCAATGAAAATGCCGGGCGTAACGATAATTTCAGGATCGATCTCGCCGGGGGCAACAATCTTGGAGACCTGTACGATGGTTTTGGTCGCAGCCATGCACATCAGCGGATTGAAATTGCGGCCCGCCTTGCTGTAGGTGAGGTTGCCATGCAGATCGCCGAGATGGGCTTTGACAATGGCAAAATCCGCTTTCAGCCAGCGTTCCTGTACGTAATGACGGCCATCAAACTCGGCAATCACCTTGCCTTCGGCAAGTTCCGTACCGTAACCGGTTGGCGTATAGAAAGCCGGAATTCCAGCCCCGCCAGCGCGAATACGCTCTGCCAGCGTCCCTTGTGGCACCAATTCCAGCTCGATTTGTCCCGCCAGATACCGGTCCGTGAAGGCACGTGGATCGGAAGAGCGCGGAAAGGAGCAGATCATCTTCTTGACCATGCCCGCATCGATCATTGCGGCGATGCCGATCCGGCCATTGCCTGCATTGTTGTTGATAACCGTCAGGTTTTTCGGCCCCTTGTCGATCAGGGCGTGAATGAGTTCGATAGGCGCGCCGGAGCCGCCAAAGCCGCCGATCATGACGACGGCACCATCATTTATACCGGCAACGGCGTCTGCCGTGCTGGCGATTGTCTTATCCATGGGATTCTCCCGTTTGCGATTGCGCCAGAGAAAAGTCAGGCGCGCCTCCGACAAGAAAGATAGGACTGGAGCGATCACCTCGCAACAAGTTTGTGCGATAATTGACATTTGTTCGATTATCGCACAAACTACCGCGACTGAGGAGAGTATGATGCGCGAAACGGATATCATGGGCGGGTTTGCCAAAGGCCTGAAGATCATCGAGGCTTTCGAGGAGGCCGCGCCGCGCCTGTCCATTGCCGAAGCTGCACGGCTTTCGGGTCTGGACCGGGCAACAGCCCGCAGATGTTTGCTGACGCTTTCCCAACTGGGCTATGCTGATTATGATGGGAAATTCTTCTCCCTGACACCAAAGATCCTGCGGCTCGGTCATGCTTGGCTCTCGGCGACCCCGTTGCCTGCTATTCTCCAGCCGCATCTCGATCAACTCAGTGAAAAAGTCGGTCAAAGCGCGTCTGCTAGCGTTCTCGATGGTACGGAGATCGTCTATATCGCTCGCGCCTCACAACGGCGTGTCATGTCGATAAACCTGATGCCGGGTAGCCGCTTGCCTGCCTATTCAGCTTCCATGGGGCGGGTTTTGCTGGCTGGATTGAGCGATGCCGAAATCAGGGCCGTGCTGGAGGCATCGGTGCTGAAGGCCAATACTACGTTCACCCGAACCGATCCGGAAGAGCTTAGGGCCGAAATTGCTGATGTGCGGCGCCAAGGCTACGCAATCATCGATCAGGAGTTGGAAATAGGCCTGTGCTCTATTGCCGTGCCGGTTTATGACAGCCGGGGCCAGATGGCGGCGGCTATCAATATCGGGGCGCCAGCCGCTTTTATCTCCGCGTCGGAAATGGCTGAGCGCTATCTGCCAGCGCTATTGGCGACGCAAGCTATTCTGAAGCCGCTGCTGCGCTGATCTCCGCCTGTGCGCGGTCGCTCAGGTTTTGAAGTTTCTGCCGTTCTGCTAGACGCCAGGCCCGTGGTGTGAGGCCGGTTTCCCGGGTGAAAAAACGGGTAAAATAGGCGGGATCGGTAAAGCCGTGATTGAGTGCGATAGCCTGAATACTGGTTTGGCTGAAGATCAACTCCTGCTGGGCGATTTCCAACTGCTTGCGAGCGATCAGTTGTTGCAGGGTTGCGCCGGTTCCAGCCTTGGCAAGCCTGTTCAGATGGGTGGGGGAAAGGCCCATTTCCCGTGCGTAGAAGGCCGCGGTTTTGTGGCTGCGAAAATGGGCGGCAATCAGTGCGGTTAGCTTTTCCATTCGCCGGTCATTGGCCGTTAGCGTCAACCGGTCTGAAGAGGCGTCCGGTGCGGCCTGCCTTGCCAGCAGAAGCACGACGGTCGCAAGATAAGCCTCAAGTAACCCGTTGCGCCCCGGCTTTATGCCAGCATATTCTTCGGCGATCCGTTCCATCAATAGGCCGATTTCGGATGCGCACGGCTCGCCTTCTAAAGGCATATGGAGAGGCAGAGGCAAAGCCTGTTTCAGGCTGGTTCGAACGGCAAGCGGTAGGGCGGCTGGCAGAACGGTGATAATCATGCCCTTGATTGCACGCGAAAACCGAAATCCATGGCTAAACAGCGGTGGAACGACGATGGCGGCTGGTGGGGTAATGCCGATCACTTCGCCGTCCAGCGTGGCATCTCCCTGGCCCTCCGAAATGTACAGAATTTGCAGAAAATTCTCGTGTCGGTGGAGGTCGATCTCGAAGCGATACAAACTGCTGCGGGAAAAAAGGGTTTCGCAATGCAGCAAAAACTCACCGGAAACCGCGGTTTTTTCGCCATATAGCTTGTAAGTGGGTATCGCGGCCATGGTTTCAGCATCCTTCATTCATGGTCGAATAGTGCAATTTTTGGATTGAAAAGTCCATTGAGCTGGCGATCCGAAACGGTCAATTTCTTGATCAGGAGCAAATTCGGGAGGATATCATGCGTACTCAAGTCGTCATCATTGGCTCAGGCCCTTCTGGCTTGTTGCTGGGGCAATTGTTGCATCGCAAGGGCATAGAAACCGTCATTATCGACCGTGTTGGCCGCGACTATATTCTTGGCCGGGTCCGGGCTGGCGTGTTGGAACAGGGTATGGTGGGCATGCTGGAAAAGGCCGGTGCTGCCGATCGCCTCCATCGCGAAGGTCTGCCGCATGACGGTTTTTCGTTGGCATTCGATGGGCGTGATCACCGCATCGATCTCTTTAATCTGACCGGCGGCGACCGGGTTATGGTCTATGGCCAGACCGAAGTGACCCGCGATCTGATGGACCAGCGCGATGCAGCCGGTGCCTTGACCATCTACGATGCCGCAAACGTTGAACCGCACGATTTCTCGGGCGAAAGCCCCTATGTCACCTATGAGAAAGACGGCGTCAGCCACCGGATCGACTGCGATTTCATCGCTGGCTGTGACGGGTTTCATGGCGTTAGCCGCAAATCGGTGCCCCAGGGCGCCATCAAGGAATTCGAGCGGATCTATCCATTCGGCTGGCTGGGTGTGATGGCCGAGGTGCCACCGGTGGCCCATGAGTTGATTTATGCCAACCATCCGCGCGGCTTTGCGCTGTGTTCCATGCGGTCCAACACCCGTAGCCGCTACTATGTGCAGTGCCCGCTGGAAGACAAGGTTGAAGACTGGAGCGACGACCGGTTCTGGGATGAGTTGCGCCGCCGTCTTCCGGCAGAGCATGCCGAAGCCATGGTGACCGGGCCATCCTTCGAGAAATCGATTGCGCCTCTGCGCTCTTTCGTCACTGAGCCTATGCGGTTCGGCCGATTGTTCCTGGCCGGTGACGCCGCCCATATCGTGCCGCCGACTGGTGCCAAGGGGCTTAATCTTGCTGCCAGCGATATCCACTATCTCAGCGAAGGCCTGATTGAATTCTACGCCGATAAGTCCAGCGCCGGGATTGATGATTATTCGGTTCGGGCGCTGGCGCGCGTCTGGAAGGCCGTGCGGTTTTCCTGGTGGATGACCACCATGATGCACCGTTTTCCTGATACCGGCGATTTCGGGCAGCGCATTCAGGAAGCCGAGCTGGATTATCTCGTTCACTCCCGTGCCGCATCTACGTCATTGGCTGAAAACTATGTCGGCTTGCCTTACTGATCAGGCAATCAAGGCATAATGGCCGCTGCCGCATCACGGATTGCTTGCATAAGCAGTGATTGCGGCAGCGTTGCCATGGCGTCGGCGCGGACGGTCAAGCCAACCGGACCGCGTGTCGGGGAGCAATCTATCGGCAGGGCGCAAATCGTCCCTTCTGCGATGTCGCCCGCCACGACACCCTCGGAAATGACCCAGATGGCATCACTGATTTTCAGAAAGGCTCGGCCAAAGGAATCGGAGACAGTTTCGATCTGGTTGGGCAGGGTGGCTACACCATTTGCGATCAGGAAATAGTCAACCAAGGGGCGGATGATCGAGTTGCGGGTTGGCATCAGCACTGGAAACTCACGCATCCGCTCAAACGGTGCCGTTTCGCCCGTCAGCAATGGATGGCCGGTCCGGACGACGAAAACCACGGGTTCCGAATAGAGATGCTCGAAGGAAAATCCTGCCATTTTCTCAGGTGCTGCTAATCTGCCAACCACGAGGTCCAGTTCTCCAATGCGCAATTGTTCGAGCAGGACTGAATTGTCGCCGGTGACGATCTTGATCGGGCTTCCGGTATTTTCCGTCAGGAACACGGTCATGGCCTGGGGCATGATGCGGGTGGCAACAGTGGGCAAGGCACCGACCCGCACCGGCGGCCCAGCCTTGGCCGATTCTTGGGAAACCG
This sequence comes from Agrobacterium vitis, assembly GCF_013337045.2. Lineage (NCBI taxonomy): Bacteria > Pseudomonadati > Pseudomonadota > Alphaproteobacteria > Hyphomicrobiales > Rhizobiaceae > Gillisella > Gillisella vitis. The sequence goes on from NZ_CP118260.1 coordinate 1,051,369, forward strand.
AATCAACTGCATGGCGCAAGGCCGCCAGCGTTGCGCCCGCATGGCGCAGAAAGACCTCACCATAGCGCGTGATGCGGATGCCGCGTCCCTCGCGCTCAAACAGGCTGACCCCTAAGATTTCTTCCAGCTCACGAACCGTTTTGGTCACCGCTGGTTGGCTGACATGCAATAAATTGGCGGATTTCACCACGCTTTTCTGGCGCGCAACCTCGACAAAGGTTTGAAGATGGCGAAACTTGATGCGCTGGTCGATCATATCTCTCATAACCTGAGGGTTATCAATGGCGGCGATAATGTCATTTTACTTAACCGATTTGCTGTCGCAAGATCAATTTCGGAGGATACGGTATGAAATTTTTAAAGACGACGGATGCGGTTATTCACTACAACACGGTTGGCCTAGAGAGCGGCAAGCCGGTGATTGCGTTTGCCAATTCACTCGGCACGGATTTCCGGATCTGGGACGAGGTTATGGATCGGCTCCAGGATCGTTACGCCTTTGTGCTGCATGACAAGCGCGGTCATGGCCTGTCGGATCTCGGCAATCCTCCCTATTCGATGGCAACGCATGTCGATGACATGGCCGCATTGTTGGACCATCTTTCGTTGAAGCAGGTGATTGTCGTTGGGCTTTCTGTCGGCGGCATGATTGCGCAGGGGCTTTACGCCAGCCGTCCTGATCTGGTGCGGGCGCTTATCCTCAGCAATACCGCCCATAAGATCGGTTCTGCTGAAATGTGGAACAACCGGATAGCGACCATTCAAAACAACGGTATCGGGTCCTTGCTTGAGCCGATTATGGAAAGATGGTTCACGGCACCGTTCCGCACGACGGATAATTCGCTTTATGCGGGCTGCTGCGCGATGTTGCTGCGTCAGCCAGTAGAAGGCTATTGCGGTACATGCGCTGCACTGCGCGATGCCGATTTCACTGAACAAGCACCGGCCATCACCGTTCCAACGCTTTGCGTTGTGGGTGACGAGGATGGCTCGACCCCGCCGGCTCTGGTGCAATCATTGGCCGATCTGATTGCGGGCAGCCGGTTTTCGGTCGTGTCTAAGGCGGGTCATATCCCCTGCCTTGAGCAACCGGACGCCTATGTTGCGGCCTTGCTGCCATTTTTGGATGAGTTAGCCTGACACTGAAGGCAAGATACAAGATAGTTGCGGAGACAGAGCAGACATGACCGACAAAACAGACACGGCATCAGAGGCGCATCGGCGCGGTATGAAAACCAGGCGTTCCGTGCTTGGTGACGCCCATGTGGATCGGGCAACAGCAGCGACAACCGCCTTCGATCAGCCCTTCCAGACGATGATTACCGAGGGTGCGTGGGGAACCGTGTGGTCGGGCGACCAGTGGTCGAAACGCGAGCGGTCGATGGTGACAATTGCGCTTCTGGCGGCACTTGGTCAGGACGAGGAAGTGGCGATGCACATTCGCGCCACGGTCAATACCGGGGCAACCCGCGAGGATATACGCGAAGCGCTGATGCATGTGGCGATCTATGCGGGCGTTCCGGCCGCAAACCATGCGTTCAAGATCGCCAAGGGCGTTTACGCGCAAATGGATTCCGAAGCAGCCTGAGCCATAACTGGCACCACGAAGCCTGCGACGGAGAAACTTGAGGAGGAAAGACATGAAAAATTCCCTACCGGAAACCGGGCCATTTTTTGCCCGTGACCGGGATATGCATCCGGTGGCCTATGCCCCCTGGTACAAGACCAGTGTACTGCGTTCGCCGCAGCGCGCGCTGATTTCGCTTGAGGGTACCAAGAGCGAAATTACCGGCCCGGTCTTCGGACACAGCCTGCTGAACGATACCGATAACGACCTGATCCTAAACTATGCCAAACCAGGTGAAATGGCGATTGGCCAGCGCATTCTGGTGCATGGCCGGGTGCTGGACGAGCGTGGGGTCGGCGTAAACGGTGCCTTGGTCGAATTCTGGCAGGCCAATGCCGGTGGGCGTTATCGCCACAAGAAGGAAACCTATCTGGCAGCGCTCGATCCGAATTTCGGCGGGGTAGGGCGTACCATCACCGACGAGAACGGTTATTACTGGTTCAAGACCATCAAGCCGGGTGCCTATCCCTGGCCGAACGGCGTCAATGACTGGCGCCCGGCGCATATTCATTTTTCCATTTTCGGCCACGGTTTTGCCCAGCGCTTGATCACCCAGATGTATTTCGAGGGTGATCCGATGATCTGGCTGTGTCCGATCGTCAAAACCATTCCGGATGAAGAGGCGATCAAGCGTCTGGTGGCGCCGCTTGATATGAATGCGGCTATCCCGATGGACATGCGCGCCTATAAATTCGATATCGTCTTGCGCGGACGCCGTTCCACACTGTTTGAAAATCGCAAGGAGGGCAACTGATATGGTACAGCCACTCGGTTACCTGAAGGAATCGCCCTCGCAGACGGCGGGTCCGTACGTTCATATCGGTTGCACACCGAATTTCTCCGGCATTGAGGGGATCTTCAAAGAAGATCTCGGGTCTGGTCCGCTTTATAACGACAAAACCCGTGGCGAGCGTATCACCATTCGCGGTTATGTTTATGATGGTGGCGGGAATGCACTGAAAGACGCGCTGATCGAAATCTGGCAGGCCGATAGCGATGGACTTTACAACAGCCCTTCCGAAACCGGCGGCAAGGCCGATCCGAATTTCCTCGGTTGGGCTCGTTGCCCAGGCGATATGGCAACCGGGGAATTCGTGTTTCACACCATCAAGCCGGGCAAGGTTCCCTTTGCCGGAGGCCGTTGGATGGCACCGCATGTGACCTTCTGGGTCGTGGCACGCGGGATTAATATCGGCTTGCAGACACGCATGTATTTCCCGGAGGAAGAGGCGGCCAATGCCGAAGATCCGCTTCTGGCGCGTATCGAGCACAAAGTGCGGGTTCCGACACTGATTGCCAAAAAGCAGGGCAATGATTACGTGTTCGATATTCATCTGCAAGGTGAAAACGAAACTGTCTTCTTCGATATCTGATTGGCAACATGAGCATTTCTCCTTTCGAACATTCCTTCCTGTCCGGCTTGTTTGGCGACGAGGCCTTTTCTGCCTTGTTTGCCGAGCAGGCAGATATTGCCGCCATGCTGTCCTTTGAGGCGGCGCTGGCCACGGCTCAAGGTGAGGCCGGGGTGATCGAGGTGGGTGATGCCACGGCGATCCAGGCGGGCCTCGCCCGTTTTACAGCGGATCTCGATGCCTTGAAAACGGCCACGGCACGCGATGGCGTGGTCATTCCAGAATTGGTCAGCCAGATGCGCAAGGCCATCGGCGGGACATGCGCTGCAAAATTACATTTCGGTGCCACCAGTCAGGATGTCATCGATACCAGCCTCGTGCTGCGTCTGAAGATGGCGGCGGGACTCCTCGACGAGCGGCTGGCGGCATTGATCGCCGGGTTTGAACAGCTGGATGCCGCATTTGGGCAGAATGTTCTGATGGGCCATACTCGCATGCAAGCGGCAATCCCGATTACGGTTTCAGACCGGATCGCTGCCTGGGTTGGACCTTTGCAACGGCACCGCTCCCGCTTGCAGGCTTTGCTTGGCGATGGTTTTGCCCTGCAATTCGGCGGTGCTGCGGGGACATTGGAAAAGCTCGGCGATAAAGGCCCTGCGGTGCGCGCCAGACTGGCTGAACTGCTTGGCCTTGAGGATGCGCCGCAATGGCATAGCCAGCGCGACCGGATCGTCACTTTTGCCGACCTTCTGTCACTGATCTCAGGTAGCCTGGGGAAATTTGGCCAGGACGTGGCGCTTCTGGCGGAAATGGGCAGTGAAATTCAATTGACCGGCGGCGGCGGCTCCTCGGCCATGCCGCATAAGCAAAACCCCGTCGGTGCGGAAACGCTGGTGACGCTTGCCCGTTTCAATGCCGTTCAGATTGCTGGCCTGCATCAAAGCCTTGTGCATGAACAGGAACGCTCTGGCGCTGCCTGGGCCTTGGAATGGTTGCTGCTGCCGCAGATGGTTGTGGCGACGGGGGCCGCCACAAAAACCGGTCTGCAATTAATCGGTGCCATCGCCCGTCTTGGTAAATCCGCCTGATATCAGGCGGACAAGTGAAGTCTGCCGATTGCGAAAAACTGCTATCTCGTCACATCGATCACCACCCGGCCACGGGTTTTTCCAGCCAGGATGGCCTCTGCCAGTGCGGGTAAATTGGACATCGGCTCGATTGTTGTCATGGCTGCCAGGTGGTCGCGATTGAGGGTTTTATTGAGAAACTCCCAGGCGCGGAGGCGTTTTGCCATCGGCGTCATGACGGAATCGATGCCAAGCAGGGCCACCCCACGCAGGATGAACGGCATGATTGTGGCAGGTAGGTCGGCACCACCAGCTAGGCCGCAGGCTGCAACGGCACCATTGTAGACCGTTTGGGCGATGACATTGGCAAGTGTGGTTGAACCAACGCTATCGACGGCACCCGTCCAACGCTCTTTTTGCAAGGCACCGGCCTTTTCTGCCAACTCGGCGCGATCCACAAACTGGCTGGCTCCGAGTGTTTTCAGGTACTGATGGGTCTCAGGCCTGCCAGTGGATGCCGTTACCTGATAACCCCGCGAGGCCAATAGGCTGACGGCCATGGAGCCAAGGCCACCGCCTGCCCCTGTCACCAGTACCTCGCCATTTCCCGGCTGGATTGCGCTCCAGTCCTCCAGAGCCAATACGGCGAGGGCGGCAGTATAGCCAGCCGTGCCGATGGCCATCGCCTCTTGCAAGGAGAAGCCTTCGGGAAGGCGCAGCAACCATTCCGGCTTGACCCGCTGGTAGCGGCTATAGCCGCCGCCTTCGGTCTCGGTCATGCCAAACCCGTTAACGACCACGCGGTCACCGGGTTCCCAATCCGGCGAGCGCGATTCGACAACCGTTCCGGCCAGATCGGCGCCGGCGATAATGGGGGTGCGCCGTGCAATCCGACCAGCGCCCGTAAAGGCCAATCCATCCTTATAGTTCAAGGTCGAATAGGCAACTTCCACCAGCACATCGTGATCGGCGAGATCCGCCAGCGTCAATTGCCGAAAGATGCCTTTTGGCTTGCCGTCAACGGTATCGATGACGATTGCGGTGAATGGTTCGGTCATGATTGTCTCCTCACTATCAGTGCCGTGGAATCTGCCATGTCCAGTCCGGCCTGGCTACTGTCGATTCGTATAAGCTGGTTGGGGTATGAATGGGGAAACCAGCGGCATTCCTTCGAGAATGATGATGAATGGGGTGGCCCCTATCGCTCTGCTCGCGTCTACCCAAATAAAAAGCGTGCGCAGGCTTAACCGAGGCGAAAAAATTTCTGACTGCGATTATCCCCTGTTTTCAAGGTACTGAGAGCGGGCTTTGATCTGTGCTCTTCCTGTCACGCATTGAAAAACAATGGGTTATACGCGGGGTTTCGCAAGGCTTCGCCCAGTTATGATGCGGCTTGGAAAGGAGTGATTAACCTTTATTTTTTACTTCTATAGGGGACAAGAGCCATTCCAAATGAACTGTTAGGCATCATGCGCGTTCCAACACAGAATAGTCCCCGTTCTTCCGATCAGTCCGGTCATGACGATCCGCAGTCTGGCGCGGTGTCTTCATCCGATCAGGGCCGTCAGTCCGGTCCGAACGGACCGCTGGAGCCTTGGCAATCGGCCTTCGTCTTGGGGCCGAATGTGCGCTTTACCCGCACACCGGAAGCCGCCATCAACAAGCGCCGGGAAGCTGAGGCCGCAGCCGAGCAGGCAGCAGTCGTCGCCGCCTTGCAGAAGGCTGTCGATCAGGCTCGCGTCTCTACTCCTGCCGCTACCTCGTCTCCTGATCTGGCGTCCAGCACGGCGATGCCCGCCTCTGCTGCTGCTATTGGTGCTGATTCTGCCGCGCAAAACGCCAGCTTTTTTGGATTGCCGAAGACAGGCAGTCCGCTCATCGTCCCGCGCCGTGCGCCGCCGCCAAGGCCGGTGAATGCGCGTCCGCCGCAGCCCGTTGCCGAGGTGTCCGTGGCTGAACCTGTTCAGGATCAGGGGTCTGCCCAGGCCGAGGTGGTTCAAGTGCCACAGATTGTAATTGCCCCACAATTTTCGCCGGAGACGCTGGTGCGGCCCTTGCCGAACTCACAGAGAACCGAATCTATCGGTGCGGACCTGCCGCAATTGCCGGAGGCGCTGCGTTTGCGTCAGGCCGCGGCTGCCATGCGCATGGCAGAGAACATCGAATTGAACCTGCGCAATGAAAGCCTGGCGGCCTCCGCTATTGTGGACAATTTAGCGGGTGAAGCGCAGGCGCCGCCTGTAGTCGCTACAGCGCAGCTGTCGGTGTCCGATTTCGCATTTTTCGAAATGCTCTCCGATCCCTTTGATCTTCCCGTCGAGGTGGAGGTCCCCAGGGTTGCTTTGGCGCCGGTATGGACGCCCATTCCTGCAGTTGAACCTGTATCACAGCCTACTAGCGGCTCAGTGGCTGCACTTTATCGGGAAATCCGGGTGCGTCATGGTGCGGAACAGGCGATTTCGGTGCCTGCTCCCACCATCATTGTCGAAGAGAATGTCGAGCAGCCCGTTCCGCCTACGCCAGTGGTTGAATCTGTTGTTGAACTCGCCGCAGAGCCCGAAATTGTTGCTGATGTAGCAGAAGCGGCTCCTGTTGATCTTGCCCCTTGGGAAGAGCCTGCTCAGCCGGTGGAAGTCGTTTCAGACCTTGATTTTGTTGAGGCTCAACCGATCGTTTTGGCTCCCGTGGCAGTTGTTCGTCCCGTTTCGGAAACCATTCGAGCCAACCGCGCCATTGGCGGCCTGGAAATGAACCGTCATCATCCCTTCGATGGTGATTTCGTATTCCCGTCGATCAGCCTGTTGCAGGAGCCGCCGGCTGCCCGTGCCGAGGCCATGTTGCCGGAAGCACTGGAGCAGAGCGCCGGTTTGCTGGAAAGCGTGCTGGAGGATTTCGGTATTCGCGGCGAGGTCATCGACGTGCGCCCCGGTCCTGTCGTGACGCTGTATGAATTCGAGCCGGCACCTGGCATCAAGTCATCGCGGATCATCGGCCTTGCCGATGATATCGCCCGATCGATGTCGGCGCTCTCGGCCCGTGTTGCCGTCGTCCCCGGTCGCAATGTCATCGGCATCGAATTGCCCAATGCCGTGCGTGAAACCGTTTATCTGCGCGAATTGATTGAATGCGAGGATTATTGGGAAAGCCGGTTCAAGCTGGCGCTTTGCCTCGGCAAATCGATTGGCGGCGAACCTGTTATCGCTGAACTCGCCAAGATGCCGCATCTTCTGGTGGCAGGCACGACGGGTTCAGGCAAATCGGTGGCGATTAACACGATGATCCTGTCGCTGCTCTACCGGCTGAAGCCGGAGGAATGCCGGTTGATCATGGTCGACCCGAAAATGCTGGAGCTCTCTGTTTATGATGGCATTCCGCATCTTCTGACCCCCGTCGTGACCGATCCGAAAAAGGCCGTCATGGCGCTGAAATGGGCGGTTCGCGAAATGGAAGACCGCTATCGCAAGATGTCGCGGCTCGGCGTGCGCAATATCGATGGCTATAACGCCCGCGCTGCCCAGGCTCGCGAGAAGAACGAGGTGATTACCGTCAGCGTCCAGGTCGGATTTGATCGTCATTCGGGCGAGATCCTCTATGAGGATCAGGATCTCGACATGTCGCATATGCCCTATATCGTCATTATTGTTGACGAAATGGCCGACCTGATGATGGTGGCTGGCAAGGAAATTGAAGGCGCAATCCAGCGTCTGGCGCAGATGGCGCGTGCGGCGGGCATTCATCTGATCATGGCGACCCAGCGGCCGTCCGTCGATGTCATCACCGGCACGATCAAGGCGAATTTCCCGACCCGGATTTCCTTCCAGGTCACGTCCAAGATCGATAGCCGTACTATTCTGGGCGAACAGGGTGCAGAACATCTGCTTGGACAGGGTGACATGCTGCACATGGTTGGTGGTGGCCGGGTTTGCCGTGTCCACGGGCCGTTTGTCTCGGATGCCGAAGTCGAGCAAGTCGTGGCACATCTGAAAACGCAGGGACGTCCTGAATATCTCGGCACAGTGACTGAGGAAGATGGCGGCGAACCCATGGCCAGTGCCCCCGCCGTTGAAGAGACTTACGACCGCGCCCCGGTTGGCGGTAGCAGCGAAGAAAGCGACGAGGTCTATGAAAAGGCCGTCAAAGTGGTGCTGCGGGATCAGAAATGCTCGACCTCCTACATCCAACGCCGCCTGTCGATCGGCTATAACCGCGCCGCTTCGCTGGTGGAACGCATGGAGCGCGAAGGCCTGGTCGGCCCAGCAAACCATGTCGGCAAGCGGGAAATCATCGCCGGGTCTTCATCTGACCCAGTTGGGAGCGGCATAGGTTTTGATGACGTCGATTGACGTGAGAGACTGATAATGACTGCGCCACTCCTGATGATGGAGATGATCAGAGTTTGTCAGGGAAAAGTGGAACCCGGTTTTCCCGAAAAGGCAAACGAAAACAAAAGAACCTAGGATCTGTCTGGTTCAATCTGAACCTGACAGATTCTAGGCGCAGAATGCATATCAACGCTGTGCCTCTGATAGGGGCACGGCGTTTTGCAGTTTAACAGCTATTCGCGACGGGTTATTCTGGCGGCAGGGCGTGGGCGCTGCCCATGACGGTCAAATAGGAGAGATCGCCCGGCATTGGCAGATCAAGGCGCGACATCCTCACGGAAAGGGTTGGCATTGCCGCATCGCTACCCTGCAATTGCAAGGTCACCGTGCCGCTCGCACCGGAAAATTCGACATCCAGCACCCGCACTGGAATGCTTGCATCGGTCATTGCCGGTTTGATGCAGATCTGTTCCGGGCGTAACATGATATCGCCGTTGCCGGTGTTGGCGCCTTGCATCGGGATCGCTCCAAGCGCACAATTGGCTTTCCCGCCTGCAAATGTTGCGGGAACAACGATGGCTTCACCCAGGAAAAGCGCTGTTTGGCGGTCAATCGGTCGCTCGTAAAGCTCTCTGGGCGCGCCAGCTTGGACAAGCTTGCCATCACGCAAGACAGCAAGTTGGTCCGCGAAGGACAACGCCTCTGTCTGGTCGTGGGTGACGAGAATGGTGGTGATGCCAGCCGCAGCCAGCAGTTTGGACACTGCCTTGCGCATAGTTTCTCTCAGGCCCGTGTCCAGTGCGGAAAACGGTTCATCCAGCAACATCAGTCGCGGTTGGCGGCCAAGGGCGCGTGCCAGTGCCACTCTTTGCTGCTGGCCGCCAGAGAGTTGATGAGGACGCCGAGCCAGCATGGTGGGATCGAGTTCGACCATTTCGGCTAAATTCTTGATCCGCTCATCGCGGTTCTTCAATCCGCGTTCAAATCCGAAGCCGATATTGTCGGCAACACTCAGATGGGGAAACAGCGCGCCATCCTGAGAGACGATGCCAATGCCGCGTTTATGAGCTGGCTGCATGAAGCCTGGCTCGGCCTGAGCCTGAAGAGCCCCGCCAAGGATGATCCGCCCCGAATCCGGCATTTCAAAGCCGGCGATCAGCCGCAAAAGAGTGGTTTTTCCCGAACCAGAAGGGCCGACAATGGCGGTGCGACTGCCGGCGGGAATAGCAAGGGAGACATCGTTCAACGCCTGCACATGACCGTAGTGTTTGCTGACGGATTGAATATCGAGAAAGGTCATTGGCCAGCCGTGCGTTTGGATTGCGACTGCAAAAGCAGGGTAAGGGGCAGGGAGAGGACCACCATCATCAAGGCGAAGGGAGCCGCTGCCACATAGTCGATTTCGCTGGTCAGCGACCAGAATTTGGTGGCAAGCGTGTCGACCCCGTTGGGAGCCAGCATCAGCGTTGCGGTCAGTTCATTGGTGATGCCCATGGCAACCAGCGCGATACTGGCGGCGGCGCCCGGTGCGGCCAGCCGCATGGTTGTCAGCCAGACCGCCTGGGTCGGGCTTTTGCCAAGGCTCATGGCGGCCCTTTCCAGTTCCACCGGAGCCTGCGAAATGCTGGAGCGCAAACCAACCATGGCACGCGGCAGGAAAAGCAGGATATAGGCAGCGATCAGCGTTGCAAATGTCTGGTAGAAAGGCAGCGCCACCCGCACCGTGATGGTCACCAGCGCCAGCGCCACGACGACGCCGGGCAGAGAGCCGACATAATAATGGCAGGCTTCCAGCACCTTTTGCAGGCGTCCGGGCGCACGCACCGACAACCAGGCCATCGGCGCGGCTGCCAGCATTGAGAGGACGCCGCCGGTGACTGCGAGCATGATGGTTTCGACAAAGGCGGTCCAAACCATGTCATTTTGCCAGGCCTGCAAACCGCCAATATAGAGCCACCGCAGTAGCGTATAAACAGGCACGCCAAGCGCCAGCACCGTCACGGTGAGCAGCAGCAACAAGGCTGGAACGACAAATCCGCCCAGCTTGTGGCGCGGAGACGGCCGGATGGCGCCTGAGCCGACGCGAGCATAGCGCTCGCTGCCCCGCAAAATCCCGTCAAGACCCAGGAGCAGCAAGCAGCAGAACACCAGAACGCCGCTCAGCATATTGGCGGCGGGGCTGTTATAGGCCGATTGAAACTGGTCGACGATGGCGGTCGCAAAGGTGTCGAACCGGATCATCACGAACAAGCCGTATTCGGATAACAGATGCAACGCCACCAGCAAAGCGCCACCAAGAATGGCCAGACGCAATTGCGGCAAGACCACGCGGAAGAAGACCTGCCATGGCCCAAGGCCGAGCGAGGCGGCGGCATCCTCTATGGCTGGATCGAGCCGGCGAAGAGAGGCGGCAACAGGCAGGTAGAGAAACGGGAAATAGGCAAGCACCGAAATGAACACCGCGCTCCACAGCCCATGCATGCCGGGCGAAATGCCGATCCAGGCATAGCTGTGCACGAAAGCTGGAACAGCAAGCGGCGTCACCATCAGCCAGGACCAAAGCCCGGCCCATGGCAGGCGTGTCCGCTCGATCAGCCAGGCGAGGGCCACGGCAAGCACGATGGTAATGGGAATGGTTGCCGCTTCTAGCAGGACCGTATTGATCAGCAGATCGCCGACCCTGCCGCGAAAGACCAGGGCTTTCACCGTCTCCCAGCCGACATCGACTGTGACCCAGGCGATGAAACCGAGTGGCACAAGGCTGAAGGCTGCAACGAGGCCGGCAATCGCCAGCAGACCGATATGTCCAGCGGGCCGGTGCTGGCGCCCTGCCGTCATCCCTGTCTGCGCTTTTGGCGCTGTTCGCCTATTGTCCTGCAACAACGGTATTCGATCTTCTTGTTATGGCAATATCGATGCGGGCGCTGTCTGGAAAAGCCAAAATGACTCTAAAAAAGGCAATCGCCGAATGGCGATTGCCCTAAGCCTTTCTTGAGGGAAAGACAATAGTTTCGAAGTGAAGGAGACGCCTGGCAGCCGGCCGGGCCGGGTGCCGTAACGCATGCAGACTGATTTAGAGAATTGCTGTATTAGAGAATCCCGGCACCCGTCATCATTTCAGTGACCTTCTTGCTGTTCAGCTTGGTCGGCTCAACCTTCGGTGCGTCCAGATCCTTGATCGGCACCAGCTTGGCATTCGACTCCGCACCCTTGCCCACGGCATATTCGTAAGAGGTTCCGGTTTTCAGGATCGCCTGGCCTTCCTTGCTGGTGATGAATTTCAAGAAGGCCTGCGCATCCTTCATATGTTGCGTGGACTTGATGATGCCGCCACCGGAAATGCTGAGAAAGGCGCCCGGGTCCTGATGCTTGAAATAATGCAGAGCCACGTTGCCGCTGTTTTCTGCGGTCTTGGCTTGATCGCCGAACCAGTAATAGTGATAGATGACCGCGCCTTCGACTTCACCGGCGTTCACAGCCTTCATGGCGACGCTATTGCCCTTGTAGAAAGTGGCGTTTTCCTTCAAGGCCTTCAGCCACTTGGCGGTCGCTTCCTCACCCTTCAGCTCCAGGAGAGCGCTGACGATGGCCTGGAAATCCGCACCGGAGGGAGAGGCTGCCCAACGGCCTTTCCACGCCGGATCGGCAAGATCGAGCAGGGATTTTGGCAGCTTGTCTTCGCTGAGCTTGGTCTTGTCATAGGCAAATACCGTGGAGCGGGCAGCAATGCCGATCCATTGGCCATTGGCCGGGCGAAACTCGTCCGGCACTTGCGCCAGCGTATCGGCATCAACAGGAGCAAAAAGGCCAGCCTGATCGACCAGCGTCATGGCGGGAGAATTTTCCGTCAGAAACACATCGGCTGGGGAGGCTTCGCCTTCCTGCAAGAGTTGATTGGCAAACTGCATGTCGCTGCCCTGGCGCATCGTCACCTTGATGCCGGTCTGCTTGGTAAAGGCTTCGATCCATTCCCGGCCCAGGCTTTCATGCTGGGCATTGTAGACCACAATGCCGTCGCCATCGGCGGCGAAAGCCGGTGCAATTGCAGTCGTGGTGAACAGGGCGGAAAGAACAGCCATAGCGCTCAAGCTAGAAATACGAGAGATTTTCAAGTCAGTCTCCTTGTCGAAGGGCAGAAGGAAGTCACAAATCTGACCCTTGGTTAGGTAAGCTGAGTATTGAAGTCAAGTTACTCTCGGTTGGAAGGTCTGCGGCTGCTGAACGGTTTAGCTGTATCTTCTGTCTAAAATGACGGTTGCCTACGCCTATTCGCATGGGAATGAAGGGCCTGACGACCTTTGTCGCATTATGGTTGCAATCAGTCTTGCATTTCTGATCACGATGAATTGTACCCTGCAGAAGGGAACCGTCGATTGGAGAAGGTTAATCCAAGCGCCTATCAAGGCGCGTTGGCGGCTTTTGCAGATAGGGTTGAGGCCGCAGCGGCATCATTGATCGCCGTTCCATCGGAGCGCACGACAACAGCATTGGAGGCCAGATTGAGGCCAGCCGCCTTGAATGCTGCGAGCAGACGCTTGATGCCTTCGCGCTTGATCAGGCTGGGATTGCCGGGCCGACACGTGAACTTGAAGCGGATGACCATGGAATTTTCGTTGACCTCTTGAATGCCTTGCATCTTGAGAGGAATGAGAAAATCATCCGCAAATTCCGGCTCTTCCAACAGGGATAGACCAACTTTCTTGGCCGTCTTGCGGATCATTTCCAAATCGGCGTCTCGGTCGAAGCGCAATTCGAATTTAATCGTGCCCCAATCGCGACTGTAATTGGTAACGGCGGCGATCTGGCCGAACGGCACTGTATGCACAGGGCCATTGTGGTGGCGTAAACGAACCGAGCGCAGGGAAATCTGTTCAACAGTGCCCTGTAGCTTGCCGACATCGATATATTCGTCGATCCGGAAGGCATCTTCCGCCAGGAAGAAGATGCCGGAAACGACATCCTTGACGAGGGCTTGCGAGCCGAATGATACGGCCAGGCCAAGCACACCGAAGCCCGCGAGAAGCGGTGCCACGTTCACGCCGAGGGAGGTCAGGATGACGAGACACGCGACCGCTAGGACGGCCCCCATGACCAGATTGCGCACGACAGGCAGAACCGTCGACAATCGGCTGGTGGTTTTCTGTTCGCCATCATCCTCGTGACCCGGCAGTTTGACAGTATTGACTGGTGAAATAGTGTCAAAAAACTTCCAGAGGAAGCCGCAGACAAAGGCGCTGCAGACAATGGTAATGCCAAATTGTTGCAAATGATTCAGCCAATAGGAGGCATCCACCCCCGCATTGGCCAGAAGCGGTTGCCACAGGATGACGGTGATGTGAATTCCAATCAGCCAGATCGCGCCGGAAAACGGGATGCGCAACGCCCAGAGCAGGACCGAGTGGAAGCCCGGACCGTAAACGGCTTGCCGTCGTATTGCCAGATATTGAAACAGGCCGGAGACACCGCGATGCAGGATGGGGATCAGTATGAACACTATCTGGCTGATGCCTGACACGCGCACCCAAAGGACGTTTTGAGCCGTGCCGGCGACCAGAAGACCGAGCAACCATATAATAACTGTCGAGACGATATAGAAATTTGCGATCAGATTGCCGGTAATTCGTTGCCATCCGTTGGCATGGCCGGAATGAGAATTGGCGATGTCGCTCCGCCCGACAATAAACCAGACAAGCAGATAGGCGGTGATGATGGTGGAACTGAGGAACAGCCAGCCATCCACCGCCATTGGAGCTAGCCCGCGGGCATCGGCCAGATTAAGGCTGCTGTGGGTAAAGCCGGACAGAAAGCCGAAGCCTACCATCATTTTCAGATGCCAGGATGCGTCGGCAATATCGAATAATGGTTCGGAACCATTGATCCTGGCGAAGAGCAAGCGTCCGAAACTGGCAAAAATCGCGGTCGTCATGGCAATATGAATGAAGCCGAAGGTGACCTCTTTGCCAAATGAGCCGGAGACCAGGCCCATATGGGCGCCATTGCGCGCCAGAACCACGAAGATGACAACCGCGAGCAGATCTCCGGCGAGCCGCAGGACTACCAATAAGGCTTTGGCAGGTGGCCCGCGATCCGGCCGAAGACGGGGCATGAGCCGCCCGAAGGCCAGCAAAAACACGGCGGCCGTCACAAGCCCGGCAACTATGGCACCCGCGGCCGTCAGGCTGAGTTCCTTCATGCCGGTTTGCTCTTCATGCAAGGATTGCATGCTGTTGCTGAATGCGGCTGGCAAGCTTTGCAAGCCGGTCAAGGCGACTGTCCCGCCACGCCGAAGTGCATTTACCACTTCCCCGTAGGCCGCTGTCATCATGTCCGCTTCCATGCTGGCGGAACTGGATCGCGTCGCTTGGGCAGCGGTTACTTCGGGTGCTGGGGACGATCCAGGGGTGGTTGCGGGTAGGGCTTGCTGGGGGACTACATTGTTCTGCTGCGTTACAGCCTTGGATGGAACCTTAGTGCTGTCTTGCGCGGCAGCCCGTGATGATATCCCACTAGAAAGGCTTGAGAGGAGGAGGATGGCGATGATCAGGCCAGAATGCTGGCACGTTGTGATAAGCTGTCTCATCTCTTTCCCCCGGCGGTTAGCCATCCGGCTATGCTATGCCTGAGGAAGTATTAGCGCGATTTTCTGAAAAATCAGCAAAGCGTAGCGATATGACAGGAATTTTAATGCAAAATTGGCGCGAAACAGAGTTTCGCGCCAATTTACCGTTGGTGAAGACAGAATTACCGTGAAACGCACTGGCGACGGGGGCCGTTATTGGGCTGGTACGTATTGTCCGAGGCCCGATAGGACCGGTAGCGATTATAGCACGATTGAGTGTGCGAGTTTCCACCCTGTGGGCGCGCGCTGAGGGCGCCGCCAATGATAGCACCGGCGGCCAATCCACCGATAATCGCGCCTGCATTGCTCCGGTTATGGCGACGGTGATATCTGTCACGATCATGGCGGTTATAGCTGCGGCGACCATCCCAGTGGCGGTCGCCATGGCGACGGGGACCAGGAACATAGCGGCGCTGGCGTCGATCATCAGCCCAACTATTTTCCGCGACCTGGACGCCGCCATGTGCTGTTGCGCTGGGAATGCTCTGCGTCTGTGCAGGTTGCGAAAGCGCTGTTGGTGCGGCAGATGCGCTAACCGGCGCTATACCTGTCAGTAGTGTCGCGGCTGACAGCAGAATTGCGGCAAATTTTTTCATTTCCTCACCTGTTTCCGTCTTTGATTTCACCCGTAAACTGTTTGCCAGCAAGAAAAGTTCCCCGATCTGGGAGTTTAGGCCTCGCATTTTAGGGTGTATGCCGATGCATATGATATCCCCTCTTGCCATCTCAGTGAAAGTCGCGCCTGAACTCACCTTCTCGGGAACAAAATCCTCTGTGGAAGCTTTATTGCGGACTTCACAAACGCGAGCGGTTCTCGATGAAATATGTTCTCCCAATTCTATTGGCCACAGCCATGCCGGCCATGGCCCAATCGCCGCAGCTTGAGCAGGCCTGTCATACGGTGCTGCAAAATTTTCTGATGAAGCCGGATGTGAAAATCGGCCAGACACAGAGCTTTCCTGAATTGACCCCTCCAGGGGCACGCATCAGCTTTTCCGAGCGACAGGATGTCGACGCCACGAAAATGGATGACGTCATCGATTGCGAATTTCAAAAAGCAACCGCACCTTTCGGTCTGACCAAATTCTGTATCTCCAGCACCTGCTATTCGCAAGGTGAGCGCGCCGACGACCGCCGACGCCGTTTCGAGGAAATGCAGGCATTGATGAACAGAAAGTAATGCCTCTGCTGCATCTCTTTGAAACGTGGCCGAGAGGATGCAGCGCTTCGGATCTGGGGATGCGCCCCCGCCAAAAGTAAATCAAGTCAAATACAATTTTGAGGTGACATGACACAACACGCTAGCAAACCAAGACGTCGCATGCAGATTTTTGTCGGCTCCCTCTTCATCATTGGCTGCGTTATCGGTGGCTACTATGTGATTGGCTACCATCCCGGTGAAGTGGAGCCAGAAAATCCCCTCAACAGCTCCAGCCAAACCAATCCGTAAAATACGCGATCAGCACTGGAGCGAGGTAACCGAACAGATTTTTCAGATAAATATGTAAAAACAGCGTCTTATGCCCTAGTCGCTCTACCGGAATCAACCGTCTGAAATTACCCCGCTCCAGCGCAACAGTCCTCCTTTTAGAAAGGGCGGCTGTTGCGGAAATACCGCAGTCAGTGCGTTTTATCCCAAAATTGTAAATCACTTATTGGCTTAAGAATCGAGTCGATCTAAAAACCATTTATGTTCAACACCAATCAGGGAGGCTTTATGGCATATTTTTCCACCTCCCCGGTGGCCAGCGCCAATTTCATGTTGGCAGGGGCCATCCGCAGTTAAGCTGCGTGTGCGTAACGGTCAGTCCGTTACCTTGTGTTGAATCCGGTTTATCCGGGAATAGAATTTTCTCCCTCTAACGCCACTTTATCGCGTTTCCGCGCGGTTTCCATTCTATTCATATGTCGGAGCCGGCTCGCGCCGGAGTTTTCCTATGGCTTTAGGTTATAAATCTCGCCGTGGCGGGGCATTTCGCAGCGTTTTCGGTTTCTGTGCGGTTCATTGGCGCCGGCAGCCGGGGCGTGTGGTCTTCATGCTGTTTGCCGTATTGCTTTCCACTTTGGCCGATGTGTTGACGCCGCTGTTCTCCGGTCGGTTGGTTGACGCGGTCGTCTCCGGTCGCGCCGATGACAGCCTCGCCTGGGACAGCGCAATGGCGGCTTTTGCCTGGTTGATGGCGCTTTCCGCCGGAGCGGTTTTGCTGCGCCATGCAACGTTTACCGCCATCATCGGCTTTACGCTGCGCTCGATGTCGGACATTGCCGCCGATGCTTTCTCCCGCATTCAGCGTTTTTCCAGCGATTGGCATGCCAATAGCTTCGCTGGCTCGACGGTGCGCAAAGTGACACGCGGCATGTGGGCACTCGACCTGTTGAACGATACGGTTTTCGTCGCGCTGTTTCCCTCGCTTGTCATGCTAATCGGTTCCACTGTGTTGATGACGTGGCATTGGCCGATGATGGGCCTGTTGGTCGGGGTTGGGTCCATCTGTTTCGTGATGTTTACTGCGATCATGGCTCTGCGTTACGTCGCGCCGATGGCCAGCATGGCCAATAGCTGGGACACAAAACTGGGTGGGTCTCTGGCCGATGCCGTGACCTGTAATGCTGTGGTCAAGGCCTTCGGTGGGGAAAGCCGCGAGGAAACCCGCTTGAGTTGGGTGCTGCAAAAATGGCAGGACAGGACGCGCCGCACCTGGACACGCGGCACGCTGAACGGCAGCCTGCAGGCAGCCTTGCTGATGGTGTTGCGCGGTGGCGTTTTGGGTCTGGCTCTTTGGCTATGGAGTGCTGGCAAGGCCAGCCCCGGTGACATCACGTTCGTGCTGACGGCCTTTTTCATCCTACAGGGCTATCTGCGGGAAATTGGTATGCATATCCGTAACTTGCAGAGATCGGTCAATGACATGGAGGAACTAGTTTTCCTGCATGGCCAACCTCTGGGCGTCGTGGATGTGGCCGGTGCAAAACCTGTTGTGATCGAACGTGGCGAGATCGAATTTGATCGGGTGTCCTTTCACTACGGCAATCATTTTGCGCCGCTCTATAAGGACTTTTCCGTCGTGATCCAACCCGGCGAGAAGGTTGGGCTGGTTGGCCATTCCGGTTCAGGCAAGACAACGTTCATCAAGCTCATTCAGCGCTTGCATGACGTCAACGGCGGGGCAATCCGGATAGACGGTCAGGATATTGCGCTCGTTGCCCAAACCTCGTTACGCCAGCAGATCGCCATCGTGCAGCAGGAGCCGATCCTGTTTCATCGCTCGCTTGCCGAAAACATTGCCTATGCAAGGCCTTCGGCCAGCGAGCAGGAAATCGAGACTGCTGCAAGGCTTGCCAGTGCCCATGGCTTTATCGAGGCCTTGCCGAAGGGCTACGGCACACTGGTGGGTGAGCGTGGCATCAAGCTTTCGGGTGGTGAACGCCAGCGGATTGCGATCGCCCGTGCCTTCCTTGCGGATGCGCCGATCCTTATTCTGGACGAGGCAACGTCAAGCCTGGATTCGGAATCGGAAATGCTGATCCAGGAAGCCATGGAACGGCTTATGCAGGGCAGAACCACCCTGGTCGTGGCGCATCGGTTGTCGACCGTGCGAGCCCTCGACCGGCTGCTGGTGTTCGATCATGGCCGGATCGCCGAGGAGGGGACGCATGAGAGCCTGATCAGAATGAAACCAGGCATTTACCGCGGTCTCTTCGAGCGTCAGGCGCTGGAATTGACCAAGGGCATGGTCTTCGGCGAATAGGCTTTTCAAGAGACGATAACGCTTTGCGTCATACCAAGGGTCATCGAAGATGGCCCTTGGTATCAGTTCTGCCGCATGGCGTTGTTGTTTTCCGACCGGGTGTCGCTATCGCCGGGCAATATCATGGTGATCCGCAAGCCTTTCGGCTTGACATTGCCGGCAAAGACCTTGCCTCCATGCCGCTCCACCGCCGTCTTGGCTATTGCCAGGCCAAGGCCATATCCGGATGCACTGCCGCTGCTGCCTGAACTGATAAAGGGGCGAAAAATACTCTCAAGGTCTTCTTCCTTGACGCCAGGACCTTCGTCCGTGAAGGTGAGTATCAGTCCATTCTGCGAGATGGTCGTCGAAATCAGGATGACTGTCGCCTCTCCGGTATATTTGATCGCATTGCGCAGGACGTTTTCAATAGCCCGATAGATAAGTTCGCCATTGACAGCGGCGACGAAACTACCACTGCGCTGAAAATCAATTGATACGGCCTTTTCCTGTGCCTCAAAAGTAGCGTCCTGAACAATCTCATCAAGAATATCGAGAATATCGATAACCAGGAGCTGATTTTCTTCATCTGTCTTGGAGGATAGTCTGGCCAGGGTGAGGATCTCACCGACAAGCCGGTCCAGCCGCTCGATTTCGTGGTCCATGCGATCCAGCAGGCCGGGCAGGCGGCCTGGGTTTTTTCGCAGGATACCTGTAACAGCTTGCAGGCGTGAAAGGGGTGAGCGTAGTTCGTGGGAAATATCATGAAACAGCCGCTCCCGGCTCTCGTGCAGTTCCTGTAGGCGCATGGCGCTGATGTCGAAATGCTCTGTCAGAATTCCGATTTCATCCTTTCGATTTTTGACGCGATCGTGGATGCGGATGCTGAAGTGTCCTTCTGCTAGTGTTTTCAGCCCGTGGCGAAGCCGCTCAATGGGTGTCAGCAGATATTTCGTCAACAGGTAGGCAGAAAACAGGCTGGCGACGAGGCCTATCAGCCAAGGCAACACAAGTGGCCAGTCATTGCCGATAGATGATTCATCAATGGTGAGGGTATAGCATTGGTTGGCGTAGGATATGGCAATGCTGCCTGGAAATTGATCCTTGGTGCAGGTTTGCGGGGCAGCCGTCGGCACTGCCTGGAGTTGGAAATTCCCATCGTCTCCTGTGGGTGTTATGCTGCGGATAAACGCCTGTGTCTCCTGCGGCCCGACACGTTGGAGCATCTCGGCGATTTGCGCGGCAATGATCTTGTTCTGCACTTCAGCGATGCGCATGTGTGGTGGGAGCTGGCCGTTGAACCGTGGAAGCGATATGCCAAGCATGGTTGTCAGCGTGATTGTCAGCCAGACAATGACGAAAAAACGCCAGAAAAGCCGCGGCATCAGCTGTCCTGTAGCAGAATATAACCCTGCCCCCGAACAGACTGGATCCAGCTTTGTCTGTCTTTTCTGAGGCCGAGTTTTTGGCGGATACTGCTCAGATGAACATCGATGCGCCGGTCGAATGGCGTCAGGGGCCTGCCGAATACGCTTTGGGAAATATCGTGTTTGGAAACGACCTTGCCGCCATTACGAACCAGAAGCTCCAGAAGATTATATTCCGTGCCGGTCAAGGCGAGAGCCTCACCATTGATATGCGCCTGCCTGCTTGTCGGATAAAGAATGAGCTCGCCGCTTTTGAGCGGTTGAGATGGAAGTTCGGGCGGTGTTTTGCCCGTCCGACGCAATATTGCCCGCAGCCGGGCGACCAGTTCACCGGGCGAACAGGGCTTGGAGACGTAATCGTCGGCACCAAGGTCTAGTCCGGTAATCCGATCCTTGTCATCCCCCCTGGCTGTCAACATGACGATAGGAATTTCACTGGATTTTCGGATGCTCTGCAACACATCGACGCCATTCATGATTGGCATCATGACGTCGAGAACGATGATATCGGTCGCGCCACTGTCGACAACAGCAAGCCCCTTGGCGCCATCGTCTGTCGAGAGTACATCAAACCCTTCATCCGTCAGATATTCGCAAAGCAATCCGGTAAATTCCAGGTCGTCATCAATCAAAAGAACACGCGTCATTTTTCTGCTCTTGGTGGCGGTGGCCTGTTATAAGTGAAAATCGACCAGGGGTTTCAAGTTTTACATAAGTTTACGTGCTTATGGTAGATGGAGTGCCGACATGTGGCGGCTATTCATGTTCGGTTAGAGCCACAATCATGCCACGGCGCATCGGATTGGCTGCTGTGGCCCGTGTCTGGGCTTGCAAATCGATCAGCCCGGACTGAAAACTGCATCTTTAACCCGCCGACTTGGCGCTTGCCCGACTCGTATCCATCATGAAAAGCCACTTGAAAAGTCTTGCCCATCGCGATCGCACCGAGACGAGCGACCGCCATTTGGCGTTTTATCTGACCTTTATTGCCGGCGCGGCCAATGCTGGCGGCTTTATGGCGGTCGGTCAATATACGTCTCACATGTCGGGTATTGTTTCGTCTATGGCTGACAATCTGGTGTTGGGCGATTTAAAACTTTTGCTAATGGGGTTGCTCGCGCTTTGTTTCTTTCTTGCAGGCGCTGGTTTTTCTGCAATTTTGATCAATTGGGGCCGCAGGCGGGATTTGAAATCGGTCTATGCACTGCCGCTGGCGGTCGAGGCGTGGTTGATGGGGGTGTTTGCCCTTTCCGGGGCGATCAGCTTCAGCGAAAAGAGCGAGGCCATCGCTTTCATCGTCATGCTTCTCTGCTTCATCATGGGCTTGCAGAATGCCATCATCACAAAACTCTCCGGTGCGCGCATTAGAACGACGCATGTGACGGGCTTGGTTACCGATACCGGCATCGAACTTGGTAAGCTGTTCTATTGGAACGGATACTCAAATGGTAAAGTCACATACCCGCCGGTCCGGGCCGATTTAGCGAAGCTTTGGCTGCTGGTGCGCATGGTTGGATTATTTTTCGGCGGCGGCGTGGTCGGGGCTATCCTGTTTCAACGAATCGGCGTTTCCGCTGCGGGGTTTCTGGCGATACCTCTGGCGCTTGCTGCTCTTTACCCAATGCTTGAGGACTATTCCTCGCAAAAGCAGCGTTGAAGGCAAATCTGGTTCGCATGTTGTGTCATTGACGCGCTGTAAAGTGGTTGACGTTCCTGATCGGCTGGATATAACGCCTGCCAGAGATTCTGTTGCAAACCAGACAGAGTCTGGATGTCGGCATACGGCATCGGGCTTAGGAAGAGTGTCCGAGTGGTTTAAGGAACCGGTCTTGAAAACCGGCGTGCGGGAGACCGTACCGTGGGTTCGAATCCCACCTCTTCCGCCATGCCCAATGATAGTTAAATTAAATCACATAGTTATGTGTTGAATTGTCAAGCTATTAGGCTCGGTTTGACAGTTGACGTCCTCGTTTCACCCTCCTACTCCGAAGGTGAGGGCCGTCTTGGGTGGCTTTATCACTATGAAATAGCGATGCTGTTTCCAGCAGCCTTGGTCTCGATCACATGTCGTGGGTGTCTTCTGCGGCGCTTTTACGCGTCAGAAGGAACCATAGGAATGCCAGGCTCATCACGGCCATCGCAAACCAGGTTATTGCATATTGAAGATGGCTATTGGGAAAACGGATCTGGGTTAAGCCGCCGACCGGATAGCCGCCCGGCACATCGCTTTTGCTGGCATCCATGAAAAACGGCGCCACTTGGGTCAGATCGCGCTTGTCGGCAATGGCTGCGACGTCGCGTGAATACCAGCGATCGGCATTGGGATCATTGGAGCGCAGCAAGGTTCCATTCGGTTCGCTGATGCGCAGAAGGCCGCTTACTGTCACGTTTCCAGGGATTTGACCTTGTGCCCGGCGGGTAGGGTCTTTGCGGTCAATCGGTACAAAGCCCCTGTTGATCAACAGGGTTCCGTCGTTTTCAGTCTTTAGGGGGGTCATGACCCAATAGCCCGCGCCCATTTCCGTGGCGGCGTAGACCAGGGTTTCCTTGTCGTGCTCGTAAATGCCGGAGGCCTTGATATGGCGGTATTCATCGGCGTCTCGATTGACGGACGGCCATTGCTCTGGGGATGGTGCATCCACCGGCTCGGCATGAACACGTGCATCGACGCGAGCGATCAATGCCTGTTTCCAGCCAAGGCGTTCGATTTGCCAGATGCCGAGGGCTATGAACAAGGCCGTTGCCAGCAATAGAAAGCTGGATAGTGCAACCTTCTTTATCGAAATACGCCTGATGGCCTGCTGGTCTGACATGTATCAATCGTCCTGAAACGGATCGGGCGACATGAATATGCCGCCCGATCGGATATCGGCGTCCCTACGGAACGTTACGCATCATGTCCGGGCTCATCGGCATCATATTGGTGTTCAAGTGATGCATGACCCAGAGTGAGCCGGAGAGCGCGATAACGACAACGATGATGGTGAAGATCAACGCCATCATGTTCCAGCCGCCTTCCGACTTGGTATTCATATGCAGGAAGTAGATCATATGAACCACAACCTGGATGGCACCGAGGCCCATGACGATACCAGCCAGCAAGGCCTTGTTGGTCAGGCTGCCGCTCATCACCAGATAGAACGGGATCGACGTCAGGATGACCGACAAGATAAAGCCGATCATATAGGTCTTCATCGAGCCGTGGCTGGCTTCGTGGCCGCCATGGTGATGATCATGGCCGTGGCCATGCGAATGTGCGTGCGAATTGTCGTTCATCCGATCACTCCCAGCAGGTAGACGTAGGAGAATACGCCAATCCAGATAACGTCGAGGAAGTGCCAGAACATCGAGAGGCACATCAGGCGACGGCGGTTTGCTTCGACCAGTCCATGCTTGCCGACCTGGGCCATCAGCGTTACCAGCCAGATGATGCCGAAGGTAACGTGCAAACCGTGGGTGCCGACCAGCGTAAAGAAGGCTGACAGGAAGGCACTGCGATTTGGACCTGCTCCTTCATGGATCAGGTGAACGAACTCATAGAGTTCGAGCGCCAGGAAGATTGCGCCGAATACACCGGTCACGCCCAGCCAGATCAGCGTAGCGGCCTTGTTGTTCTTCTCCATCGACAGCATGGCAAAGCCATAGGTGATCGAGGAAAACAGCAGCATGGCTGTATTGATCGCTACCAGTTTCAGGTCGAACAGGTCGGCCGGAGCCGGGCCAGCCGCATAATTGCGACCGAGCACGGCATAGGTGGCAAACAGCATTGCGAAGATCAGGCAGTCGCTCATCAGGTAGAGCCAGAACCCAAGGTTCGTGCTGCTTTCCGGATGATGCTCTTCCGTCAGGTAGAATTCCGGCTTTGCGGTTTTTAAAGTTCTGGGATCCATCTGATCACCCCTTCCTTGCCAGAAGCGCGGTCCGCGTTGCCTCGGTATTCACCACCTCTTCGGCGGAGATATAGAAGTCGCGGTTGTAGTTGAACGTGTGCGAGATCGACACTGCGATGATCGCCACGAAAGACACGATGGCCAACCACCACATGTACCAGATCAGGCCGAATGCCATGGCAACGCTGAGACCCGCAAGGATAACGCCCGTGCCGGTATTCTTCGGCATGTGGATCGGCTTGAAGCCCAGCAGAGGACGGCTATAGCCACGCTTCTTCATGTCATCCCAGGCGTCGGTATCATGGACGACTGGCGTGAAAGCGAAGTTATAGGCCGGCGGTGGCGAAGAAATAGACCATTCCAGAGTCCGGCCATTCCATGGGTCGCCCGTCAGGTCCGCCAGTTCGTGACGCTTGAAATAGCTGACGACGAGCTGGATGACGAAGGAGGCGATACCAAGCGCAATCAGGCAGGCACCAAATGCAGCGATGATGAACCAGATTTGCAGCGACGGATCGTCGAACTGGCTCATGCGGCGGGTGACACCCATCAGGCCGAGAACATACAGCGGCATGAAGGCGAAGTAGAAGCCAACCAACCAGAACCAGAAGGACATCTTGCCCCAGAACGGATCGAGCTTGTAGCCGAACGCTTTCGGGAACCAGAACGTGACGCCAGCCATCAGCCCGAACACCACGCCGCCAATGATGACATTATGGAAGTGGGCGATCAGGAACAGCGAGTTGTGCAGGACGAAGTCGGCTGGTGGCACGGCAAGAAGAACGCCGGTCATGCCGCCGATCACGAAAGTCACCATAAAGCCCATGGTCCAAAGCATCGGCACTTCGAACCGGATGCGGCCACGATACATCGTGAACAGCCAGTTGAAGATCTTGGCACCCGTCGGGATCGAGATGATCATCGTCGTGATGCCGAAGAACGAGTTGACGCTGGCGCCCGAACCCATGGTGAAGAAGTGATGCAGCCACACCAGGTAGGACAGGACCGTAATACAGACCGTGGCGTAAACCATCGATGTATAGCCAAACAGGCGCTTGCCGGAGAAGGTCGAAACCACTTCTGAGAAAATGCCGAAGGCGGGCAGAACCAGAATATAGACTTCCGGGTGACCCCAGATCCAGATCAGGTTCACATACATCATCGGGTTGCCGCCGAGATCGTTGGTGAAGAAATTGGTGCCGACATAACGGTCGAGCGTCAGCAGAGCCAACGTGGCAGTCAGGATCGGGAAGCTGGCAACGATCAACACGTTGGTGCAGAGCGAGGTCCAGGTGAAGATTGGCATCTTCATCATGGTCATGCCCGGAGCGCGCATCTTGACGATGGTCGCAATCAGGTTGATGCCTGATAATGTCGTTCCGACACCGGCCACCTGAAGTCCCCAGATGTAGTAATCGACGCCGACGCCGGGGCTGTAATCGCCACCCGAAAGCGGCGGATAAGCCAGCCAGCCGGTACGGGCGAATTCACCGACGAACAGCGAAATCATTACGATCACCGCACCTGCAACCGTCATCCAGAAGGAGAAGTTGTTGAGGAACGGGAAGGACACGTCGCGCGCGCCGATCTGCAAGGGAACGACGAGGTTCATCAAGCCGGTTACAAACGGCATGGCCATGAAGAAGATCATGATCACGCCATGGGCGGTGAAGACCTGGTCATAATGATGCGGCGGCAGAAAGCCTTCATTGCCGTTGAAGGCCATGGCCTGCTGGCCACGCATCATCAAGGCATCGGCAAAGCCGCGCAACAGCATGATCAGCGCCAGAATGACATACATCACGCCGATCTTCTTGTGATCGACGCTGGTGAACCATTCATTCCAGAGATAGCCCCAGAGGCGGAAGTAGGTAACGGCGCCGAGCACGGCAATGCCACCGATCGCGACAGCCACAAAGGTCAGCACGAGAATGGGTTCGTGATACGGGATCGCATCTAGGGTCAACCGGCCGAAGATGAACTTCATAAGGTCAGGGTTTGAGAACATGGGAGGCCCCGTTTAAGTTGAATATCGCGAGATTGCCGGCTCAGTTTTTAGGCTGAGCTGGCGCGGTCGCGCCGTTATCTGTGTCAGGCATGTCCATTCCAGGCATGGAATGATCGGCCATCGAATGATGCATTGTGTGGTTGCCGGCGTCAGTTGTGGATGCGACGGGCATGCTGTCGGTAGCAGGAGCAGCCTGCGAATGATCCTGTGGCGCATTCGCGTCGGTGCCATGGCCTGGCGTGACACTCAGATCGACACCACGGTTGTCATATTGCAGTTTCTCGCGGTTCTCGGCGCTTTCCTTGCCAGCTCCGCCCATCATGTCGATATGCATCATGTTGCTCATGCACATTTTCGCAGGATCGACACACATATTGATGATGGCGTTGAAAAGATCCTTGTCGGCGGATGCAAAGTAGCGCACCGGATCTTTTTCACTTGGCTTTTCAAGCTTGATATAGGCGTCGCGGTTAAGCGCGGTGCCTTTCGCCTTGACCTGAGCTACCCAGTCGGCAAAGCCCTGATCGGTCAGACCGTGGAACTTGAAGCGCATGTTGGAAAAACCAGCGCCAGAATAGTTGGCCGAGAAACCGTCATAAACGCCTTCCTTGTTGATCACGCCGTGCAGCTTGGTCTGCATGCCAGGCATGGCGTAGATCTGGCCAGCAAGCGCCGGGATATAGAAGGAGTTCATCACCGACTGAGCGGTAATCTTGAAATTGATCGGAACATCAACCGGTGCTGCCAGTTCGTTGACCGTGGCAATCCCGAGGTCCGGGTAGATGAACATCCACTTCCAATCGAGAGCGACGACTTCAACAGTCAGCGGCTTCACGTCGGCGGGAATGGTTCGCTCGGCATCAATCCGCTCCAAAGGGCGGTAGGGGTCGAGCTTATGTGTGGAGATCCAGGTTACCGTTCCCAGAACCAGAATGATGGCGACGGGTGCCGACCAGATCAGGATTTCAATCTTGGTGGAATGGTTCCAGTCCGGCAGATAGACCGCCGAGGTGTTGGAAGAGCGATATTTCCACGCAAAGAAAAACGTCAGCAGGATCACCGGGACGATAATGATCAGCATCAACACGGTGGCGAAGACCACGAGGTCGCGTTGTTGCGCTGCAATGTCACCGGCGGGGGACATCACCACCATGTTACAGCCCGAAAGCAGCAGCATGGGCAAAAGCAGGAGGGAGGATAGGATCGGGAATTTTTTCATTACTTTGACTCTCATCAAGCGCATAAGCGCGAATTAATCCTTTTCCGGTGAGATTAAATGCGCGTTTTGTCGCAGGGAGTGTCGCTAATATAGGAAATATATCCTCCTATGGTTGTTGTGTGCTATCGCAGTGGTGCGGGTATGCCTTTCAAAAACCCTTGCGAATCAGTGGGTTCCATCGAAGTTCTCTTCGCAGTTGCGAGATGAAAAATGCCACTTTTTGTCGTGGCAAAAGGCTCGAAATGGCAATAATCAAATTGTCGCACCCTTGAAAAACTGCCTGGCCAATGCGGGTGCGCCAACGGTTTCACCCGGAATCGGAAAATTGGCAAAAAATTATTCGTCCCCGGGAATATCAACAGCCTCTCCTGCGTATATAGGGGTATGAACAACAGATCCGGCCCCTTTGACGTGATTGGACAATTGGCAGCGCTGAGGCGTTATGCCCTGTCGCTTGTGCGCAATACCGATGAAGCCGAGGATCTCGTCAACGATGCCCTGGTCAGGGCCTATGAGCACCAGAACAGCTTCCGGCGCGGTGGCAATATCCGCCAATGGTTGTTTTCGATCCTGCACAATACCCACGTGGATAGCTTGCGACGCAGGCGATCTGCGGCGAGGCGCGATGCGCTGGCAGCTGATCTTGTCGATCCGGTCATAGGGGCCGAGCAGGAGCATGTGGTGCGGTTGGCGCAGGTGCGCCGAGCCTTTATGGATTTGCCGGAAGAGCAGCGCCAGGCCCTGCATCTCGTGGCGATCGAAGAGCTCTCCTACCAGGAGGCTGCCGATGTTTTGAATATTCCAGTTGGCACGCTGATGTCGCGGCTGTCGCGGGCGCGGGCGCGGCTGCGCGATCTTGAAATGACAGATGCGGGACGGCGGGCGCTACCGCCACCGGTTGAGAAGCCAGCCCAAAGAGGGCAGGGCGGCTCCAAACCGGTAGGCCTTCGCATTGTTGGAGGTTCCGATGATACACCATCCTGATCCAGTTTTGGATTTTGATCTACAGGCCTATATCGACGATCAACTGACCGTTCAGCGGCGGATCGAGGTCGAGGCCTATCTTTCCAGGCATCCCGATGCAGCGGCGCGGATGATGGCCGATCTGCGTGTGCGCGACGAGTTGCGCTTGGGGCTGGCCCATGACCGAGTGGCGCTTGATTTGGGCGCGGCGCGGCCGGAGACCCGGGATGCGGCTCGCCAGCTGGAGCAGGCTTTGATGCAGGCAGGCCGCATGACAGTGCTGCGCCGGGCGGCTGCGGTGGCTATTTTTATCGGCGTTGGTTGGGTCGCGCATTCCGTTATCAATCCATTCGCGGCCACCCAGGTTGTCGCCTCCGTGCCGACACCGGCCTTCGTGCGCGAAGCATTACAAGCCCATGAAACGACATTGTTGCGGGAAAGTCTTCATCCTCATCAGGTCACGCAGGTTCAAGGGAGTGACGGCCAAGCCGGGGCGCCAATGTTTGACCGCAAGGAAATTCGCTCTGCGACTGGCATCGTCATGCCGGATATGCCCAGCAATTGGACGATTGCCGATAGCCAGATTTTCCCCTCGGCTTACGGACCGAGTGTTGAAATCGCCGTCAAACCGAAGCGGGGCTCGGAGGTAACGTTGTTTGCCGCCCGCACGGGCTCCTTCGCTGTCCAGAATGTCACGCTCGCTCAGACGGATGGTGCAAAGGCTGCTTATTGGCAGATCGGCGAGGTCGCTTACGCGCTGGTGTCGAAGGACCGCTCGGGCGACGAATTGACAGATGTGGCTGGCCAGCTTGCCAGGACGCTTTACTGAAACCGGGTTGGCGCCGCGTTAAAAAGCGGCGGGCCTGTAATGACTTATGGCGTGACATTCATTGTCAGCCTGAACATCAAGAGGAGACCTCAATTATGGAACCTGTGAATAAACACTATCCTTTCGGCGCACAGGCGCAGGCGGGTGCCTTGTTCGATCAGGGCCTGCGTAGGCATATGCTAAGCGTTTACAATTATATGGCCCTTGGCCTGGTCATCACCGGTCTTGTTGCGTTTATTGTCGGCTCGACACCAGCGCTGTATGTGCCGATTTTCCAGTCGCCGCTGAAATGGGTGGTGATGCTTGCACCGCTCGCCTTCGTGTTTTTCTTCTCCTTCCGCATTCAGACCATGTCGGCCAGTGCGGCGCAGATGGCGTTCTGGGCGTTTTGTGCGGTCATGGGCCTGTCGATGGCCTCAGTCTTCCTGGTCTTTACCGGTACCAGCATTGCGCGGACATTCTTCATCGCCGCAACCATGTTCGGCTCCATGAGCCTTTACGGCTACACCACAAAGCGTGACCTGTCGAAATTCGGCTCCTTCCTGATGATGGGTCTGATTGGCGTGGTCATCGCCTCCATCGTCAACATTTTCTTAGGCTCCAGCGCGCTGCAATTTGCGATCTCGGTGATTGGTATCCTGGTTTTCGTCGGCCTGACGGCTTGGGACACCCAGAATATCAAGGAGCAATATGCCGAAAATATCGATCAGGAATCGCGCCAAAAGCTGGCAGTGTTCGGCGCTCTTTCGCTTTACCTGAACTTCGTCAATATCTTCCAGCTTCTGCTGAATTTCACCGGTGAACGGGAATAGTCTTCGCTGACATGGACTGAAGACAAAATAGCCGCCGGTCCTGAGGGAACGGCGGCTTTGTTTTTATGGTAATTTTTCGGTCTGCGCAGTCGATTTTCAGTGCAGCGTATCCAGTTCAGCCAGCAATTTGTCCTTGGCTTTTTTGGGCAGGGTCGAGGCCGCAAAGGCAGCGGCGTTGGCGGGCGGAACGTCGCCGACCACCACAACGGCCACCATGCCCATGCCAACATGCGGTGCACATTTGACGCCGTAAGCACCGACTTGGGTGAATGTCACCTTCACGGTTTCATTGATCTTGCCTTTGAAGACCTCCGCACCCTCAGGTACCAGGCCGGTAATGGCCTCGGCACTGTGTCCCTTGTCCGTTGGGATGAAGGTTACGGTGTCGCCAGGAGCGATTTTCAGCGCGGCTGGTTCGAACACCATGGGTGTGCCATCGGCCCCCTTGTTCAGCATATGGATTTCGTAATCAGCGGCGAAGGCCGATGCCGTCGACATCGCGCCGATGATGGTAAGGGCGGCGAGGCGCTTCAAGGCGATATGCATGGTGTTTCACTCTCTTTTGTGTCTCTTCGCTCACGCTTTTAAATCACCGGATGCGGCATCACTTTGATCTTGCGCAAATCGCGCGTTTGTGACCCTCAAAAGGTGGGGGCCTGGCTTGAGTTTATCCGGGAAAAGTGGAATGCGGTTTCCTTGAAAAGGGACGCGCTATCAAGAAGCCTGGGGCGTTGCCTATGGTCATGGTGCAGCGGCCTCGGCCTTAGGAGTGTGTGGTTTGCTGTCTCTCATTGATGTGTGCGTTATGGGATGGTTACATGGCTAACCTGGTCCTGGCGTTGATTTCCTTTGTGTTGACGCATTCCGTCCCGGCACTACCCAGCATCAAAGGTCGGCTTGTGTCCCGTCTGGGGCGCACGACCTATATGGTTCTCTATTCGATCCTGTCGCTGGCAGGCTTGGTCTGGATATTCTTCGCCTTCATGGAAGCCGATGACGTGGCGCTGTGGATGGACAGGGCCTGGCAGGCATGGCTGACGCTGGTGCTCGTGCCGATCGGTCTTTTTCTGGTTGTGTGCGGTTTGATCAGTCCCAACCCATATTCGGTGACCTTCAGGTCAGGGCGAAAGCCTGGTGCCATCGTTTCGATAACCCGTCATCCGGTTTTGTGGGGATTTTTCCTCTGGGCTTTCGGTCATATTTTCCCAAATGGTGAAATGCGTGGCGTTATTCTATTTGGCGGATTTTCGCTTTTCTCGCTGGTGGGAATGGCGGTACTGGAGCGCCGCAGTCGGAAAATTATCGACGCAGTTGGGCCGGAATTGGGTGCCGCAACGTCGGTTCTGCCCTTTGCCGCTATTTTGTCTGGCCGTGCCAGATTGCGTCTGGACCGCGACATGTCGATGGCGCTTGTCCTGACCGCAGCAGGCACCTTCGCTTTGCTGTTTGCCTTCCATGAAGTGTTGTTCGGTGTCGATCCCCTGCTGTTGGCGCTCTATGGGGTTTAATCGATATAATTGTTCTATTTTGATATGACCGCTTCGAAATCAGCCGAGATGGCTCGTTCAAGGCCTACGGAACTGAAAAAACATTATCATTACGGGAAAGATCGTTTGGTTCTCGGCGAATAAAGTCCTATCATTCCCAAAGGGGTAAGGTGTTGACTGCAACTGAAAGAGGTTCGCATGGCCAGCAAATATCTTCTCAACAGCTTGGGCGAGGCGCTTTATTATAGTGGCGATCCGACCCATTGGTATTCAGCAACGGGAAGTGGCCTGACGCTGAATGGATCAAGCGGCAACGATGCAATGTATGGGGATAGCTCGGTCAGTGTCACTATGAATGGTGGCACGGGTGACGATGTCTATTATCTCTATTCCAGTATTAATCGCGCCAGCGAATCAGGGGGCGCGGGTGTTGACACCGTCAATACCTGGATGAGTTACACGCTTGGCGATGGCATTGAAAACCTGGTCGTGACAGGCGATAACCGATATGCTTTCGGCAACAGCCTGAACAACATCATCACCGGCGGCACAGGTATCCAGACCATTGACGGCTATGGTGGCAACGATGTCCTGATCGGCGGCGGCGGCGCCGATACCTTTGTATTCAGCAGCGGCAATGGCAGCGACAGGATCACTGATTTCTCCAGCGATGATACCGTGCGCTTGCAGAATTATGATTTCTCGGACTTTACCGAAGTACAAAGTCATATGACCCAGACCGGAAGTGATGTTTCACTCGATCTCGGCAATGGCGAAAGCATCCTGTTCAGTGATACCGTAATTTCCGATTTTACCTCCGACCAGTTTCAGTTGACACTGGATCGTACCAATCTCACGCAAACATTTTCAGATGATTTCAACAGCTTGTCCCTGCATGACGGCACGAGCGGAACTTGGGATACGGGCTATAGCTGGTTTGCGTCCAATGGCGGCACTTTGGTCGATAACAGCGAGTTGCAATGGTATATCAATCCGTCCTATGAGGCGACGTCGTCGGTCAATCCTTTCTCCATCTCTGACGGTGTGTTGACCATCACCGCATCCGTTGCTTCGGAAGATATCCAGAGCCAGATCAATGGTTATGAGTATACCTCTGGCATGCTTAGCACCGAGTCCACGTTTAGCCAGACCTACGGTTATTTCGAAATCCGCGCCGATATGCCTGATGATCAGGGCGCATGGCCGGCATTCTGGCTACTGCCGGCTGACGGGAGTTGGCCACCGGAACTGGATGTGGTCGAAATGCGTGGCCAGAACCAAGGCGAAGTCATTGTGACCGCTCACAGCAATGAAACTGGCGAGCAGACATCCGATGCCACGACGGTTTACACCGATACCGAAGGCTATCATACCTACGGGGTGTTGTGGACGGAAACGACGTTGACCTGGTATATTGATGACGTTGCCGTGCATCAAACGGATACGCCGTCAGATATGCATGAGCCGATGTATATGGTGGTCAATCTGGCGGTTGGCGGGATGGCCGGGACGCCAAGCAGTTCTGATTTCAGCGATGGCTCAGAGTTGAAGGTCGATTATATCAAGGCCTATTCCCTTGAGGAGTATGCGGCTGCGACGACAACGACCAGCGATCATCTTCTTTAATTCTGCTTGATTGTCCAAAGGAAAGCCCCGGCTGAATATGCCGGGGCTTTGTTGTGTTTGGGGTCCGGGTTTATCAGGCGGCCGTTGGAACCGGTTTGGCAACGATATCGATTTCTTCCGGCAACTCACCCGCCATGGCAGCACGGAACTGCGTTTGATCGAGTTCATTTTCCCAGCGGGCGACGACGATAGTTGCCACGGCGTTGCCAATGAAATTGGTCAATGCCTTGCATTCGGACATGAACCGGTCAATGCCGAGGATTAGCGCCATGCCGGCGACTGGGACCGAAGGGACGACGGATAGCGTTGCAGCCAGGGTGATGAAGCCCGAGCCGGTAATGCCTGCGGCCCCCTTCGAGCTGAGCATAGCCACAAGCAGCAGCAGGATCTGGTCGCCAAATGAAAGCTGGATATCCGTCGCCTGGGCGATGAACAGCGCTGCCAGCGTCATGTAGATGTTGGTACCATCAAGGTTGAAGGAATAGCCGGTTGGGATAACTAAGCCGACAACCGAGCGCTTGCAACCTGCTTGCTCCATCTTGGCCATCAGGCCAGGAAGTGCGGATTCTGAAGACGAGGTCCCCAGCACCAGCAGCAGTTCTTCTTTAAGATAACGGATCAGCGCCAGGATGGAGAAGCCGTTATAGCGGGCAACGCCGCCAAGAATGACGAAAACGAATAGCAGTGACGTCAGGTAGAATGTCGCGATCAGGAACGCCAGGTTGGCGATCGAGCCAATGCCGTATTTGCCGATGGTGAAGGCCATTGCGCCGAAAGCACCAATTGGTGCGGCCTTCATGAGAAGGGTGACGAGCTTGAAGATCGGCGCCGTGAACGCTTGCAAGATGTTGGTGACTGGCTTTCCGAGGTCGCCGACCATGGCGAGAGCCAGGCCGAACAGCACCGAGAAGAACAGAACCTGGAGAATGTCGCCTTTTGCAAAAGCACCAACGATCGTGTCCGGTATGATGTTCATCAGGAAGCCGGTAATTGTCGTATCATGGGCCTGTTGGGCATAGTTGGCAACAGACTTGCCGTCGAGCGTCGCCGGATTGATATGCATGCCGGCACCGGGTTGCAGGATATTCGATACGACCATGCCGATGACGAGTGCGAGCGTGGAGAAGAACAGAAAATAGATCATCGCCTTGCCGGCAACACGACCGACCTTTTTCAGATCGGACATGCCGGCAATACCGGTGGTCACGGTCAGGAAGATAACCGGTGCTATGACCATTTTGACGAGCTTGATGAAAGCATCACCAAGTGGTTTGAGAGATTCGCCCGTTTGTGGATAAAAATGCCCTAGCAGGATGCCGCCGATAATCGCAACGATAACCTGGAAATACAGATGACGGTAAAATGGGAGCTTGCCGCCCTGTGGGGCGGTAGAGGTGGAAATATGCATCGGGTCCCTCCGGTAGGTGCTCCCAACCGATTCCATCGGCCTCCCGGGAGCTTATGTAACGTGCCAACATCGACATCGATGTTCGGTATTGCTCAAGCAATTGCCGTGCCAGAGAACAATCCCGGGGCAAGCCTTTGAAAAGCCGTGTTTCAGCCATGATCCACTGCGGATTTTCGCGCGAGTTTTCGCTCGGTGTCTTGTGTGTTGTGCGGAAAAATGCACAAAGTTGATCATGATTATCGTGCATGACAAGCCCAGATCCCTGCCTGCCTATGCGAGGCGCCCGCGAAAGCCCTGGCTTTTTCTGGCGTTCCTAGCCTGTGTCGTCACTCTCCTTGCGCTTTATTTGGCAGGCCGTTACGCCCGCACTGCGGCATTGGAGGATTTGTCCGAGCAGGCACGTACTAGCGCCAATCTCAAGGTTGCTTTCCTGCGGGCGGTTTTGGAGCGACCGCGGTCCTTGCCGTTACTCTTGTCGGAGGACCAGCAGGTTGTTGATGCCTTGAGCCTACACACAGTCGCTGCGACGGAACGATTGAGCGATAAACTTGAGCGGTTGGTGGCTGGTACAAGTGCTTCGGTTCTTTACGTCACGGACGCGACAGGGCATGGCATCGCCTCCAGCAATTGGCGCGAGCCAGTGAGCTTTGTTGGTGTCGATTATTCTTTTCGGGACTATTTTCGTAGATCCATGGCGATCGGTGCCGCCGAACATTTCGCGCTCGGTAACATTAGCAAGCGTCCAGGCCTCTATATTTCAAGGCGTGTCGGCCCGGTTAATGCCCCTTTGGGGGTTGTGGTCGTGAAGGCAGAGTTTGCGCAATTGGAAAGCGATTGGCGGGAAGAGGGTCGAGCGGCTTTTGTCACCGACGGGAATGGGGTGGTGCTGATTTCCAGTCTTCCATCCTGGCGCTTCATGACATTATCGACGTTGCAGCCAGAGGAATTGACCCAAATACGCAACAGTTTGCAGTTCGGCGATGCGCCTTTGCAGGCCTTGCCGATCAATCGCGCCCAGCAGGTGCCAGGCAGCGCTATACCGGATGAGCTTTTGGTGCGGACGATTTTTCCCGGCGCCATACCTGCTGACTACCTTGATCTATCGGTTGCCGTGCCGAC
The DNA here is from genome assembly GCF_013337045.2 of Agrobacterium vitis. Classification (NCBI taxonomy): domain Bacteria; kingdom Pseudomonadati; phylum Pseudomonadota; class Alphaproteobacteria; order Hyphomicrobiales; family Rhizobiaceae; genus Gillisella; species Gillisella vitis. The sequence goes on from NZ_CP118260.1 coordinate 1,086,872, forward strand.
CACCAACTGGCATCTCAATTATCTCGTCCCGACTGAACCGGCAATCGCAGCCTCGACGCGGGAATGGCGACTGTTGACCCTGGCCCTGCTGGCTCCATTTTTTCTGGTCGTCTCGCTGGTTCTTTGGCGGCGGCAAGCAACGGTTATTCGCCTCGCGCGGGTGGAGGCCGACCAGCTGGAGCTGGAGCGGCGGGTGGATGAACGAACCAGGGACCTTTCACAAGCCCGCGACAGGCTGGAATTGGAGATCGCCGGCCACAAGACCACAGAACAGCGCCTGCAAGGTGTGCAGCAGGAATTGGTCCAGGCCAACCGGTTGGCGATCCTGGGGCAGGTCGCGGCGGGGGTTGCCCATGAAATCAACCAGCCTGTCGCCACGATCCGGGCCTATGCCGAAAATGCCAGGGTGTTTCTGGAACGTGCCCAGCCAGAACAGGCAAACAGCAATCTTGGCGCCATTGCTTCGCTGACGGAGCGGATCGGCACGATCACCGAAGAATTGAAGGCTTTTGCCCGCAAGGGTCGAACCGCGCCGGAACCAGTGCCGCTTGGAGCGGCGATAGAGGGTGCGGTCATGCTGCTGCGCAGCCGTTTTGCGGGGCGGCTGGAGGCACTATCGCTTCCAGATGTTGCGCCGGATCTGACCGTCAAAGGCAACAGGGTTCGCCTGGAGCAGGTCTTAATCAATCTTCTGCAGAATGCGCTCGAAGCATTGGAGCAGCGCAGCGATGGCCGGGTCGACATTTCGGTTCAAGAGTCGGACCAACATGTCGTGGTGACCATTGAGGATAACGGTCCCGGCATTCCAGAGGACATCAAGCGTCTGCTTTTTACCCCCTTCACCACGTCAAAGGAAAAAGGCCTGGGTCTCGGCCTGGTAATTTCCCGTGACATCATCAGTGACTATGGCGGACGGATTAGCGTCGAGAGCACGCCATCCGGTACATGCTTTACCATCCATCTTTTGAAAGCGGATATATCATGACGTCATCGCAGGCGACGGCGACCAATAATGTCATCCTGATCGACAATGATCGGGATCTGCTGGCGGCAACAGGGCAGACCCTTGAACTGGCAGGATTTTCTGTTCAGGCATTTTCAGCGCCGCTGGAGGCACTTCGTCGGATTTCCAGTGATTTTCGCGGCGTCATCGTTTCCGATATTCGTATGCCTGATATCGATGGCCTGGAATTGTTCAGCAGGGTCAAGACATTGGATCCGGATCTGCCAGTCATTCTGGTAACGGGCCATGGCGATATTGCAATGGCGGTACAGGCGATCAAGGACGGGGCCTATGATTTCATCACCAAGCCGTTTGCTACCGACAGGCTCCAGCAGAGCGTCCATCGCGCCGTTGAAATGCGGCGGCTCGTATTGGAAAATCGCAAGCTGCGTCAGGTGGCCGATGCGGCCCAGGACGGCTTACCGCTGATTGGTCAGACACCGGCTATGGAGCGGCTGCGGCGCACTTTGCGCCAGATCGCCGATACCGACGTCGATGTGTTGGTGACGGGGGAAACTGGCAGTGGCAAGGAAGTGGTGGCGAGCCTGCTGCATAGCTGGAGCCGACGCGCGAAGGGCAATTTTGTCGCATTGAACTGCGGCACCCTGCCGGAAAGCATGATCGAAAGCGAGTTGTTTGGCCACGAGGCCGGTGCCTTTACCGGTGCGCAGAAAAAGCGGATCGGTCGTATCGAACATGCCAGCGGCGGCACATTGTTTCTCGATGAAATCGAGAGCATGCCTGCGGCGACCCAGGTGCAGATGCTGCGGGTGCTGGAAATGCGGGAAGTCTCGCCACTCGGCATTAACGAGGTGCGTCCGGTGGACCTGCGCGTAGTCGCCGCGGCCAAAGTCGATCTCAGTGATCCTGCCCAGCGCGGTGAATTCCGCGAGGACCTTTATTATCGCCTGAATGTGGTGACATTGACCATCCCACCCTTGCGCGAACGCCGTGATGACGTGCCGCTGTTGTTTGCCCATTTCATTGAGCGGGCCGCTAGCCGGTTCCGCCGCGAGCCACCGCCGGTGTCAGACGGTGTCGAGCGTTATTTGCGGGACCACGACTGGCCAGGCAATGTGCGAGAATTGACGCATTTTGCCGAACGCTTCGTTCTTGGGTTGGAAGATATGGATTCGGGCGGCGGGAGTGTGGTTGTCACCGATCTGCCTGGTTTATCCTTGCCGGAACGGCTTGATCGCTACGAGGCGGATATCATGCGTGAGACCCTGAGCCACTATGAGGGAGATGTGCGCAAAACCATCGAGGCCCTGAAAATTCCCCGCAAGACCTTTTATGACAAACTTCAGCGTCATGGCATTGTGCGCAAAGCATTTGCGGGTGGGGAGGAAGGCTGAGCAAACAAGCTCTATGCGGTGATCGCAAGTCAGGTTCCTGTCCTGGTTTCCGGCGCAAGGAAAGCCAGCGTGACCATCACAATATGTTCGCCCCAGGCGTCGATAGCAGACGGTTGCCAGACGTTCGGGTTAAGATTGAGCGCCAGTGTGTAGCGATTGTTGATGTAGAAGAAGCTTAGCCCGGCAATCGTCATATAGACCGTCACCGGATTGACATCGGCACGAAAGAGGCCCTGCTCGATCCCTCGCTGTAACAGCTTTTCGATTTCCGCAAGTAGGGGGGCATGGGTCGAGGGAATGGTCTTGGACCGGCTTGAATATTCAGCCTTCAGAATGTTTTCGGTGGCAAGCAGGCTGACGAATTCCGGGTGGGTCAGAAAATAGTTCCAGGTGTGCAAAGCCAGTTCACGTATGCCATCAAGCGGTTGACGGCGAGACAGGTGAAGGCTTTTTCCAGCAGCGGTGACATTGGAGAAAATCACCTCGAGAACTGCGACGTAAAGGCCCTCCTTGTCTCCAAAGAAATGGTAGAGCATTCGTTTGTTGGTTTTCGAACGCAACGCGATAGCATCCACCCGGGCGCCTGCGAAACCCTTGGCGGCAAACTCCTGAATGGCCGCATCCAGAATAATGGCTCGGGTTGCATCGGGATGGCGAATCATTCGCGCCTGACGGCATTGCAAGGGTTCTGGGCTTTCGGTGTCAGGTTCAGGCCCTTCCTCGAAAGTCTGTTCCAGCCGTTGGCCTGTCATGGGAATCTCACTTCATGGTATTTTGAAATAGAAAATTAGATTTACATGAAATACATTGCGTCGGTTAATTACGTGCATGCAAAGTCTGTAAATTGTGATTGGAGGCGGTGAATACGGAATGAGTGAGCGGCGGAGAGGCCGATGCTCGATCTGGACAGGATCTTTTAGGCTTTTCGATGTTTTGAAAACAAAATTTCTCTATTTGTGTGAATAGGTAGAATAGTAATTTTATAGACTATATTGACGAAAACGCACATCACTGTCACCATCGAGTGGCGTTGGAATGAAAATAAACGGGGCGAACGTCCTGCAATTTTCAAAGGGGTGACGATGCCGATAGCTGTAAATATGTTTTCTTACGACCTGTTTGGGTTGACTCGGGTTCCTTTCGATCTGGCCGAAGACAGCAAATCGCGTGTTGAGGGCGATACACATAAACCTGTTGTGACGATCCGGAGTGAGAAGAAAACCTCGGTGTTTTCTAGGTTTTGGAACGACAACCCAGGTAACGATCAGCCCGGCAAGGATCGATATGCCGAGCAGGAGCAAAAGCTTCGCGAAGAACGCAAGAATTGCCACGCAATTCTCCTCGGTGGTTTTTTCCTATTTTATAAATACACGTTTTGTGAAGGAGGCTGCGATGAGTATTGTTGAGCGTCTGATGCTTGATGCCGTCTCGCCTATATTGGCCAGTGCCGGAACGTCTCAATCTGCCATGCAGTCTGTCACCGGCCATTCGATTGGCATTCGTGAAAGGATTGCCGGGGCAGTTCCTTTTGTTGTTTGCGCCGCCGCCTTCCTGTTTGTCGCGGCTATGATTGTGGGCATTTGACAGGAAAAGGGTATTTGAAAGGAAAAGCGGCAATTGAAGGCAGGGTTTAATTTTGCCTTGCAAGCCCCAGCAAGGCGGCCCCGATCAGGCCCGGCTCCAGTCGGCATTGCGCTGGAACCACGATAGGATAGTTGAACCGTCGCAAGATCCTGGCCCTGACGGCTAAGTCGATGGCTTCAACCAATATGGTCGCATTGGACAGGCCGCCGCCGACTGGCAGTATGCTTGCTCCCGTTGTGTTGACCACAAGAGCAAGTGGACTGGAAAGCAGTTCGACAAATGCCGCAATGGTCTGGCTTGCCTTGGGCTCGCCGGTCTCCCAATCCTTGACGATGTCCTCACTGGTTCGGTTTTCGCCGCTCAGGTGTGTATGGAGCTTTTCCATGCCGCGCGCACTACAGATGGCGTCGATACAGCCTTTCTGACCGCAGCCGCATTGAAACCGAGGTATGGTGACGGGCGGTTCGCCGACCTCGGTCGCGGCAATTGGTCCATGGCCCCATTCTCCGGCAAAGCCTCCATCGCTATTGATCAGCCTGCCATCGACCACCAGGCCGCCGCCGACGCCTGTACCGAGAATAACGCCGAACACCACGCGGTGGCCGCGCCCCGCGCCCAATCCGGCTTCGGCGATTGCGAAACAATCGGCATCATTGGCAATCAGCACAGGCAGGCCCAGGGCCTCTTCCAGATCGTGTTGCAGCAGACGGCCATGGAGACAGGGTATATTGGCGACGACAGCGCGGCGGCTATCCACATCTATAATGCCACAGATGGAAATTGCCACGCAGCTTGGTGTCTCTCCCGCCTCGGCAATGATTGACCTGATGACGCCGACAAATGCATTGAAGTCCTGGCCCGGCGTCGGCTGACGCGGAAAGGGACGAATATCCTCAGGTGAATAGGCAATCGCGCCCTTGATGGCGGTTCCGCCAATGTCGAAACAAACGATCATGCGCGCCTGGCCTCGGAATGTGTTGCTGTGCTGTGAACGCATATGCCAGCGATCCAGGTGGAAACCAGGTCGAGTTGCGGGGTGAGCAACAGGAAGTCGGCATCCTTGCCAGGCGCAAGCTGACCTTTCGTCTCGCATCCAATCGCCTCAGCTGGATAAAGCGACGCCATGTTCAGCGCCTCCTCAAGCGTTAGCGCAAGCTTTTCATGGACAAACCGAATGCAGGACAGCATATCGATATCTGCACCAGCCAGGGTGCCATCGGCTAAAGTCAACCGTCCGCCCTGGCGGTAGACCGGGCGACCATTCAGCATGAATCCAGTTTCATCGGTGCCGATGCTCGACATGGCGTCGGTGACCAGGAAAATCCGGCCAGACCCGCGTTTGGCGCGAAGGGCAATGCCCATCGAGACCGGATCGACATGGAAACCGTCCGCGATAATCCCACAAGACAGCGTTTCTAAAGACAGCGCTGCTCCGACAAGGCCCGGTTCGCGATTGCCCATCTGGCTCATGGCGTTGAACAAATGGGTGACGAGCGTCGCGCCCGCCTCGACATAGGCGCCAATCTGCGCGCAACTTGCATCCGTATGGCCAAGGCTGATGTGATAACCCGCTGCTCGCAGGGCTTTCACCTGCTGCGGGGTAACGCTTTCCGGCGCAATGGTGATCAGTGCAGCGCCGAATGTGCCAGCGGCGGCAATAAGCTTTGCCAGATCATCATCATTCATGGGTCTGATCAGGGCGGGATCATGGGTACCCTTGCGCGCTAGTGAAAGGTGTGGACCTTCCAGGTGAAGTCCGAGATAGCCTGGGATCTGTTCGACCTGAGCTTGGTGGCCAAGGCTCAGAACCTGATCGCGCAGGGCAGGATGGTCGGTAATCAATGTCGGCAACAGCGCTGTGGTGCCGAACCTTGCATGGGCGGCGCAAATCGTCCGGATACCCTCCAGATCCGGCTGGTTGTTCAACAACACGCCGCCACCGCCATTGACTTGCAGATCGATAAAGCCTGGCACGACCAGAGCCGAGCCTGCATCAACCCTGGCAAGGGCAGCAGGTACGGTATTTTGGGAGATTATATCAGCGATCCGCCCCTGATCGACAATCAGGGCCTGATGGTCATGAAACCGTACGCCGTCGAAGATCCGGCCGCCTGTCACAGCGAAAGAGGAGGGAGCCGTAAGAGACGAATTCATCGGGTTTCCGTTACTTTCTTCAGGGCGGCGGGCTTGTCTGGATCAAGGCCCCGGGCGCGCGACAGTGATTCCACCATGCCATAATAGGGCACAATCAATGCCAACGCATCGGTCAGCGGGTGGCCGGTTTCGATGAAAGGCAGGCGGTTTGCCTCCTTTGCCAAGGCGGATGTCAGGAACACAGAGGCGTTCTTGGCGGCAAGTCCATTGGCCGTCGCGGCGATCGAGGCTTCCGCCTTGTCACGAGCGGCAAAGGCGATGATCGGGAAATTCGCAGACACCAGGGATACCGGACCATGCAACACTTCAGCCGAAGAATAGGCCTCCGCATGCAGTTCAGAGGTTTCCTTACATTTCAGTGCCGCTTCACAAGCAATGGCCAGCGTCGGGCCGCGCCCGAGCATGTAGAGCGAATCGGCGTCTTTCAATACCTCGACCAATCCACTCCAATCCAGGGCCAGCGCTTTTTCAAGATGCGTGGGCAGGGCTTCGACCGCGGCTGCTAGGCGGGCGTTGTCGCTCCAGGCGCTGATCAATGACAGGCCAGCGACGATGGAATTGACAAAGGATTTCGTCGCCGCAACGGCAATTTCCGGTCCGGCCTGAATGTCGATGGCGATATCAGAGGCTGTGGCCAGCGGTGAAGAAATGGTGTTGAGCAGTGAAATTGTCGTTGCCCCACCGGCTACGGCGGATTTGGCGAGCGCCACAAGGTCCGGGCTGGCCCCGGATTGCGAGATGGCAAGTGCCGCCGCCCGATCCAGTTTCAGCGGTGCCTGATAAATCGAGGCGAGGGACGGGCCGAGCGAGGCGACGACGATCCCGAGTTCCAGTTCGACGGCATATTTCAGGAAATGGGCAGCATGATCGGAAGAACCACGCGCAATGGTGACCAGCACCGCCGGATCGCGCTTGCGGAGTGCTGCGCCCGCTTGCTCCAAACTTGCACGGCTATCGTTCAGCAGCCTGCTGACCGCCTGTGGAATCTCGTTTATTTCCTGGCGCATGGTGGTCGTCATCGTATTTTCCTTATCCTGCGGCGTCCGATCAGGAGCCGATGGTCAATTCCGCAACCAGGTCATAGGCGTCGCTGCGGTATAGCGCCCGCGACACTTCCATTACCCGGCCTGTATCCAGATAGGCGATCCGTTGCACCGAAAGCGCGGCAGAGCCCGGCGGCATGCCAAGCAGTTTGGCATCATCATCCGTCAATATGACTGCCGAAATGCGCTGATTGGCGCGCACAGGTCTAATCTCGACACTGCCAAGTGCTGCATAGAGAGAGTTTTCGACGCGAGAAGGGTCCGGCAGCAGATCATCCGGCAGATTGGTGCGTTCCAGCGCAATCGGCATGTCGCTGGCGGTGCGCAGCCGCACCAGCCTTGCTACGCGAGCCGTTCCGGAAAGCCCAAGCGCCATGGTTTCCTCGGGCGTCGGCAAAAACAAGCCGCGCTCCAGCCAACGTGAACCGCTGACCATGCCGCGCCGGGCCATATCCTCGGTAAAGGATGTCAATCGTGTCAGCGGTTGCTGCATGCGCTTGACGGGCTTGACAACAAAGGTTCCAGCGCCTCTGCGGCGAACCAGGAGGCCTTCAGCAACGAGGTCGTCTATCGCCTTGCGCACCGTAACACGGCTGATACCTGCGGCTTCCGCGATGTCACGCTCCGCAGGCAGGGCGTCGCCATGCTTAAGCTTCCCAGCTTCAACGGCATCTTCGATCAGCGTCTTCAACTTGATATAAAGCGGGCCGCCCCGGCTGGATTGCAGGCTCGCAAAAGCAAGCACATCCGTCTGCATGTCACGTTCCCCGTATCCTAGCCAGAATGCCTATGGTTGTTTTTTGTTTACAGTACCAAGGCAATACCAATTTAGCAATAATGTTTCATTGGTCTTCTCAAAGATCAGAGCTGCAGGGTGGATTACGCTGAGAAAACAGATATTTCCCTCAAAAAATAGGGGTAACTATCATTCGGTCTGGACGATTGGCATTTTTTTGGTATTATTCATTAACAAGAATAAAGAAATGGAACAATCGTGCATAGCTCTTCGAACTCAGCATTCCCAGTGGTGCGCACGGAGACGATGATGAAGTTGTGAAGGGTTTAGGCGGTCATCGCTGAGTGTGAAAATAAATTTCACGACCTTGCGGAGAATTGCTTTTCCTATTGACGAAACTGCTGAAAATTCGCAGTCTCAAGAAAATAAATTACGTGAACGGGGAAAATTCCAGCATGAAAGTCGCCATTATCGGGCTTGGTTTCCGGCTTGGTTATCTCGGACGAGTGCTCAGTGAGATCGATCCGTCTTTCGAAATTGTCGGTTATGTCGATCCTGATCCAGCAGGTCTGCCTGGCTTGATTGAGGCTGGTGTATCGCCCGGCAAGACATATGAGACGCCGGAGCTGTTGATTGCGCAAGGCGGTTTTGATCTGCTGATGATCGGCTCTCCCAATCATCTGCATCTCCAGCATATACGGCTAGGGCTTCAGGCCGGTTTGACGGTGTTTACCGAAAAGCCGATCGTAATTTCCATCGAGGAAAGCCTCGAACTCGCCTCGCTTCTGCATACCTATGGTCATGACCGGTTGTTGGTCGGCCTCGTTCTTCGCTATTCGCCGCTCTACCGCGATTTGCGCCAGGCGCAGGCGGATGGCCTGCTTGGCAATGTCGTCTCCATCGAGGCGTCGGAGCATATCGAGCCCTATCATGGCGCCTTCTTCATGCGCGATTGGCGCCGCTACGGGCGCTATACCGGCGGTTTCATGCTGGAGAAATGCTGCCACGATCTTGATCTTTACAATGGTGTTGTTGGCGCTCGGCCACGGTTCGTCGCGAGCTTTGGTGGTCGCAAGAGCTTCATTCCGGAAAATGCGCCGGAGCAGGATGGCGTCAACGACATGGAAGTCTATCACCGCAAACCAAGCGGTTGGCTAGGATCTGATAAAGTTTTCGAAAGTGACGCCGACATTATCGATTATCAGACCGCGATCATCGAATATGAGAATGGCGTGGCGATGACATTTCACACCAATCTCAATGTGCCCGATCAGTTTCGCCGTTTCTGTGTGATCGGCTCGAAGGGCATGGCTGAGGGCGATTTCGTGCGCGGCTTCCTCGATGTCCACAATGCCCGTAACAACGACAAGGTCATTGCCAAGACCTATAGCGCACCCTCTGAGAAATCGCAGCATTACGGCGCCGACGAACAAATGGCAGCCGATGTGCTGGCCTTTATTGAAACCGGTGCGAAACAACCGGTTTCGGCTCTCGACGCTATCGAGGCGGGCATTCTGGCCCTGGCGCTAGATCAGGCCCGAGCCGAGCGCAAGGTGGTGGATCTCGCGCCTGTCTGGGCGCGTTACGACGCCTGCCTGCATGGCGAGGCGTCCGCCGCTCCTGCAAAGTCGGCATAGGGGATGGTCATGGAGGCGAAACGCAGAGCTGTTTTCTTCGCCTGGTGCCTGCTGTTGCCGGCAACCATCTATATCGCCATCATCGTTGCTTATCCGCTGGTCGATACTTTCATCCTGTCCTTCACCGATGCGTCGTTGAAGCGGGTGACGAACTGGGTTGGCTGGGATAATTACAACAAGATCTTCAACGCCACCTTTGCAGATGTCATTATCCGCACCTTCGTGTGGACGTTCTTCTCCGTGCTGTTCAAGATGATTATCGGCACGTTTGGCGCGACGCTTCTGAATACTGCTGTGCCGGGGCGAACCTTGTTTCGCATCCTGACCATGCCGCCCTGGATCGTGCCGATGGCGATTGGCATTTTCATGTGGGGCTGGATGTATAACGGCCAGTTCGGGATGATTTCCGGCATGTTGCAACGTGTTGGCCTGGTCGATGGCCCGGTTGCCTTCCTCGCCTATGGATCGACGGCGTTCTGGGCGACAATTTTCACCGATGTGTGGATCGGCGTGCCGATGGTGACGCTTTATCTGTTGGCGGCGATGCAGGCGATCCCCCAGGATCTGCATGAGGCGGCCTGGACGGATGGTGCGGGGCGGTTCTACCGGTTCCGTAGGATTACCCTGCCGCTACTGATGCCAGCAATGATTACCATGTCGATGATTTCGCTGATCTCGACCTTCAATTCCTTCGATATCATCTGGATATTGACGCGCGGTGGCCCAAGCGGCGGCACGACGACGATGATCATCGATACCTACAAGACGGCGATTGGGTCTTACAAATACGGTGAAGGGGCGGCGCGCGCCGTGTTGATCTGCATCTTCCTGTCGATCTTCAGCTACTTCTACTTCCGCGTCACCAGCCGCCTTTCGCAGGAGCACTCCCGATGAGCATCAACAAGCAGGCGATGATCAATCGCTACAAATGGTATGAAATCATCGGCATCTATTGCGGTATTGCGGTGTTTCTGACCTTCGTGCTGGCGCCTTTCGTGGAAGGGTTCCTGGTGTCGTTGAAGCCGCTCAGTCAGTTGTTTTCGTCGCCTTATCGATTCTGGCCGGAAAATGGCTCATTCGAAGCCTACCGAACCATGTGGGACCATGTTCCGGGCTTTGGCCGCTATATCTTCAACTCCTTTTTCATCTCGATCACCGCAACGGTGGTGGTTCTGCTGCTCGTCGTGCCAGCGGCCTACGCCTTTGCCCGTTTCGAGTTCCGGGGCAGGGGCGTGTTGCTGGGAACCTTTCTTGCCGTCAACATGTTTTCCGGCGCGGTCCTGCTCATTCCGATATTTCGGCTGATGCGGATTTCGGGAATGCTGAACACCTATTTCGCGCTGATCGTGCCGCTGATCGCCTTCCTGATCCCGACGGCCATCTGGTTGCTGAGAACCTATATGATGCGGATTCCACGCGAGCTTGAGGAAGCAGCTTATGTGGATGGGGCCAGCTATTTCTATACGTTCCGGCGCGTGGTTCTGCCGCTTGCCATGCCTGGGATTGCCGTTGTCGGCATCACCACCTTCATTACGGCCTATGCCCAGCATTTCATCTTCGCGCTGACCTTCAACTCGAAGACGGAATATATGCCGTTGCCGATTGGCCTGTTTGCCTATTTCGGCCGTCAGGAAGTGATCTGGAACGAGCTGATGGCCGCAAGCTTCGTCGGTATTGCGCCGGCGATGATCATGATCTTCTTCCTGCAACGCTATCTGGTCAGTGGCCTGACGGCGGGTGCAGTCAAGTAGGCAGCCGGTTTCAAGACTACCAAGAAACGTTTAACGTCAACAAAGGGGAACCATCGATGAAAAACACTTTGACCATCATGGCGGGCGCGCTGGCGCTGCTGGCAAGCTCGGCGCTGTCGAGTTTTGCAGCGGATAAGGAAATCAGCTGGATCTATTGCGGCGACAAGATCGATCCGGTGCATGAGAAATATATCAAGGTCTGGGAAGGCAAAAACCCCGGCTGGAAAATTGCGCCCGAAGTGGTCGGCTGGGAACAGTGCCAGGATAAGGCAACCACATTGGCTGCCGCCGGAACGCCGGTTGCCATGGCCTATGTCGGTTCGCGCACATTGAAGGAGTTCGCCGAGAACGACCTGATCGTCAAGGTGCCGATGACGGATGCCGAAAAGAAGAGCTATTATCCGAATATCGTCGATACCGTGACCTTCGACGATACCCAGTGGGGTGTGCCGATTGCCTTCTCCACCAAGGCGCTGTTCTGGAACAAGGACCTGTTCAAGAAAGCCGGTCTTGACCCGGAAACCCCGCCGAAGACCTGGGCCGAAGAAATTGCCTTTGCCAAGCAGATCAAGGAAAAGACCGGTATTGCCGGTTACGGCATGCCAGCCAAGACCTTCGACAACACCATGCACCAGTTCATGCATTGGGTTTATACCAATAACGGTCAGGTGATGGACAAGGACGGCAAGATCGTCATGGACAGCCCGGAAGTGCTGGCAGCGCTTCAGGCTTACAAGGACATCGCTCCCTATTCGGTTGAAGGGGCAACTGCCTACGAGCAAAACGAAATCCGCGCCATCTTCCTCGACGGCAAGGCCGGGATGATCCAGAACAGCACCGGTGCGGCCTATCGTCTGCTGAAGACCGACATCCATTGGGGTGTGACGACTTTGCCGCTCGGTCCCTCGGCCAAGGGTCCCGGCACGCTGCTGATTACCGATAGCCTGGCGATCTTCAAAGGCTCCGGTGTCGAGGACAAGGCAACCGAATTTGCCAAATACATCACCTCGCCGGAACCACAGGAAGAATACGAGCTGACGACCGATTCCGGTCTGACGCCGCTTCGTCCTTCCGCAAAGGTCGAACAACTGATCAAGGATAAGCCCTATTGGAAGCCATTCATCGATGGTATCGCCTTCGGTGGTCCTGAGCCTTTGTTTAAGGATTACAAGGGCTTCCAGAATGTGATGATCGAAATGGTTCAGTCTGTCGTCACTGGCAAGGCTGAGCCTGCGGACGCCTTGAAAAAGGCCTCGGCTGCTATCGACCAGTACAAATAATCATCGGGGTTCCGGCTGCGGATCATATGGGTTCGCAGCCGGTTTTTGTTTGGAATTTCGCCGGTCGCCGTTTGGCCACCGGTTGGTATGGAGACGCAGCGCGGTGGGCCAGCTTTATCTCAACAAAGTCGTCAAATCCTTTGGCCATTTCGATGTCATCAAGGGCGTCTCGCTCGACATCAAGGACGGCGAATTCATGGTCTTCGTCGGACCCTCCGGCTGCGGCAAGTCCACGCTGCTTCGGATGATCGCCGGACTGGACGATACCACCAGCGGCGATATCGTCATTGATGGGGCCAGGGTCAATGCGCTGCCGCCGGTTGAGCGCGGCATTGCCATGGTGTTCCAGTCCTATGCGCTTTATCCGCATATGACGGTGTTTGAAAATATCGCCTTTCCGCTGCGGGTCGAGAAAATGCCGGAGGCGCAGATCCATGAAAAGATCGACGCAGTGGCCAAGGTTTTGCAGCTCGATCAGCGCTTGCAGCAGAAGCCGGGCCAGCTTTCCGGTGGTCAGCGCCAGCGTGTGGCCATTGGCCGGGCGATTGTCCGCGAGCCGAAGATTTTCCTGTTCGATGAGCCGCTTTCCAACCTGGATGCTGCCTTGCGTGCTGACATGCGCATCGAGCTGACGCGGCTGCACCGGCAGCTGAAAGCAACGATGATCTACGTCACCCACGACCAGATCGAAGCGATGACCATGGCTGACCGGATCGTCGTGCTGCATGGTGGTCATATTGCCCAGGTCGGCGCGCCACTGGAGCTTTACCACAAGCCGCAAAATCTGTTCGTTGCCGGTTTTATCGGCAATCCAAAAATGAATTTCGTGCCGGTTTCCTGCAAGGGGGTTGGACCCAATGGTGTTACCGTCGCCTATGAAGGCCGGATGGTGACCATTCCCGTGACCGGGCGTCCCGATATGCTGGGGCAGGATCTGACCCTTGGCATCCGTCCAGAGCATTTGGCGCTCGGCAAAGGGGAGTTTTCCATCACTGTAACGCCGAGCGTTGTCGAGCGGCTCGGTGCCAGCACAATCGCCTACGCGTCACTGGCGAATGGTGAACCTTATTGCGCGGTCTTCCCCGGCTCTGCGCCTGTTCAGCCAGACCAGCCCATGACAACGACGATCAAGGCCAGCGATTGCCATCTGTTCGATGCCGATGGCGAGGCGCTCGAACGCCATATCAATTGGCAGGCGGAAACGCTTCCGGATGCGCTGAAGGCGGTTCAGGAATAAGGGCAGGCGAATAGGCGGAAGCGCGGCTACCAGACCAAGCCGCGTGCCGCCACATCTTCCACCCGCGTCACCACACCATTTCGGTGAAATGTCATGGTGTCGAACAGGTTTGACACGACGCAGGTGTGGTTGGGAATAATACGCACTTTTTCGCCGATCTCGGGCCGCTTACCGGTAATCCTCGACAGATCCACGGTACCGTGTTCTTCGGAGAGACCGGTAATAACCGCATCCGGATAGTCAACAATCAAGCCATAGTCGTTAAAGCCGAGCAGGTCGGATGTCAGCGCTTTGGAGCCGGCATCCAGAATGGCGCGGTCGGGCGTCGGGCGTGACACGACGGTGGCTAGGATATGCATGGCGCAATCGTCGAGCGTGCCGTGTCCGGCCTTCGCCATGCTCCGGTCGCTATAGATATAGGTACCGGCCCGATATTCGGTTGCCGATGGCACGAGATTGGCGGAAAACAGGCTTGGCGTTCCGCCGTTCGAGACAATCGGACAGGCAATGCCGAGAGTGGTAAGGCTGGCAAGGATTTGCGCAAAAAAGCTTTCGACTGCTAGCTCGGTGTGCGCCTTGGGATATGTCATCACCCCACCGAACCGAAGGGTTTTGCTGGCGAAAATCGCCTGTGCGAGGGCCACGGCATCGGCGGGTGTCTGCACACCGCAACGTCCGGCACCGGTGTCGCATTCCACCAACACGGTCAAAGGTTTGCGATCCTGAAAATAGCTTGAAAGGCCTTCAATGGTCACGATGCTGTCGGCCACCACCTTCAGGCCGGAAATCCGCTCATTCAGGGCAGCAAGCCTCACGAGCTTTTCGGGCCCAAGAATATTGAAGGTAATCAATATGTCCTCGAACCCGGCATCGGCAAACACCTCCGCCTCGGTAATTTTCTGGCAATTGATGCCGGTAGCGCCTGCCTCTTGCTGCTGGCGGGCCAAGGCTGGAATCTTGTGGGTCTTGATATGCGGGCGAAAGGCAAGGCCGTGGGCGTCCATATAGGACTGAACCCGGGCGATATTGGCGGCAAGCCTATCCTCGTCAATCAGCGGCAGCGGGGTCGACAGCGAGAGAACCGTATCGCCGGGTCTTGGACCTGGTCTGTCAATTGGGCGGTTCATTTCAGGCAGTCTCCGTGTCCTGGGCGAGGTTAAATGGATTGGCACAGATCGGCCAGATATCACGCCGAACGCGCCGATAAGGGTTGGTGGCCGGATTATTGGGATAAGGTGATCCCGCTGAACAGTAAAGGATGTCAGAGGCGATCTTCGAAAAAGCCGCATAGAAATGATTGGTGGATTTGATCGCAAGGATATGTTTGGAGGTTGGATCGATACTGAGTGCTGTAAACAGCGAAGGGTCGTAGCTTTGCACCCGAACGGAACTCAGCACGATGTCGATACCGTCTAGGTGGATATGAGCGGCGTCGCCAAACGGTGCGACACTTTCGCCAAACCGCATTTCTGCGTTAGCTACGAGTTTTACCACCTTCACCAACCCATCGATCGGGTTGCCGGTGCCCGGCGCGGATTTCGCGCCAAAGCGCAGCGGGATTTCGGCCCCTTCGCCAGCCGCCATGCAGATCTGCACGGCAATCGGGTCCCAGATCATTCCGACCGCTGTATTGGTTGCACTCCGCGCGAGAAGTTCCTCAAGCAGGACAGTCGCATCGCCAGCCGTACCGCCGCCGGGATTGTCCCACATGTCGGCAATCACGACAGGCCCGGCCGGATTTGCGAGCGCCTCGGCCACGGCCTGTTTTTCATCAATCTGCGGCATCATGAACGTGCCGCGTTTTTCAAACAGTTCAAGACCAAGGCTGCGGGCCAGCATCTGGCCTTTTTCGGCCTTTCCATTGGTGATGGCGATGGTTTTCGTCCCCATTTCCGGTACGTCGCCAGCCATGAAGCCGTGAATGACCGAGAGTGACAGGACATCGGGATCGTCCTGTTCGATCTGCATCGTTTTGTCCACAAAACCGCGCATCGGCTGGCGCGAGGTGGGAAAGACATCGATCATCCGGCAATCGAAGACCGACATGATGGGGGTGATGCGGCCTTCCAACGTATCGACGACGATCCGCCAGAGATCACGTGCGCGGTCAACAAAATCGGTATGGGGAAACTCCTTGAAGACAACGAACACATCCGCCGCCTCAACCCGCTTGGCTGTCAGATGGCTATGCGGGTCCAGTTCTGCGGCAAGCAGCACATCCGGCCCGATAATGGTGCGGATGCGGCTCAGGAAATCGCCTTCCGGGTCGAGATAGCCATCCGCCACCATGGCACCATGCAGGCCGAGTACGACGGCATTGACGGGAAGCGCTGCCGTCAATTGGTCGAGAATTTCGTCGCGCAGGCTCTCATAGGTCTGTCGATTGACGAGCCCGGCTGGATCGGCCCAGGTCGCGGTGCCTTCAATCAGCACCCAGTCTTTTTCGCCGCACACCTCACGGCCAACGGTGATTGGCGCGGTGCAGAGCGTGGGGGTTGCCGGGTGCTGCCCAGGCGGGGCGTAAAGGGAAGCCTCGAAAGCACGCCGGTCAATGCAGATCGGCGAGAACGTGTTGGTTTCCGTTGCAAGGGCGGCTGTGAAAATGCGCACGGAGTGGCCTCCAATCACGGTTGATGGTCAGATGGTTGGCGATCAGGCGATGTTAATGGGGGTTGAGCCCATCGGGTTGGGCAAATAGCCAGTAAAGCCTGAAATTTTCCAGCGGCCTTGATGCAGGCGGCAATAGTAGAGCGTTTGCCACTGCATGGTGTCGAAACCGCCATCGGTTTTTTTGATGCCGCCATCGAATTTTTTGCGCACCAAAGCCGTCTCGCCTTCTATTTCGATCTCTTCCAGCGTGGTGGTAAAGAAAATCGCCGTGCGCGGGTCTTCACCATGGCTCTGTCCGCCAAAATCCTGGGCCTGGCGCAGCCATTCGTCACGATAGGCCGCGAGATTGGGGAAGGTCAGACGCCAATGGTCCGGATTGGGATCGCGATTGCCGTTGATGCCGATGAAGCCGTCCTCAACGAAATCGCCTTCCACCATCGACCAGTCCGCGGCCAGAAAAGCATCTATATCGCGCGGCACCAGCATCTCCCAGATTGCATGGCGCGCAGCATCCGTTGCCGGGAAGGGGTTTTTGAAGGGATCGCGCATCTCAGCCACCTTTGTCTAAATTATTTTCATGTTCTATGAAAATCCCTAGTCAAATTCGGTTTTCTATGGTGAATTGTCAATTGATCACGAAAATAATTTGCATGAGGTCGAGATGACGATCAAGCGGTATGGTGCGGAAAAAGCTGGTGCCGGTGGGCAGAAACTGCCGTTTGCCAGAGCGGTTGAAGCCGACGGCTGGCTGCATGTTTCCGGCCAGGTAGCGATGGAAGACGGCGAGATCATCCAGGGTGGGATTGTCGAGCAGAGCCATAAGGCGATCGGCAACCTGATCGCCATTTTGCATGAGGCTGGATACGGCGTGGAGCATGTCGTGCGTTGCGGCGTCTGGATTGATGATCCCCGTGATTTCTGGAGCTTCAACAAGATCTATCAGGGCTATTTCGGCGAACATCCGCCAGCCCGCGCCTGTGTGCAGGCCTCGATGATGGTTGATTGCAAGGTCGAGATCGACTGCATAGCCTATAAGGCGACCAAATAGGGTTGGTTTGCGAGGGCTTATGGATATCTTTGCCACCATACAGGAAGATCGCACGCAATTTTCGCCTTCCGAACAGCGGATTGCCGACATCCTCCTGAGCGAGCTGGATTTTGCCGTCGGCGCATCGATCATTGAGCTGGCGGAGCGGGCGCAAGTGTCGCCGCCGACCGTGACCCGTTTTTGCCGCAGGCTTGGATGCCAAAGCTTTTCGGATTTCAAGGTCAATCTGGCCAAGACCGCCTATGTCGGCGTGCGTTACCTGAACCCGGAAGCGAAAAGCACCGAGCCGCAGGATGTTGCTGAGGACGTCATCACCAAGGCGCAGAACGCTCTGTTTATGATGCATCGCTCGCTGGATGCCGCCATGATCGAAAAGGTCGCGGACCGGATTTCCCGGGCCGAAATGATCTATGCATTCGGGTCGGGCGGCAATTCCTCGATGATTGCTTCGGAATTGCAGAACCGGCTTTTTCGGCTGGGGTCACGGGTTACGGCTTGCAATGACCACCATATGCAATTGATGCTGACAGCTGCGGCGCGCAGCAATGATATCATTGTCGGCTCCTCCTTCTCTGGCCGCAATCTGGAGCTGGCGCGCTGTTTCGAACTGGCGCGTGACAATGGCATTACCACGATCGCGCTTACCCAGAGTGACAGCGTCGTCGCCAAGGCTGCCGAATTGGTTGTGGGTATCGATCTGCCGGAGGGCGATAATATCTTTCGTCCGACTTCGACCCGGTTTGCCTATCTGGCCATGGTCGATGTCATCGCCAGTCTGGTTGCCTATCGCAATCGCAAGCTTTCCATGGTGACGCTGCGCCATATCAAACAACAATTGGTCGAACATCGCGATGGCGACGACCGTCAGATTCTCGGAGACTAGAATGGCGAAATCCGTGGCTGTGGTAACAGGTGCCGCCGGTGATATCGGGCGGGCAATTGCCAGCCGTCTGGCCGGAAGCCACGATGTGGTGGTGCTGGCCGATATTGATGAGAGCGCGGTGAATACGGCTGCGGTCAGCCTCGGGTCCGGGGATATATTCGTACCTATCGTCTGTGATGTCACCAACGAGGCCAGCATCGACGCTCTGGCATCTGCGGTGCAGACGTTTGGGGTTACCAAGACCCTTGTCAACAATGCTGGGGCGGCAAGGGCAGTCAGTCTGCACGATACCGATGCGGCCATCTGGCGCCAGGATAATGCGCTCAATCTCGAAGCGGCATTTCTGACCTTCAGGGCGTTGGAAAATCAGTTGAAGCAGTCACAAGGCTCGGTCATCAATATAGCTTCGGTCAATGGCATGGCCGTGTTCGGACATCCCGCCTATAGCGCGGCGAAGGCTGGGCTGATCCATCTGACCCGGTTGATCGCGGTGGAATATGGGAAATTCGGCATTCGCGCCAATGCCGTGGCACCCGGCACGGTGCGCACCCAGGCCTGGGAAGCGCGCGCCGCTGCCAATCCTGCCGTGTTCGAAGAGGCCAAGCGCTGGTATGCGCTGCAACGGATCGCCACCGCGCAGGATGTTGCAAATGCGGTGTTTTTTCTGGCTGGCGATCAGGCTGCGGCCATTACCGGCGTCTGCCTTCCCGTTGATTGCGGGTTAACGGCAGGCCAAAGCGAACTCGCCCGGACATTTTCACAGTCCGTGCATTATTGATCCTCCAACCATTCAGAGTTTAAAGGGAACCGTCATGGCTGAAGCAGCTTTTCGTCTGGACAATGCTTGGTATCCTGTCGATGGCGATGACGGCGGCGGTTTCGTCTTCACCCTCTACAATTTATCGTCCGAGCCCATCAGCGGTTTCAGGCTTGCCTATACTGCCTTGACGCGGGTGAAAGACGGTCCGGTCTGCGACAACGCGCTTTTCTTGCGGCGCAACGCCAATTTTCACCAGTTTGCACCACCGGAAGGCCTGGTTTTGGCACCAGGAGCGTGCTGGCAGTTTACGGTTCAGGGCCTCTGGCGGCCTGCCCGGCACCGCACGGATGGCGCAAAATCGGCTTATCTGACACTTGCCGATGGACGTCATGTCGCGGTCACCGTCGATGATCTGATGTTGCAAGGCCGGGTGAGCGAACCTGCGCCAGTTCTGTTGCCGAAGGGGGAGGTCAGCAAGCCTTTTTCGCTGCTGCCCTGGCCCGTCGAGGCGAACCTCATGGCGGGCGATGGTTTTCCGATGGCGATCTATCCCACCAAGGATACGGATCTTCCTAGCTTGCAGGCGGTTGAACGGATCAATGCGCTTTACCGGCGGCTTTTTGCAGTCGGTCATGTGCCGTTTTCGCTGGCGCCGGTCGATCAGGGCACGGCTTTGAAGTTCGCCCATGATCCCGCACTTGGCGCATCCGCCTATTGGCTTGATTTTGCGCAGCAGATTACGCTGTCCTTTGGAGATGAGGCGGGACGGCAATATGGACTGACGGCCTTGGCGCAAATGCTGCATGGCGTAAGGCAGAACCCCGCGCAGTTCCGGTTTCCGGCGTCCGGCCGAATTAAGGATGCGCCGCGTTATGGCTGGCGCGGTTGCCATCTGGATGTGTCCCGGCAATTTTATCCGACGCAGGACGTTCTGCGGCTGATCGACATCATGGCCTGGATGAAGCTGAATATTTTCCACTGGCATTTGACCGATGACGAGGCCTGGCGGTTGGAAATCAAGGCGTATCCGCAACTGACGACAGTTGGTGTGCTGCGTGGCCCGGATGAGCCGATGTTGCCGCAGCTTGGCAATGGCGCAGAGCCGGTCGGGGGCTTTTACACCCAGGAGGATGTTGGCCACATCGTCGCCCACGCCGCCTTGCTGCATGTCGAAGTCGTGCCGGAAATCGATATTCCAGGTCATAGCACCGCGATCCTGGCGGCCTTGCCTGAGCTGGTCGATGGCCAGGAAGCGCCTGACAGCTATCGTTCCGTCCAGGGCTATCCGAATAACGCGCTTAACCCGGCTATTGAGCAGACCTATGTGTTTCTCGGCAAGGTCTTGGATGAAATGGCGGCGCTGTTTCCCTCCGCTCTCGTGCATGTCGGCGGTGATGAGGTTGCGGCGAATACCTGGATGGCCTCTCCACTCGCAAAAAAGCTGATGGATGAGGAGGGTATTGACGGCACATTTGGGCTGCAAAGCCATTTCATGAAGCGTATTCAGCAGATGTTGAAAGAACGCGGCAAGAAACTGGCCGGTTGGGACGAAGTCTCCCATGGCGGCGGTGTCGATCCGCAGGGAACATTGCTGATGGCTTGGCAGAAGCCGGAGGTTGGGCTGGATCTGGCGCGGCAGGGCTATGACGTGGTGATGACGCCGGGTCAGGCCTATTATCTCGATATGGTGCAGGACGAAGCGTGGCAGGAGCCGGGCGCCAGCTGGGCCGGCACCGTGCCGCCGCACCATACCTACACCTATGAAGCCGTCGCGGAATTTCCTGAGGAATTAAAGCCGAGGATGCGGGGTGTGCAGGCCTGTATCTGGTCAGAGCATTTCCTGAACCGGGATTACTTCAACCACCTCGTCTTCCCCCGCCTGCCAGCTGTTGCAGAGGCCGCCTGGACCCCCAGGGATCAGAAGGACTGGCAGCGGTTTGCAGCTCTCGCGCCACTAATGCCACGTTTTTAAGGAAATCGGACATGGAACTTCGAATTGCCGTTGGTGGCATTCACACGGAATGCAGCACGTCATCGCCGGTGCTGATGCAGATCGAGGATTTTCGCGTGCTGCGCGGTGACGATCTGTTAGGTGCCGATTACTTCGGTTTTCTTGGCACGGAGGGGGTCAATCCTTTGCCCTTGCTGCATGCCCGCGCCGTTCCAGGCGGCCCGGTTTCGCGCCAGACCTATGAGAGTTTCAAGGCCGAGTTCCTGGAAAGGTTGCAGGCCGCGCTGCCGCTGGATGGGCTCTATCTCGCCATGCACGGCGCCATGAATGTTGAAGGCATTGATGATGCCGAGGGTGACTGGATCGCGGCAGCCCGCGCCGTGGTTGGCCCGGATTGCCCGGTGGCGGCAAGCTATGATCTGCATGGCAATGTCACCCAGAAAATCGTCGATCAGCTCGATATTTTCGCGGGTTACCGGACCGCGCCGCATATCGATGTGCGCGAAACCATGGTGCGGGCCTGGGACATGCTGGTAAAGGCACTGCGGACTGGCGAAAAGCCCGGTGTCGCCTGGGCACCTGTGCCGGTTCTTCTTCCCGGAGAACGAACCTCTACCGAAGACGAACCAGCCAAAAGCCTTTACTTGAAATTGCCGCAGCATGATCAGCGACCGGGGATATGGGATGCCAATCTGATGGTTGGTTATGTCTGGGCCGATGAGCCGCGCGCCACGGCCTGTGCCGTGGTCACAGGCGTGGATCGAAGCGAGGCGCAAAAGGTGGCTGAAGAGATTGCCCGATCTTACTGGGAGGCGCGCCAAGCCTTCCGGTTCGGCCCGGTGACGGGGTCCCTGAAGGATATGCTCGACATCGCCCAAACAACCCAGACCTGGCCGATTATTCTGGCGGATTCCGGCGACAACCCCACCGGCGGTGGCGTTGGCGACCGCGCCGATGTCTTGGCAGCATTGATTGCCCGTGATTTCGAGGGGGCTGTGATTGGCGGGATTACCGACAAGCCCGCCGTTGATGCCTGTTTTTCCGCGGGCGTGGGGGCGAAATTGGCGTTGAAAGTCGGTGGCTCACTCGATCCGGCAAGCCCATCGGTTGAGGTGGATTGCGAGGTGTTTAGGCTGGATGATCCGGGTGTGGCGACGGAGCGACAGGCTATCGTCAAAATCGGTGGGATTACCGTTATTCTCGCCAGTAAGCGCAGGCCCTACCACACTCTGGCCGATTTCACCCGGCATGGCATTGATCCGAAAGCGGTGCGGTTGCTGGTGGTAAAGTCGGGCTATCTTTCTCCCGAACTTCAGCCAATTTCCAATCCGAACCTGATGGCGCTGACCGATGGGGTCATCAACCAGGATATCGAAGCCTTGCCGAGCAAGCGCCGCAAACAACCGACCTATCCCTTCGTCAAGGATTTCGATTACCAGCCGAAAGCGACGACCTCAGCGCGGTGGGCGGGTAGCGACAATCGTTCAGGGAAAGACTGAATCCGCAAGGCTTCCAGGCAAACTTTAAACGAGAGATCAGCAATCTCATTCCCCAAAGCTGCCGCCGGCAAAAGCCAGCGGCAGCTTGTTTTGACAAAGATAGCGCGTTCATGCCGCCAGTTCTCTCCATCATCGCCGCCAATCCGGGTATCCGGATTAGCGCGATTGCGATTTTCTTCTTCGGCTTGTCTGGCGCGACCACGGCTCCCTATATGTCGATCATCGGCATACACGAGTTGGGATTGAGCAATGCGCATTACTCGCTGCTGATCTTCATCGCTTCTTGCGTCAATGTCGCCGCCAGCGTTGCCGTGGGAATATTGGCCGACAGGCTTGGACATTTTCGCATGCCGATGGTCATCGTCAGCTTGTTTGGCGTGGTCGGTTATGGGGTGGTGTTTCTCGAACCGAACCAGATCATCTTTGTTGGCTCCGCGCTCCTGTTGCTGCCGGTTTACAACGCATTGAATTCGCTGATATTTGCCAATGTGCGTGCCGCATCCAAGGATATGCCGGTGCGTGAACTGATTGCAGTCAATTCCGGCGTGCGGGCCGTTATCTCGGCCTCCTGGGTCTTGGTGCCGGGTCTGGTTGGCTTCTTTCTGGCCGGTCAGAAAAGCATGTTGCCTGCTTTTCTGTTTGCCAGCCTCGGCGGACTTGCCTGCTTCATGTTGTTTCTGGTCTGGTTGCCGAAGGCGGAGGCACGGGCCGAACCCTCGGCAAGTCTGGCGTTTTTTTCATCCTTGTCGAAAATCGCCTCACCTGGGTTATTGTTGCGGCTTGGCGCCATCGCCCTGATCACTGCCATGCTGCAAATGAACGGCGTTGTGCTGCCCCTGGTCATGACCGGGCCAGCGCATGGCACGACCGGCGATGTCGGTATTATCGTCGGTATCGTCGCCTTTCTGGAAATCGTCTTCATTCTGTTCTGGGGCTGGGTGGAGCGCAAGACCTCCAGCGTGGCGACGCTTGTTGCTGGTGCACTGATCTATTGCGTCTACCTGCTAGGTCTCGGTTTCGCCTCGCGACCAGAACATGTCTATCTGCTCTCCGGCATTGCCGGTTTCGGGGCGGCGGCGATCATCAGCGTGCCGATTACCTATTTGCAAAACCTGATTGCCGACCGTGCCGGGCTTGGTAGTTCGCTTATTGCGGTGAATATCTTCCTGAGCGGTGGATTGAACTCGCTGCTCTTTGCATTCGGAACCGGCGTCAGCAATTATTCCGGCACGGCAATGCTCGGCGCCTTGGCCGGATTCTGCGGGATTTTGCTGTTGCTGATGCTGGAAAAGCCACGGCCGTTCAGGGGCGCTCAATGACCGGAATACAGAGAAGAGACCATCATGGCAGGACGTGAACCAGAAAAGAACGACGGCGGTTTGCTGGAAGTCTGCGTCGATTCCGTTGCGGGGCTGGAGGCGGCAATTGCCGGTGGCGCGGACCGGATCGAGCTATGCGCCGCCCTTGACTGCGGGGGGCTGACGCCGACATCAGGTCTGATGCAGCGCGCCGCTCAGGCACCGATCCCGGTTTTTGCGATGATTCGGCCACGGTCAGGCAGCTTCGTGTTCTCAACCGATGAGGTCGCCGTCATGACGGCGGATATCCACGCCGCACGGCAGGCAGGCCTGGCTGGTGTCGTGCTTGGGGCGTCTCGGTTCGACGGACGGTTGGACATTGAGGTGCTTGGTAAACTCACGGAGGTCGCGTCTGGCCTCGCCATGACATTGCACCGGGCTTTCGACCTCGTGCCAGACTTTAATGAAGCGCTGGAGCAGGCGGTTGCGCTCGGGTTTGGCCGAATTTTGACTTCCGGTGGCGCGCAATCCGTCGTTGCTGGTTTTGGTCGTCTGAAGTCGCTTTTAAAGGCGGCAGATGGTAGGATCGTCATCATGCCCGGTGGCGGGTTGAGGCCTGATCGCATCGCACCGTTCTGGCAGGCTGGCCTGCGGGAGTTTCATGCTTCTTGTAGTGTGCCGGTGGCAGCCGATCCCGTTCTGGTCGAGTTTGGTTTTGCCACGGCAGGGCAGGCGCAGACCGATAGCGATGTGGTTCGCAGACTTGCCGCGGCCATCGAGACCTGCCGCACTCTGCCCTGATGGATTATACGGCCTCCGGCTCAACCCGGCGGGGCGCACCTTTTTCGTCCAGCGCCACCATGATGAAATGGGCGTCAGTGACTTTCTGGCGCTCCTGCGTGAACTGGCGGCGCACCCAGCACTCGACATAGAGGGTCATTGAGGTCCGACCGACCTGGCTGATGGATGTGTAAATGCACACGGTATCACCGACCTTCACCGGGCTCTTGAAGCTGACTTCCTTGACCGCTGCCGTGACCGTGCGGCCTTTCGCACGCTCGGAAGAGCGGATGCCAGCGGCTGCGTCCATCTGCGCCAGAACCCAGCCACCGAAAATATCCCCGGCGGGATTGGTATCGGCTGGCATAGCGAGTGTGCGTAATGTCAACTCGCCCTGGGGTTCGTCAATCTCAGTCATTGTCTTCCAACTTTCGTTTACAGGATAGTAGAAGCTGCGGCGTCGCCGCAATCCTCCATTCGATCGAAAGAAGAGATAGGCTCTAGAGACTGAAAGGTCGAGAGCGCAGGCATGCGCCAGCGACACTGCGGCTTTGCCGAAAAGCTTTACCTTGTGATTTTATTGCTTTTCAGTAACCTCAATTGAGGCGATCAGCCGCTCGATATAAGCGGAAAACAGGACGCCCATATCTGTACTTTCGGGTAGCCGCAGCCAGAGCATTTGCAAGCCATCCATCAGGCCGATAATTTCCGTTGCTATTCCTTGGGGATCTATTTCGGATTTGATCTCACGATTCATAATGCCATCGGCAAAGATATTGGCCAGTTTGTGTCGCAGATGCAGGCTACGTTTGTGAAACCATGCCTGGGCTGGGTGTCCGGCAAGCAGGCTTTCGGCGTTGAGGATCGAAAACGCCCGCACCACCCCTTCCGACTGCATGTTTTGGTTGGTGACCTCGACCAATAGGCCGAGGAAATCGCGCCAATGTGGAGTTTTCTTGGTTGAGTCCGGCGCTGTCTCTTTGTCTCGCCGTTCCAGGATCGCCAGGAGAAGGTCCACTTTGGTCGGAAAATAATGCAAAAGACCAGGAAGCGACAGACCAACATCCTCTGCAATGTCTGCAATTGCAGCATTTTGAAAGCCATCCTTGGCAAAACGGTTGAGGGCAGCCTGCAAGATTTCTTCGCGCCGTGCGGCCCCTTTCACCGAATTCCGGCGGCGGCCTGCAACCGTATCGACGGGAGTGCGGCCTGCATCGGATATGTCCTGTCCTGGCATTTGTCTCACTTTCAGGTTGCATTGTATGCCATCCTTAGAGCTTGTCTTGGAAAAAATGGAACCCAATTTTCTAAAAGACAAACGAAATCGTGAAAAACGAGAGGATGGTGGCTCAATCCGAACCTGAGCGCCTTTGGAGCCCAATCGAAAACCGGGTGAAGGCAGACAGGTTGTCTTGCGAGGAGTAATAATACCGAGTAGTTGGTAGGTAAATAGGGAGGAGTATCTGATGATCGATCGTCTGCTTGATGAGATGACCCTTGAGGAACAGGTTTCATTGCTGTCCGGTGCGGACTTCTGGACCACTGTGCCGGTGGAGCGGCTTGGTATTCCAAAAATCAAGGTAACTGATGGTCCAAACGGCGCGCGCGGCGGCGGGTCACTGGTTGGCGGCGTGAAGGCGACTTGCTATCCCGTGGCGATTGCGCTCGGAGCGACCTGGAACCCGGCGCTTGTCGAAGCCATGGGTGTTTCCCTGGCGGGACAGGTGAAGAGCAAAGGTGCGAGTGTCCTTCTTGCGCCAACCGTCAATATCCATCGGTCCGGGTTGAATGGGCGCAATTTCGAATGCTATTCCGAAGACCCAATGCTGACGGCGGCTTTGGCTGTCGCTTATATCAATGGCGTGCAGGGCCAGGGTGTGGCGGCGACAATCAAGCATTTCGCCGGCAATGAATCCGAGATCGAACGGCAGACCATGTCCTCGGATATCGACGAACGCGCCTTGCGGGAGATCTATCTTCTGCCCTTTGAACAGGCCGTGAAAAAGGCTGGTGTCATGGCGGTTATGTCCTCCTATAACCGGCTGAACGGTACCTATACCAGCGAACATCCCTGGTTGCTGACGGATGTGCTGCGCGAGCAATGGGGCTTCGACGGTATTGTCATGTCGGATTGGTTCGGCTCGCATTCTACCTCTGAATCCGTCAACGCAGGGCTTGATCTGGAAATGCCCGGCCCAACCCGCGACCGTGGTGAAAAGCTGGTGCAGGCGGTTCGCGACGGCACCGTCAGGCCGGAAACAGTACGCGAAGCGGCGGGACGAATTCTCACTCTGCTGGAGCGTGTCGGGGCGTTTTCGTCCGCGCCGGACCTGTCCGAACACGCCGAGGATCTGCCAGCCGACCGGGCGTTAATCCGCAAGATTGGTGCAGAAGGTGCGGTTCTTCTGAAGAATGACGGCATCCTGCCGTTGGTAAAGGCATCCTTGAAGCGTGTCGCGGTTATCGGGCCGAATGCGGCTGTTGCCCGGGTGATGGGCGGCGGCAGCGCCCAGATCAATGCCCATTATACGATCAGCCCGCTTGAGGGCATTCGGGCGGCTTTGCAACGCAGTGCCGATGTGCAGCACAGCGTAGCCTGCGGCAATAGCCGCTTGGTCAAGCTGTTTTCGCAGCCGGTCACTGTTGAGTATTTCAAGGGAGTCAATTGCCAAGGTACACCTGTGGCGACGGAAACCGTGCAGACGGGTGAATTTTTCTGGTTCGACCTGCCATCGCCGGATCTGTCTCTGACGGATTTTTCGGTGCGGTTCGCCGGCACCTTCACACCGCAGGAGGATGGTGCACATTTGCTTGGCATGACCAATTCGGGTCTTGCGAAGCTCTATGTCGATGAAGAACTTGTCATCGACGGCTATACCGATTGGAAGCGCGGCGAGAATTTCTTCGGCACGGCCAATAACGAAATTCGGCACTCGGTGGAGATGAAGGCTGGCCGTAGCTACGCGATCAAAGTTGAATACCTGTCGCCACCGCCAGAGGAATACGGCATCCATATCACCGCGATCCGCTTCGGCATCGAAAGAATTCTCGGTGAAGACTCGATGGTGGAAGCAGTTGAATGCGCAAGGGGGGCGGATGTGGCGCTGCTCTTTGTCGGGCGCGAGGGGCAATGGGATACGGAAGGTCTCGATCTGCCCGACATGCGCCTGCCGGGTCGCCAGGAAGAATTGATCGAGCGGGTCAGCGCCGTCAATCCAAATTGCATTATCGTGCTGCAAACCGGCGGTCCGATTGAAATGCCTTGGTTGGAAAAGGTCAAGGCGGTGCTTCAGGTCTGGTATCCAGGCCAGGAGCTTGGCAATGCCGTGGCCGATATGCTGTTTGGCGATCAGGAACCGGGTGGGCGTCTACCGCAGACGTTTCCCAAGCAGCTGTCGGATAATTCCGCGATGACCGGTGACCCATCGGTCTATCCCGGCAAGGATGGCCATGTGCGTTATGAGGAGGGAGTCTTTATTGGCTACCGTCATCATGATAGCCGTCATATCGAGCCGCTCTTTCCTTTTGGGTTTGGGCTTGGCTATACCAGTTTTGATTGGGATGAGCCCAAGGCCTCCACTGGCGAAATGACTGCATCGGGCATCAAAGTCACCGTCAGGGTCTCGAATGCCGGAAAACGGGCGGGGTCCGAGGTGGTGCAGCTTTATGTCGAGGCACCTGTCTCTGGTGTCGAACGGCCATTGAAGGAGTTGCGGGCCTTCGCCAAGATTGCCCTGGAGGCAGGTGAAAGTGGTACAGTGACGCTGGAAATTAACCCGCGCGACCTGAGTTATTACGATGTCGATGCGGCGGCATTCCGTGCGCCAGCGGGTGACTATCGGCTGCTGATTGGCGCCCATGCCCAGGACATCCGCAGCACGATTACGATTGACAATCCGCAGGAATGGCTTGGTGCTGTTGGCGATAGGGCGATCTGATCGGTGGCTTAAATCCTCAGGCGGGCTTCAAAGCCATCCTGTCGCCCGCTGGCGGGCGACAGGATGTCAAAACGGGCATTCATCTGCTCTGCCAAGCGCTCGATGATTGACAAGCCAAGGCCTGAGCCGGGTGTGGTGGCATTGGCGCGTTGGAAGCGTTTTCGGATTGCCACCAAGTGTTCGGGTGAGAAAACGGGAGAACCGTTGACGACGCTGATCGTGCCGTCTTCACCAAGCGTTACCTCAACCGCCACGTCTTGTGTTCCATGCCGCACAGCATTCTCGATCATGTTGCGCACGACAATGGCAAAGGCGTCTTCGCTGACGGCGCGTGGCAGGGTCGCTGTTGGCGGGTGTCGATAAACAATGGCATTTCCCGTCACGCGCTGGAAATCCTCCACGACAAGATCAAGCACGGGTACAAGATCGACAGCCTGGCCAGTCGAGCCGATGCCCGCTTCTGCGCGAGACAATTGCAACAGTTTTTCCGCGAGGCTCGCAAGCTTTTGCAGGGAGGCTTCCACCTGGCTTGCCCGTGCGCGTGTTTCCGGCTCCTTCAACTGGGCCAGCATCATTTGCGTCTGGGCCAGAGCACCGGCAATCGGAGTGCGCAATTCATGGGCGCTGTTGGCGGTAAATTCGCGCTCCGCATCTAAAGCGGACCGCAATCTGGTGAGCAGAAGATTGACGGAACGTCCTATGGGCTGCAATTCCTTGGGCAGCGGACTAAGGTCAATTTCCGCCAGATTGCCGTGATCCTTTGCGCTGATTTCCTGGCGAAACTGTTCGACAGGAAGTAGGGAGCGGCGGATGATCAACCAGGCGGCCAAAACGCTGAGCGGAACAAGTGCAATCACCGGCAGCAGCATGGCAAGGCCTGCCGCAAGGGCAGAGATATGCCGATGGGTCATTGAGTCCGCCACCTGCACGATGATCGTGTCGCTGACCGCTGAGGTCGTATAGATCCGGTATGTGTCGTTTTGCCAGAAACCGGGTGTCAGCGGCGCGGGCAGGGGTTCTGCTGCCTCAGCATGGGAGTGCATCAGCACCCGCCCGCTTGCATCTCTCACTTGATAGATCAAATATCCATCAGATTTGGGGTCGACGGTCGTTAGGATTTGCAAGGGACTTTTCAGCGGGTCGCGCTGCATGATGTCATCGACGACCAATGGCAAAAGCCTGTCGCCGGTTTCTTGCAGGGCGCTGTCAAAAATCTCGCCGAACTCGGCCTGCATGACGATGGCGCCGCAGGTTGCTGCCACCAGCCAAAGCACGGTAATCGCGCCGGAAAGCCACAGGAGAAGTTTGCGGGTCATGCTCGGCTTGGTCATACCGCCCCCGCAATGCTGTAGCCAACACCGCGGACGGTTAGCAAGCGGTCCTTGCCGATCTTCTTACGCAACCGGCTGACATAAACTTCCACCGTATTGCTTTCGATTTCCGATCCGAACGCATAGAGCGCTTCCTCGATGCGGGATTTGGAGACCACGGCACCAGGCCTTGCCAAAAGTGCATCAAGCACCGCCCATTCCCGGCTGGAGAGGCTAATGGCCTCGGCACCATCGGCAATACGCCGATCAGTGGGGTTGATTTCCAATGTGCCGATGCGAATGATTGGATTTGGCTTTGCGGCGTAACGGCGCGCGACCGCCAATATGCGCGCCGTCAGCTCATCGAGATTGAATGGCTTGACCAGATAATCGTCAGCACCGGAGTTGAGGCCCTCGATCCGATCCGAGATCTGGTCATGGGCGGTGAGGATAATGATTGGGGTCACGTCGCCATGTTCGCGCAACCGCTTCAGAAAGTCGATGCCGTTGCCGTCAGGCAAACGCAGGTCAAGCAGGATCAGGCCATAAGCAACGGTTCTGGTACAGGCTTCGGCGTCCTGTAGCCCCTTCATCCAGTCCACGGCATGACCAGCCGCCCCGACATGATCGCGAATGGCCTGACCCAGAACAGCGTCATCCTCTACCAGCAATACCCGCATGCGTGTCTCCGATCAGAACGGTCCTGGCACAAAATGCCCGGAATACGAAGCTTTTAGCGTTCTTTATGACACCTAGCTTAAGCGGGTCGAAATTTCAGAAAAATATTGGAAAGCAGCACACAGCGGATCTTCAGCTTGGTGTCAGCACAACTGACGATAAAGGGCACTCGCGTCGATAAACGGCATTTCCTACGTTCGCTGTTTGGATGCTGAACGATTCCGACAATTATTTAATGGGTTGGCGGACGAGAGGTTCGATATGAAGATTGTGCTGATTGCCTTGTCTATCACTCTGGCTCTAGCAGGCGCGACTTTGGCCGGGGGAAAATGCGCGGTGCCGCTGAAAGAATGGCAACCCCGAGAGAGTTTGCAGAGAAAGCTTGAAGGAGAGGGCTGGAATGTTCGCTCCATCAGGAGCGGCGAGGGGTGCTATGAAGCCCACGCTGTCGATGCCAGAGGCAATACAGTCGAAGCCTATTTCGATCCGAAAACGTTTAAGCCGATTGACCAGAGAGACTGAGCACTTGATACGGTCATGTATCGTCCGGTTCCATGGCGCAACAAC
This sequence comes from Agrobacterium vitis, assembly GCF_013337045.2. Classification (NCBI taxonomy): domain Bacteria; kingdom Pseudomonadati; phylum Pseudomonadota; class Alphaproteobacteria; order Hyphomicrobiales; family Rhizobiaceae; genus Gillisella; species Gillisella vitis. The sequence goes on from NZ_CP118260.1 coordinate 1,117,974, forward strand.
ACAGTTGGGCAAAAAAAAGCGCCGCGTTTTGAGGCGCGGCGCTAAATCAATTCCCGAAGTTGAGGGGACTTCTTCGGGCGGCTACAGGTTGGGCGAAGAGATCTCAGAGTGGCAGAGGGGATGCCGGAGGAAGATCCATTCCCTGTGAGAACCAATGTAGAACCAGTTTCTTACCTTAATATTAAATAAAACTAATAAAATGGAGTCTCATATATCTTTTTTGTAAATTCGTCCCTCGAGCAGGTCGATCTGTATCTGCTGCAATTCAGCCAAGCGCGCCCATTGATGGGCCATTTGGTGGTCGATCTTTTCATGCAATTGGCGGATTTCCAGTTCGGCGCGCAAATTGATCATGTAATCGTTCTCCGCCCGCCGCCGATCCTTTTCCTCCTGGCGCTTCTGGCTCATCATGATGATCGGCGCCTGCATTGCCGCGACACAGGACAACAAGAGATTAAGAAGGATGTAGGGATAGGGGTCGAACGGCTGAAGGAATAGCCCGATTGAGTTGATTGCCATCCAGGTGATGAGGATGATGGAAAATATGATGATGAATCGCCACGAACCGCCAAAGGAGGCGACGGCGTCCGAGGCGCGATCGCCAAACCGGGTGGGCCGTTCGATCTCCACTGCTGCGTTTTGAACCGTGGAAACATCGCGGCCAAGATCGGCGATCACGCGCCGGTCAAGGTCCGAAAGCTCACCGCGCTCTTCCTCAAGCAGCTTCTCGACTCGCTGGCGACGCAGTGCTGACAGGTCGTCGTCGCAAATCCTGGCATCGGCGGACAACGGGCCGCATTGCGCCTCGATCAATCCTATCAACGAAGATCGCATCGAGTTGACGGGATGCAAATGTCGTGACGGAACGGTTTTGTGGCAGAGGCAGCAGCGATGGGCTTGCTGGCTGGATGTGGGAGAAATGTTGGACACGCAGGGCTCCGACAGAAAAGACCGGGCGCGACAAAATTGCCGCCCCGGCCCCCTGATGCATAGCTTCAAAATTCACTGGAACCAAGAACCGTTTGTGAGCATGCAACTATACAATACCGCCAGAGCCGCCTTTGACCGCTGGCCGTTGTGCCGCGACTTTGGCTCGGTAGCCGGAGGCGCGGAAGGCCGCGACCGGGTCGATTGCGCCGCCTGCGTTGAGCCGGGCCTTTGCCAGGATTGGCTCCACGTCGGTGCGATAGGCGCGTTTCAACGTTTCAGTGGCCATCAGCGCATCATTATCGTTCTGATAGCCGTCCAGTGCGGCGCGGTCTACCAGAAGAGCCTGGGCATAGGCCCGGCGGATTTCATTGGCGCTGGCGATCAGGCTTTCAATCGGATCGGTCACATTATGCGACTGGTCGATCATATGGGCAGGGTGGAAGCCTTCAACGCCGCGATACTGCGCATCGACAAGCTCGTTGAACACCAGAAACAAGCGATAGGGCTCAATCGAACCGGCATCCAGATCGTCATCGCCATATTTGGAGTCATTGAAGTGGAAGCCGCCCAGCTTGCCGAACTGGATCAACCGCGCCACGATCATTTCAATATTGGTATTGGGCGCGTGGTGGCCGAGATCGACAAGGCACTGCGCCTTCGGCCCCAGCGTCTGGGCAATCAGGTAATTCGTCCCCCAATCCTGAACGATGGTGGAATAGAAGGCCGGTTCATACATCTTGTGTTCGGAAAACAGCCGCCAATCATCCGGCAGCGTTTTGTAGATCTCGGCCATCGAGGCGAGGTAACGCTCGAATGATTTGGTGAAATTGCTCTGGCCGGGGAAGTTGGAGCCGTCACCAACCCAGACGGTCAGGGCTTTAGAGCCAAGCTGATCGCCAAGTTCGATACATTCGATATTGTGCTCGATGGCCTGTTGCCGGGTTGCGGCATCGACATGGCTGAGCGACCCGTATTTGTAGGAATGGGCCTGATCGGCGGCATCCGAGAACGTGTTGGAATTCATGGCGTCGAAGCCGAGGCCCAGGGTGGCGGCCTTGGCCGTCAACTCTTTCGGATCGGCCTTGTCCCAGGGGATATGCAGCGAGACTTTCGGTGTGGCGCGGGTCAATTGTTGGATGACACCGCAATCGTCGAGCTTGTCGAAGATGTGACGCGGTTCGCCCAATCCGGGAAAGCGGGCAAAGCGTGTGCCGCCCGTGCCGACCCCCCAGGAGGGGACGGCAACGAAAAATTCGGAAACGGATTTGGTGACGGCGTCGATGTCGATATTGCTGCGCGCCAGCTTTTCGCCAAGCGCGCTATAGTCTGACGTTAGCGCGCTTGCCCGTTTGTCATTGTCTGCGGCCACCGCTTCCGCAGTGATGTTCAGGTCTGTCATGCTTTCCTCCCAAGGATGCATTCTCTTTTACCAGAGGTTTAGCGCGTAAAACTCTGGGCGTTGCCCGCATCGACATTGATGATATTGCCGGTCGATTTTGCCGACGCATCCGAAGCGAGGAAGTAAATGGCTTCGGCAATATCTTCAGGAAACACGTTCAGTTTCAGCATCGAGCGCTTGCGGTAATGTTCCTCAAGATCGTCCACCTCGATCTTGGAGGATGCTGCGCGCTGTTCTCGCCATTCGCCGTTCCAGATTTTTGAGCCGCGCAGCACGGCATCCGGATTGACGGTGTTGACGCGGATACCGGCATCGGCGCCTTCCAGCGCCAGGCAACGAGCAAGATGAATTTCCGCTGCCTTGGCGGTGCAATAGGCCGAGGCATTGGGGGAGGAGGCAAGACCGTTTTTCGAGGCGACAAACACCACATTGCCACCCAATGCCTGACGGCGGAATAGCCGGAAGGCTTCCCGAGACACCAGGAAGTAGCCGGTGGCGAGAATGTCGATATTCTTGTTCCACATGGCAAGCGTGGTGTCCTCGACGGGAGCGGATGAGGCTATGCCAGCATTCGATACGAGAATATCTACCCCGCCGAACTCGACACTCGCCTCAGCAAAGGCGCTGATCACAGCATCTTCTCGGGTGACGTCCAGTAGGACGGAGCGGACGGCATCGCCGCCAAGGCGCTTGGCGAAATCAGCTGTCGTGTCCGAAAGTGCTGATGCGTCAATATCGGCCAGCACAACGCAAGCCCCTTCGGAAACCAGCCGCTCCGCCGTCGCTCTGCCGATGCCGCCCGCGCCACCGGTGACGAAAGCAACCTTTCCGGCCAGGCTTTTCGGCTTGGGCATCCGTTGCAGCTTTGCTTCTTCCAGCAGCCAATATTCGATATCGAAGGCTTCCTGCTCCGGCAGGCCCTGATATTCAGAGACGGTCGATGCGCCACGCATGACGTTGATGGCATTGACGTAGAATTCACCAGCGATCCGCGCCGTTGCCTTGTCCTTGGCGAAAGACAGCATCCCGACGCCCGGAATGAGGAAGATCACCGGATTGGGATCACGGATTTTCGGAGAATTGTCGTGTTTGCAGCTCTCATAATAGCGCTGGTAATCAGCGCGATAAGCCTCAAGGGCGGAATCGAGACCGGCAAGCACGGCATCCACATCCGGCTGGCTCGGATTGAAATCCACGATCAGCGGCCGGATTTTGGTGCGCAGGAAATGATCAGGGCATGAGGTGCCAAGCGCGCCGAGTGGCTGGAGATGATTGGAGTTGACGAATTCCAGCACGGCGTCCTGATCGTCGAAATGACCAAGCTTGCGTTCGGCCTTGCCGATCCGTCCGCGAATTTCAGGCATCAGCCTTGCGGCAATGGCGCGACGCTCGGCGGACGGCAGGCTTTGCGTGGCCGCACCACCGAAAATCACCTTGCCTTCGGTTTCGCGCGCAAACCACTGGATGGCTTTATTGATGATATCTAGCGTAAGCTCGTAGCAGGCCTTGGCGTCATTATCCCAGGTGAACAGGCCATGGCTTTCCAGCACGACGCCCTTGGCCTGCGGATTGGCCTTGACGAAGGCTTCCAGATCGAGCCCAAGCTGAAAGCCAGGGCGGCGCCAGGGCAACCAGCCGATCTCGTCGCCAAAGATCACCTTTGTCAGTTCTTTCGAGTTCTTGGATGCGGCAATGGCGATGATCGCATCCGGATGCATGTGATCGACATGGGTGAACGGCACGAAACCATGCAGCGGCGTATCGATGGACGCCGCGCGCGGATTGAGGTTGAATGTGCAATGAGGGAGAAAGCCCACCATGCGGTCTTCATCGTGAACGCCCTGGTAAATGCCTTTCAGCGCCTCAAGCTGGTCCTGGTAAAGCGTTGCAAAACCGTCGAGTTTGATGGTGCCGACATCGCCGCCAGAACCCTTGACCCACAAAACCTTGACCGTCTGGCCGGTGAGCGGATCGGTTTCCATGACCTTGGCCGAGGTGTTGCCGCCACCATAATTGGTAATGCGTTTGTCGGCGCCAAGCAGGTTGGACCGGTAGAGCAGCTTGCCTGCCTCATCCAGCGTTTCGGCGTAGACATCATCCCAGCGATTGTCGAGAAGGCGGGGTTGGCCCGCTGCGGTTTGGCCCGTCATGGAAGTCCTCCCAAAATGTGATTTTAAGGCCCGCCATATCGGCGAGCGCTCCATCCTGTTATGGGTATCGCGCAAATTTATCGCTTGTGTCAATCACAAACGATCATAAATGTTCATTGTGCGTTGCAATATAATCTATTTTGATCGTTTGTGATTGACATGTTCAATCTGTTAAGCCTAAAACACGCCAAGGAGGACCGCCATGCACGAACGCGAACGCCATCGCATTATACTCAGCGCCATCCAGGAAAAGCCTGTGGTGACGGTGCAGGATATTGCCGAATTGACGGATGCGTCCGAAGCAACCATCCGGCGCGACATTGCATCGCTGCATGTCCAGGGGAAGTTACGCCGGGTGCGGGGTGGGGCGGAAGCGGTGCATCCTCCGCAGCAGGGCAATCTGGCCGCCCGCCCGTTCAGGGTGTCGGAATCGGTCAATATCGATAAGAAACGCGCAATTGCGCGCGCCGCTGTTGAACTCTGCGAGGAAGGCGATTCGATCATCATCAATGGTGGAACGACCACCTTTCAGATGGTGCATTTCATGTCAGCCCGGCGCTTGCAGGTGATGACCAATTCCTTTGCGATTGCCGAGCATCTGGTCAAGCATTCGAAATGCACGATTAATGTGCCGGGCGGCGCGATTTACCGGGATCAAAGCCTGATCCTGTCGCCTTTTGAGAATGATGCGATCCGCAATTTCTATGCCCGCCGGATGTTCATCGGCGCGCAGGGCATTTCGGCGCTGGGCGTGATGGAGCCGGACGCGCTGGTGATCCAGAGTGAGCAACGGCTGATGCGCCAGGCCGACGAACTGATCGTCATGGTCGATTCGACGAAATTTACGCGGCGGTCCAGCATGATTTTATGCGGGCTGGATGCGGTCTCAACCATCATCACCGATGACGGCGTGCCTGAAGAGGCGACCCATATGGTGGAGGCGGCTGGAATAAAGCTTTTGACGGTCCGGGCTTCGACCTCGGCCGACAGGGAGGACGCCCCTTCGGTCGCTTGAGGAAGCGATACGCCGTTTGGGGGATAACGGTTTCAACATCTGGGAGGATAAAGACATGAAAATTTCAAGACGATTGTTCGGTGCGGCGGCGATTGCCTTCGTGACGACAGCGGGCATGGCGCATGCCGCCGATATGAAGATTGCTATCGTGGTGAAATCGCTCGGCAACGGTTTCTTCGAGGCGGCCAACAAGGGCGCGGCGGAGGCGGCCAAGGAACTGGGTGGCGTCAAGATCATCTATACTGGTCCGACGACAACGACGGCTGAAGGACAGATCGAGGTGATCAATTCCCTGATCGCCCAGGGCGTCGATGCCATCGCGATTTCCGCCAATGACCCGGATGCCGTGGTTCCTGCCCTGAAGAAAGCTGCACAGCGCGGCATCAAGGTGATTTCCTGGGATTCCGGCGTGGCGCCTGCTGGCCGTATCATGCATCTCAACCCGTCTTCTAACGAGTTGATTGGCAAGATGTGCCTGAAACTGGCTGCCGACCATCTGGCTGATGGCAAGGGCGATTTCGCCATTCTCTCGGCAACCACCACCTCGACCAACCAGAATATCTGGATTGCCGAGATGAAGAAGCAGTTGAAGGATTTCCCCGGCCTCAAGCTCACCACCACTGTCTATGGTGATGACCTCGCTGACAAGAGCTACCGGGAAGCCAATGGCATCCTGACCTCCCATCCGAATGTGAAGGTGATTGTTGCTCCGACCACGGTCGGTGTCTTGGCTGCCTCGCAGGCGGTGAAGGACGCGGGCAAGATTGGTCAGGTCTATGTGACAGGACTTGGTCTGCCATCGGAAATGGCCGGTGCCATCAAATCCGGTGCCACAAAGGAATTTGCGATCTGGAACCCGATCGATCTCGGCTATTCGGCCACCCAGATCGCCTATCATCTGGTGAAAGGTGACGCGACCGGCAAGCCCGGCAGCGAGGTTCCGGCTGGACGAATGGGCAAGATCAAGATCGGCGAGAATGGTGAGGCAGCGATGGCCGATCCCTTCGTCTACGATGCCAAGAATATCGATCAGTTCTCAAAAATCTTCTGATCCAGCCACTTTATACAGTGAGGTCTGAGGCAATCGAACCCGGCGGTATCTGCCGCCGGGAACCCTTATCCGTTCCTGGCTTCCCTGGCCTGATCTGGTGCAATCGATGATGAGTGTCCAAACCACAAAGCTTGATGCAATACCGCTCGGTGATCGCGCACCGATCCTGGAGATGCGCGGCATTTCGCAGATCTTTCCGGGTGTGAAGGCGCTGGATGGTGTGACTATCGCCCTTTATCCTGGCGAGGTGACGGCACTGATCGGCGAAAATGGTGCCGGTAAATCGACGCTGGTCAAAATCCTCACCGGTATTTACCGGCCCAATGAGGGGGAAATCGTCATTGATGGTTCGCCGCTAACCTTCGCCAATGCCCAGGCTGCCATCGATGCGGGCGTGACGGCCATCCATCAGGAAACGGTGCTGTTTGACGAGATGAGCGTTGCGGAAAACATCTTCCTCGGCCATGCGCCGAAAACCCGTTTCGGCTTCATCGACTGGAACGGTATCAACACCAAAGCCAGGGCGCTGATGGACCGTCTGGAAAGCAAGATCGATCCAACCATTAAATTGAAGGATCTCTCGATTGCCCAGCGGCATCTGGTGGCGATTGCGCGCGCACTTTCGGTTGAAGCGCGAATTGTCATCATGGACGAGCCGACGGCGGCCCTGTCGCGCAAGGAAATCGATGATCTGTTTCGCATCGTTGACGGGCTGAAGCGAGACGGCAAGGCGATCCTGTTCATCAGTCACAAATTCGATGAAGTCTATGAAATCGCTGAGAATTACGCGGTGTTCCGCGATGGAAAGATGGTTGGCTCCGGCCTGCTGCAACAGACGCCGCAGGATGAGATCGTCCGCTTGATGGTCGGCCGCGACGTGCATGACGCTTTTCCAAAGATCGACGTTGCCATCGGCGCTCCGGTGCTTTCCGTCTCGCAGTATTGCCATGAAACCGAGTTTCGGGACATTTCTTTTCAATTGCGCAAGGGCGAGATCCTTGGCGTTTACGGGTTGATCGGCGCGGGCCGCTCCGAACTGTGCCAGTCGCTGTTTGGCATTACCCGCCCGGCCTCAGGAACGGTGACGTTGGAGGGCAAGATGGTCGATATCCGCTCGCCTGCCGATGCCATTGCTGCGGGCATCGTCTATGTGCCGGAAGAGCGCGGTCGGCATGGGTTGGCGCTGCAAATGCCGATTTACCAGAATATGTCGCTGCCTTCTCTGGCGCGGGTTTCGGCACGTGGTTTTCTCAAGGCCATCAATGAATTTTCCCTGGCGCGCCACTATGCCGAGCGGCTGGACCTGCGGGCGGTGGCGCTGTCCGTACCGGTTGGCACGCTGTCGGGGGGCAATCAGCAGAAAGTGGTGATCGGCAAATGGCTGGCGACCAAGCCCAAGGTCATCATTCTCGATGAGCCGACCAAGGGGATCGATATCGGCTCCAAGGCGGCCGTGCATGGCTTTATCTCCGAACTCGCGGCAGAGGGCCTGTCGATCATCATGATTTCCTCCGAACTACCGGAAATCCTTGGCATGTCCGACCGGGTGATGGTGATGCGGGAGGGTTTGCAGGCTGGAATTTTTGAGCGGGAGGCGCTGACACCGGAAGTTCTGGTGCGGGCCGCCACCGGCAATGCGTGAGGTTTGACAATGAAAAGCCTGCTGAAACACCGCGAGATAGCCTTGGGTGTCATCATCCTGCTGCTGATCGCCGGGTTCTCCACCCGTGCAGACGGTTTTGCCTCGCCAGGCAATCTGGCGACGATCTTCAACGATACGTCGATCCTGATCATTCTGGCGTTGGCGCAGATGACAGTGATCCTCACCAAATCAATCGATCTGTCGGTTGCCGCCAATCTGGCCTTTTCCGGCATGGCGGTGGCGATGCTGGATTCGAACTTTCCCGGCCTGCCGCTGGTGCTCCTGATTGCGGCGGCGGTGCTGATCGGGGCGGCACTTGGCGCGATTAATGGCTATCTCGTCTGGCTATTGCAGATCCCGCCCATCGTCGTGACGTTGGGTACGCTGACGATCTATCGCGGCATGGCCTTCGTTCTGTCTGGCGGGGCCTGGGTCAACGCCCATCAGATGACGCCGGATTTCCTCAATCTGCCGCGCATCGTCATCATGGGGCTTCCGGTCCTGGCATGGATGGCAGTGATCGTGGTCATTGCCATGGCTGTCGTGCTGGGGCGCACCACCTTTGGCCGCGCCACCTATGCCGCCGGTGGCAATGCGACGGCTGCGGTTTATGCGGGCATCGACATCGGTTGGACGCGATTTCTGGCCTTCGTGCTATCAGGCGGACTTGCTGGCCTCTGCGGCTATCTCTGGGTGTCGCGCTATGCCGTCGCTTATGTCGATATTGCCAGCGGTTTCGAATTGGACAGCGTCGCGGCCTGCGTTATCGGCGGCATTTCGATTGCCGGTGGCATCGGCTCAGTCGTTGGCACCGTGCTGGGGGCTTTGTTTCTGGGCGTTATCAAGAATGCATTGCCTGTCATCGGCATTTCGCCCTTCGCCCAGATGGCAATATCCGGTGTGGTGATTGTTTTGGCCGTGGTGTTCAACGCCCGGGCCGAACGCAGAAAGGGCCGGATCATCCTGCGGGATAGGGCCGGGGGCAGTACGGTTCAGGAGGTCACGGCATGACAATGGCACCTGTTGAACAAACCCAGGCCAAGCGCCGTATTCCCGACAAGCTTGGCACGCCGATACGCCGCCTGTTGGCTAGCTGGGAAGTGCTGTTATTGGGTGTCGCAGTGGTGATTTTCATCGCCAACGCGCTGGCCTCCCCTTATTTTCTGGATGCCTGGAACCTGTCGGACGCCACCTTCAATTTCACTGAAAAGGCGATGATCGCCTTTGCCATGGCATTGCTGGTGATCGCCGGTGAGATCGACCTCTCGGTCGCTGCGATCATTGCTCTGGCCTCGACGGCTATGGGTGCGGCAGCCCAAGTGGGCATCGGCACGCCCGGCCTGGTGATGATTGGTATCGGCGTTGGACTTCTATGCGGGGTTTTTAATGGTGTGTTGGTGGCTGGGCTGAAACTGCCCTCTATCGTCGTCACCATTGGCACGATGAGCCTGTTTCGCGGCATTTCCTATATCGTGCTTGGTGATCAGGCCTATGGAAAATATCCGGAAAGCTTCGCCTATTTCGGCCAGGGCTATGTGGCCTGGGTGTTTTCCTTCGAATTCGTCCTCTTTCTTGTGCTGGCAGCGCTGTTTGCGGTGCTGCTGCATGCCACCAATTTCGGGCGTCAGGTCTATGTGATCGGTAATAATCCGCTGGCGGCCAGATTTTCAGGCATTCCGGTCGATCGGGTCAAATTCATCCTGTTTTTGCTGACCGGATTGATGAGTGGCATTGCTGCCGTTTGCCTGACCTCCCGGCTGGGCTCGACACGGCCATCCATTGCCCAAGGATGGGAATTGGAAGCCGTCACCATGGTGGTGCTGGGCGGCGTATCGATTGTTGGTGGGGCTGGCACGATTGGCGGCGTGGTAATTGCAGCCTTCGTCATGGGCCTGGTGACCTTTGGGCTCGGGCTGTTGAATGTGCCGGGCATCGTCATGTCGATCTTTATCGGCCTGTTGCTGATCATCACCATCGCCCTGCCAATTCTGGCGCGACGGATGCGGGATATGAGGACATGAGCATGGCAGAGACAGAAAAATATGCCTTCAAGATGCAGCTCCATCCAGGCATGGAGGCCGAATATAAAAAGAGGCATGATGCAATCTGGCCGGAACTGGTGGCGTTGTTGCATGAGGCTGGCGTTAGTGATTATTCCATCCACCTCGACCGGGAAACTAACACGCTCTTCGGCCTGCTGACCCGGCGCAAAAGCCACGGCATGGCCGCGCTGCCTGAGCACCCGGTGATGCAGCGCTGGTGGGCGCATATGGGTGATATCATGGCGACCAATCCGGATGGATCGCCGGTGGCTGTCGATCTCGTGCCGGTATTTTACATGTTATGAGTGTTTTACATGCCATGAGCAGGATATCCGAAACCGTCGCCGTGATCGATATTGGCAAGACCAATGCCAAGGTCGTCGTCTTGCAGGCCTCGACGGGCATGGAACTTGGCTGTCGGCGTATGCCTAATACAGTTGTCGGGGAGGGGCCTTATCCGCATTTCGATACGGACAAGTTGTGGTCCTTCATCCTGAACGCTTTGAAAACTTTCGCCGCCGGGCCTGGTTTCGATGCAATTTCCATCACCACCCATGGCGCAAGTGCTGCTTTGCTTGACGGTGACGGTGAACTGGCAATGCCGGTGCTGGATTACGAATACCGCTATCCTGAAGCTATCACTCTTGCCTATGATGCTTTGCGGCCGAGTTTTGATGAAACATTTTCACCGCGCCTGCCGGGCGGTCTCAATCTCGGCGCCCAGTTGCACTACCAGAAAACTACCTTTCCCGCGCTTTTTGCCAGGGTTGCGACCATTGTCACCTATCCGCAATATTGGGCTTTCAGACTGACCGGCGTGGCGGCGAATGAGGCGACTTCGCTGGGATGTCATACGGATTTATGGCGGCCGCAGCGGGGCTGTTATTCAAGCCTGGTTGAGCGATTGGAGCTTGGTCCCTATCTCGCTCCCTTGTGTTCGGCTTTCGACGTTTTGGGGGATGTCACGCAATCTGTGGCCGAACAGATAGGGCTCTCCCGCTCTATTCCTGTCTATTGTGGCATTCATGATAGCAATGCCTCGCTGCTGCCGCATCTGTTGCGGCGTGAAAAACCTTTCGCTGTGGTTTCCACCGGCACCTGGATCATTGGGTTTGCGGTCGGCAGCACGGTCGCGCATCTCGATCCGGTTCGCGATACCTTGGCCAATGTCGATGCGCATGGCCAGGCCGTACCCTCGTGCCGCTATATGGGGGGACGGGAATTCGAAATATTGATCCAGGGATTGGAGGCCCCGGATGAGGCTGAGATCGAGCGCGCGGCGGGGCAGGTAATAAGCGGTGATGTCATGCGCCTGCCAAGCGTGGTCGAGGGCTCCGGTCCTTATCCGACCCGAAACGGTGGATGGACGGTGGTGCCGGAAGGTGCGGCACAGCTCTATGCAGCGGCGAGCCTTTATACGGCGATGATGACGGCATCGTCGCTATCGTTGATCAGTGCGACAGGCCCTGTTATCGTCGAAGGGCCGTTTGCCAAAAACTGGCTCTACCTTCGTGCTCTTGCCGCCTGTACCGGGCGTGAGGTTGTGGTGGCTGAAGGTGGAACGCCGACGGGGACGGCGGAAGGGGCCGCGCTGTTGACAGGCATGGTGGTGCCGATGCCGGGTGAGATCCGTGTCCACCCGGATCAGCTTGATTTGAAAACGTATTTTCAGGATTTTCAGGAACGGTGCGGCATGGTCTTTCCTGAAGCCTCCACGCCAACGTGAAGTGCGGACGATTTTACCCGCTTGGTTTGCGTTTGTCGGCTTGTTAGACATACGGTGATGGTGGCGTGTTCCGATAGGAACCAGTCTCATCGTTATTTCAGCATGCAGATCGGAGACATCCTCATGAAATTCGTCAGTTTTACCCGGCTTGGCCGGGCAGGGTTCGGTGCGGTGGTCGGCGGTGGCATCGTCGATCTTACCGGTCGTCTCAGCTATGATTGCCTGACCCTGAAACAGGCGATCCTGGATGATCTCCTGGAAATCGCCGCCGACTATGCCGGAGACCGCAAACCGGAACTGGCATTTTCGGATGTTACTCTGCTGCCGGTCATTCCTGACCCGGCCAAGATCCTGTGCATCGGCGTCAACTATGTCGCCCATCGGGAAGAAACCAAGCGGCCTGAAGTTGGTCATCCAACCGTTTTCATCCGCTTTGCCGATAGCCAGATTGGCCATGGCCAACCGATGATTAAGCCGAGCCAGTCGGATTGCCTTGATTTCGAAGCGGAGCTTGCTGTGGTGATCGGGCGCGGTGGACGCGATATCACGGAGGAAGATGCCATGCAGCATATTGCCGGTTATTCCTGCTATCACGACGGTTCGGTGCGCGACTGGCAGCGCCATAGTTCACAATTTGCGCCGGGCAAGAATTTTCCAGCGACTGGCGCTTTCGGTCCGGCTCTGGTGACAGCGGATGAGGTGGAGGATTATACGCAGCTTTCCATCACGGGGCGCCTGAACGGCGAGATCGTTCAGCAGGCGACATTGGCCGACCTGATCTTCTCCATTCCTGCGCTGATTGCTTATCTTTCCGCCTTCACCCCCTTGTCGGCAGGCGATGTAATCGTCACCGGAACGCCTGGTGGCGTTGGCGAGAGACGCGAGCCGCCCTTGTACATGAAGGCGGGCGATGTGTTCGAAGTGGATATTCCTGGTGTTGGCTTGCTGGTCAACCCGGTGATCGGCGCGCTTTAAGGCGATGGCCTTTTCTGGGCGGGCTTTACTTACGCCCGCCTAGAACGGTTCTTTGCGGGGACGCATTTGCCGTTAAGCCGTGCCGCGATTGAGCGCGCAGGCCAGGTCTTCCGGCCCACAAAATGGAACGGAATTTTTTTCAATTTGTAAATCATCGTTAGAACAGAGCGGGGAGGCACGCTTTCCAGCCAGCCTTTCTGCGCTACATCATGTATTAAAGAAAGTTCGAATGTTTGTAACTGCCCCTTAATTCCTATTGGTTAAGCTAGGTCAGTGAAAGGGAATGGGGATATATGTTGATCAAGCTGCAAAACAGGATCTTGGAAAAGATCGCCAGAGGCGACCCCTTGGCAGAGACCGTTGATTTCCTCTGTTGGTCTGTTGAGGCGCTGATTGGTGATATTGTCTGTTCTGTTTTGACATTGGACGATATGGGGCGCCTTCAGCATCTTGCCGGTCCTTCCATTCCCGAGCATTATTCCCAGGCGATCAATGGTTTGGCCTGCGGTGAAGGTGTCGGTTCTTGCGGCACGGCGGCGTTTCGTGGTCGCCCTGTCCTGGTGACCGACATTGAGAACGATCCGTTCTGGGCTGAATTCAAGGGGCTTGCTTTACCACTGGGTTTTCTGGCGTGCTGGTCGACGCCGATTATTTCCGATGGCCGGGTATTGGGAACCTTCGCCTTCTATTTCCGCCAAAAGCGCGGTCCGAGCGAAATCGAGGAAGGCATTGTTTCTGCCTGCGTGCATCTTTGCGCAATTGGCTTGGAGCGCGAGTTGCGGGTGAAGGAGCGCAGACGGCTTGCCTATACCGACGTGCTGACGGGATTGCCAAATCGCACGGGCTTCAATGAAGCTGTGATCAATGAAGATGTGGAGCGCAATCCCTGGGGATTGCTGCTGGTGGATCTCGATAATCTCAAGCAGGTCAACGATACATTCGGCCACCAGGCCGGTGATGATCTGATCCGCACCGTTGGCATGCGCTTGAAAGCAATGACGGATTGCGACACCGCATTCCGGCTCGGTGGAGACGAGTTTGCTCTGATCGTTCGCGGGGTCGATTGTGTAGATCTCGGCTACCATGCGGCTCATGTCCTGGCTGTCCTGAAGGAACCCTGCATCTGCGCGGGCCAGACGGTTTATCCATCTGGAACCATTGGCGGAGCGGTTGCGCGTCATGGACAGAGCGTTGATGATGTACGCCAGAATGCCGATTTCGCTCTTTATGAAGCCAAGGAACGCTGCCGAGGGCAGTTTGTTGAATATTCGGTCGGTTCTGTTTCGACGATAGCCCGCCGGTTTCGCTCTTTCCAGCAGGTCAGCGAAGCATTGCGGGAACATCGGATCGAGACCTATTATCAGCCGGTGGTCGATCTTGCTTCTGGCTCCCTTGTCGGATTTGAGGCTCTCAGCCGGCTTGCCAGCCGTAACGGCGATATCATTTCCGCCTCGCATTTTCATGAAGCGACCAGCGATGTTCGTCTGGCCCGGGCATTGACGGCTTGCGTGTTGGAAAATGTGGCGCGGGATGCGCGCGATTGGCTGGACAGCGGACTTGAATTCGGCCGTATCGGTTTGAATGTATCGGCAGGCGATTTTCTGGACGGCTCCCTGACCGAGCGGATAGTCGGCGCAATGGACAAGGTTGGTGTCGGGGTAGATCGGATTGTCGTTGAATTGACGGAGTCGATTTATCTGGGCAGTCGCGAGCGCAATGTCGTGGACCAGATCAAGCAATTGCGTCAGGCAGGCATGCTTGTGGCTCTCGATGATTTCGGCACCGGTTTTGCGTCTTTGACGCATCTTCTGACCGTTCCGCTCGATATTATCAAAATCGATCGTTCCTTCATTGCCCGGTTGCTGGAGGAAGAGCCTGCATCGGTCATCGTCGGCGGGTTATTGTCTATTTCCGACCGTTTGAATTTTCGCGTCATCGCGGAGGGTATCGAAACACAGGAGCAGCGTGATTTGCTTTTGAGGCTGGGATGTGAAGAGGGGCAGGGCTATCTCTTTTCCAAGGCGGTGGACCGTAAGGAAGCGGCAGCCATGTTGCGACGCAAGTCTCTCGGTCAACGTCCATCGTCATTGCGCAGCTCTTTAAATGCACGCTTTTTCAATGACCTATCTGTCGATTCTCGTCAGCTTTGTCTGCCGATAAAACAGCCGGCTCGAACGCTTTAAGCAAACCGAGATAGGGCTTGTTGACGGGCGTGGCATAGGCATTGTTTTTAGCTGTCCGCAGTCCGAGGGAAATCAGGGCCTCCGCCTGCTTGACGGCACAAGCAACGCCATCGATGACCGGAATGCCGAATTCATTGCTCAAGGATTCCGTCAAATCGGCCATACCGGCACATCCGAGAATGATGGCTTCCGCATCGTCTTGCGCTAGCGCTCTGGCAATCTCCGCCCGCAGCCGCTCCCGTGCGTTCGAGGATGGATCTTCCAGAGAGAGAACCGGAATATCGGCGGCGCGCACTTTGCAGCGGTCGGATGCGCCATAACGGCGAACGAGATGTTCGATCGGTAACCGAGACCGTTCCATGGTCGTTACCACACTGAACTTCCGGGCAATGAAGCTGACCGTCGCAATCGCTGCCTCACAAATGCCGATGACGGGAATATTGGCCAATGCACGGGCGGCATCAAGGCCAGTATCATCGAAACAGGCGATAATGGCGGCATCTGCGCCCTGTTTTTCTCCGTCGGCGAGTTCCATCAGCAGACCGGGAACAGCTAGCGCCTCGTCATAATAACCCTCGATAGAAACCGGCCCCATCTGCGAGGTGCGCGGCAGGATTTCGGTTCCTGCATGGGCAACGCGGCGGGCGGCGTCCGCGGCCGTCGCTGTCATGCTGGCTGTTGTATTGGGATTGATAAGCAGAATGCGCATGAAAATCCGATCGAGGGTTGCCCACTCAGGCATGGCCACGAGGCCGGCTGACCCGGCGAATGAGGAAAATCGTCAGGGAAATGACCAGGAAGGAAAACACCGTTGTCACCGTACCCAACGCATAGAGAACCGGTGTGGTGACATTGGTCGTCATGCCGTAGATTTCCAGTGGCAGGGTGTTGAAGCTGCCGGATGTCATCAGCGTTCGGGCGAATTCGTCGTAGGAGAGCGAGAATCCAAACAGGCCGACACCGATCAGGCTGGGCGCGATCATCGGCAGCAACACGTAACGGAAGGTTTGCCAGGAGGATGCGCCAAGGTCGCGGGCGGCCTCTTCATAGGCAGGTGAAAAGCGGTTGAAGACAGCGAACATGATCAACACACCAAAGGGAAGGGTCCAGGTCAAATGCGCGCCGAAGGCGGAACTGTACCAGTTTGGCTGGAAGCCCAATTGCTGGAAGACGACCCCGATGCCGAGCGAAATGATGATCGACGGCACGACAAGACTGGCGACCGCGAGATAGAAGAGCACGGTCGCCCCATGGAATTTGCGGCGAAACGCCAGGCCTGCCAGCAGCGACACTAGCACGGTGACCACCATCACCATCACCCCAAGAGTGATCGAACGTTTGATGGCGCCGCCAAAATCGCCGACGGCCTGGGTTTCGAACAGATTGGCAAACCAATGCAGCGAAACACCATTGAGCGGAAAGGTCAGCCCGCCATTTTCTCCCTGGAACGACAGGATCAGGATCGCCGAGAGCGGGCCATACAAAAACAGCACGAACAGCGCAAAGAATATGGCGAGCAGATAGAATTCGCGGCTGCGTTTTTCCCGGACCATGGCTCAAAGCTCCTTGCGGATATCGACGATGCGCAAGATCCCCGCAACCATCAGCAGGACGAGGATCAGCAGCACCACGGCATTGGCGGCAGCGGCTGGATATTGCAGCAGCGACATCTGGTTTTTCATGATCAGCGCCACTGAGGCGCTCTGGCCGCCGGACATAACCTGCACCGTCGAAAAATCGGCCATGGTCAAGGTGACGACAAAAATCGTGCCGATAGCCATGCCGGGCTTGGCGAGCGGCAGTATGACATTGGTGAGGATTTGCAGGCTCGAAGCGCCCGCATCCCTTGCGGCTTCGACCAGTGCTTTGTCGATCCGCATCAACGTATTGAAGATCGGCGTGACCATGAACAGGGTGTAGAGATGCACCATGGCCAGCACCACGGCAAAGTCTGAATAAAGTAGCCATTCCAGCGGTTGGGGAATAATGCCGGTCCCGACCAGCGCCTGGTTGACCAATCCATTGCGGCCCAGAACAGGAATCCAGGAAATCATCCGGATGATGTTCGATGTGAGGAACGGTACGGTGCAGATCAGGAAAAGCACGCTCTGCATGGCGGCGCTACGGATGTGGAAGGCGAGGAAATAGGCGACCCAGAAACCGATGAATAGCGTCAGGAGCCAGACAATAGCAGCGAATTTCAGCGTGTTCAGATAGGTTTTCCAGGTGACCCAGGAGCCAAGCGTTTCCGCGTAGTTGAAGGTGACAAAACCGGGATACATCTGGGCGAAATCATAATCCCAAAAGCTGACAATGACGATCATCAGGATCGGCAACAGCAGGAAGCCACCGAGGATAAGAGCCAGGGGGGCTGCCTGGAGATAGGCCGTCAGCCAGGCAGGCACGCGGATTTCGCGCCTTGGCTTCGGCTCGCCGACGCCTATAAACCGCACTGTTGCCATCGCTCGTCTCCCTGTCGTCTTGGGGGCTGCCGTATGTCTTCCCCGCGAACGGGGAAGACTGTTTTCTATTGATATGATCAGGCGGCGATGAACTCGTTCCAGCGGCGAACCATGTAGCGGTCCTCGTCCATGACGGAGTTCCAGCAGGCAACCTTGCCCATGCGCTCTTCGAAGGAACCGCCGTCGCGTACAGCACCGGCCTTTTCCATCACCTTGCCTTCGGGAGACATGATGTCGCCCTGGGCGGGTTTGCCTTCGATCCAATAGCCCCATTCATCTGCGGACATGAAGTTCTTGGCGGTCTCCATGCAGGCGGAATAATAGCCCTGGCGGTTCAGGTAGCCGCCGACCCAGCCGGACGTGTACCAGTTGATATATTCATAGGCCGCATCGAGCTGCGCGCCCTTCAGATGCGCCGCAAGACCCAGTCCGCCGCCCCAGGCGCGGTAGCCTTCCTTCAACGGTTGATATTTGCAGGCGATGCCCTTGGAGCGGACAGCGGCAACGGCTGGCGACCACATGGACTGGATGACGACTTCGCCCGAGGCCATCAGGTTGACGCTTTCATCGAAGCTCTTCCAGAAGGCGCGGAACTGGCCGCTCTGCTTGGCCTTGATCAGGAAATCGATGGTCTTGTCGATCTCGGCTTTGGTCATGTTGCCCTTGTCGGCATATTTGATATTGCCCATGGCTTCCATGATCATCGCGGCATCCATGATGCCGATCGATGGAATGTTGAGGATCGAGGTCTTGCCCTTGAACGCTGGGTCCATGATATCGGCCCAGCTGGTGATGTCGCGGCCAACGAGATCGGGGCGAATGCCGAGCGTGTCGGCGTTGTAGATGGTCGGTACCATCGTCATCCACTCGGTCGGGGCCTTGGCGAAGGTTTTCGCGCCGGGCTTTTCGACGAAGCCGACGGTATGCGGGGCTGTACCCTGGGCAATGACGCTTTCCGGCTTCAGTTTGCCGTTGATGAACAGCGGTACGATCTTGTCGTAATATTTGAGCTTCTTGACTTCCATCGGTTGAAGCACGCCTGATGGGAAGACCTTCTTGGCGATCCAGTATTCGACATCGGCGATGTCATAGGAGTTCGGCTGGGTCACGGCGCGCTGGGCGGCGGCGTCGGAATCCGTTGCGGTCATTTCCAAGGTGATGCCGAGGTCGGCCTTGCACTTTTCGGCGATGGCATTGATGTTTGAAACGCCGGTGCCAAATTGACGAAGGGTGATCTTGGTCTGCGCCCAGATGGTCGGAAAACCGGTGATGGCGCCGGAACCGGCGGCAAGACCCGCTGCCGCAGCCCCCGTCTTCAAAAGCGAACGACGGGTCACGCCGGATTTTGGCTTTTTGGTATCAGTCATGGAAGTTCTCCTCTGGTTATTGGTTGGTTATTTCTGCGCCGGTTTGCCGAGAACGATAGCGTCATCCGCCTCCCAGCAAACGGCAATGGCTTCGCCTACCTTGACCGGATGCGCATGGAAGGCGGCATCGGTCAGGATGGCAGTAAAGTCTTCGATGCCCGCACCACTCAGCATCAGCTTCACGGTGGAACCTCGATATTCGACATTGGTGACAGAGCCGGTGAAGCCAAGGCCCGGGACTTGGCTCTGGCCGATCCGCACATGGTCGGTGCGCACCGCGATATCGGCGGGCTCGCCGATGACCGCTTTGCCGGTGGCCGCGAAATCTGCGCCGCCTGCGACTGATATCATCGCGATCTCATCGGCAACGCTGGTGACGCGGCCCGAAATGACATTGTGATCGCCCATGAAACGAGCGACGAAGGCTGAGGCCGGACGCTCGAATACGGTGCGGGGCGCGGCAGCCTGTTCGATACGGCCATCGTTCATAATCACGATCAGGTCGGCCAGCGCCATCGCCTCTTCCTGGCTATGGGTCACATGCACGAAGGTGATGCCAAGCGAGGTCTGGAGCTTCTTCAACTCGGCCCGCATGCGGATTTTCAAAAACGGATCGAGTGCTGACAGCGGTTCGTCCAGAAGAAGCGCTTCCGGGTCGGTAATCAAGGCGCGTGCCAGCGCTACACGCTGCTGCTGTCCACCGGAAAGCTGGGCAGGGCGGCGATCCGCATAGGCCTCTAATTGCATCAATTGCAGCATCTCCATCGCCTTGGCGCGGCGGGTGGCTTTGTCGATGCCCTTCATTTTCAAGCTGAACGCGACATTTTCGGTAAGGTCGAGATGCGGAAACAACGCATAGGACTGGAACATCATCGCCGTGCCGCGCGCAGCGGGCGCCAGATCGGTGATGTTGGTGTTGCCCAGCAGAATATCGCCTGTCGTGACGGTCTCGTGGCCGGCAATCATCCGCAACGTCGATGTCTTGCCGCAACCGGAAGGGCCGAGCAGGCAGCAATAGGTGCCGGCCGGAATTTTCAGACTGATGCTGTGAACGGCTGTTGTATGGCCGTAAACCTTGGTAACGGCGGCAATATCGATGGCGGCGGCTTGTTTCATGCTGCGATCCCTTGATGACCGCTGCTTTACATGCATCTTACGTGCCAGATGCTTGTGGCCTTTGGAAAACCCAGAAAATCCTGTCGGCTTCCACTGAATACCCATGGAATTTTCCGGGTCTTAATCAATGTTGCGCAAAAAGCGTGCGATTGTTTGCACTCAATGGTCAAATTGTACGCAATAGATTTCCTGCCTGTCAGCAATCCGTGACTTTCCGAGTTTGTCAGTTCGATGTACAAAGGCAGGCATCAGCACGGGTGACGCTATGAAGCTTGACGAAAAAATCAGTTTTAACGATTCAAATTTGGAAGACCGTGCGTTCACCATTCGCGAATCCTTGCGAAATGCGATTATCGACCGGCGTTTGACGCCTGGAACCAAGCTTTCCGAGGCGGAGGTTGGCCTTCTGTTTGATGTCAGTCGCACCGTTGTGCGCAGCGCTTTGCAAATGCTTGCATTCGAAGGACTGATAAAGACGGAACGAAATAGGGGTGCTTTTGTATCCAATCCGAGCCCTGAAGAGGCTGTGCAGGTGTTTGCTTGCCGCCGAATGATCGAGCCCGGTATCGTTCTGGCAGCTGTCGAGCGGCTGACGGAGGATGATCTGGTGGCATTTCGTGCCCAGTTGGAAGATGAGCAACGCCATCTGCACCAGCGTGGGCCTGCGGCGAGGCGCGCCGAGATAAAGGCCTCGGGCGATTTCCATCTGATGCTGGCCAAAGTTGCCGGCAATGCCATCCTGCAAAAATTTATGGATGAACTGGTGGCCAGATCATCGTTGGTCATCGCGCTTTATGGTGGTTCCGGGGCCTCTAGTTGCGGTCATAACGAGCATGAACAGATACTTGAGGCTCTCGCGCAGCGGGATGCCAGGCGTGCAAGTGCGCTGATGCTGCATCACATTGATCATATTGAAGCGGATCTGGATTTGCGGGTTCGGGAAGGTCTGGCATTGAAAGATGCGTTGGGGCTTTAGCGCCCTTTTGGCCTTTTTGTGGCCGATTTGTCAGGTTCAAGTCAGCGCTGAATGGTTCAGGTGCTAGTCAGGCAAGGATGCGAGTCGTAGATCTTGAATTTGGCATTGGAGAGAATAGTCTGTCCTGGGCAGCGATTCCACCGCCTGACAGATCATAGTAGTGCGGCGGGTTTTTGAAATGCTTTATCCAGTGAGGTTCGTCTATCGTCGGTCCTCGGTTAAATTCGGCAGTACGACCATGCGGTCATTTCAACTGTCCAGGTTGACGAGGCCCTATCTCGGCGACAAATACCGGTTTGAAATGGCGGCTCTGCCGAACAAGCGAATACCTGGATTGCAAATGCTCTGGGCGAGCCTTCAGCCTAAAGATGCGATTTATGTGTTTACCAAGCGGGCGGCGCTTTCCATTGGCGCTTCGGCGCTGGAAATTCTGCATGGCCGAAGCCGGGGCATATGTTTCGACTATGTCGATACGCCCCTGGACAAGATGGTTTTCAATCATGTCGATATGCATCTCGCCAGCTCACATATGGCGCGTGATGCAATGCGGGCCAGGCTGACAAACACGCCTGGTGCAAAAGGGCAGGTTGGACTGCTGCTGCATGGTGCCGATGAACGCATCTATGCCATGGGCAACCAGCACCGTAACGATTATCGCGCCGGTTATTTCGGCTTTCTGAAAAATACCGTCAGGACGCCTCAAATTGAAAAATCAGTTGATTTTCACGACGCGGCTTTCAGCGATTCCATGCGCCAGACCATTACGCGTATGGGTGACTACAGTTTGCATTACTGCATTCGCGCACCCCAGAAAGAGACGTTGGCGAGGTGTTATAAACCTTTTACCAAGGGTGTGATTGCGGCGGCCTGTGGTGCAAATGTGCTGGTGAATGCGGCTCAGGACGATGCTCTCGCATTTCTGGGTGAGGATTATCCCTATCTCGTCCAAGGAGATGGGGAGGACGAGATTATCGATGTTTTACAACGGGCGCGAAGCACCCATGGTAAAAATGATTGGCTGTGCGCCCGCCGCGCCATGGATAATCTCCTGAATCAAGTCAGCCCAAAAGCAATGGCCATGCAGATGGATGAAATATTTACGACTTTGCTGAGATAATAAAGTCTTGCTGGACCGGTTGGATGTGATCGGGATGATATGAAATTGTAATAACTGCTGGATGGTCTATATCTGGGATCGGCGGGGGTTTAAAATGGAGAATAAGCGTAAAGACCATCGGGGACGGACCTTACAAGCGGCACGCATTATCTTGAAAAATGGATTTTCGAGCTTTAGCTGCACCGTCAAGAATATTTCCTCCGGTGGCGCGAAACTGGCGGGCGATAATTTTGTCAATGTTCCCGATGAATTTGATTTGCTGTTGGATGGCGGTCGCAAGGTTCACTGCATCGTCCGGTGGCGGAAAATCACGGAAATTGGCGTGGAATTCGCCTGACAGGCACTCAGAAGCGTCCCCCAGGTGGAAAAGTTCAACACTAGGCCATGATTGAGTTCAACAGCAGTGCTGTCGATATTGCCCGCGAGCTGATTGGGGCTGAGCTTTTCGTGGAGGGTGTCGGCGGTATGATCGTCGAAACCGAGGCCTATGAGCGCAATGATCCGGCATCCCATAGCTTTCGGGGGCCCACACCGCGCAATAATGCGATGTTTGGTCAAGCCGGACACGTCTATGTCTACCGTTCCTACGGCATTCACTGGTGCTTGAATATTGTTTGCCGGCCCGGCAGTGCGGTTCTGATCCGGGCGCTCGCGCCAAGCCAGGGTGTGGAGGTCATGCAGGCGCGGCGTGGTAGCGTGGCGCCGCGTTTTCTATGCGCAGGTCCGGGCCGTCTGGCCCAGGCATTGGGCATCACCGCACAACACGATGGCCTGCCTCTCGCCTTGCCACCATTTCAGCTTCTGCCTGCCACGGTCCATCCAAGTGTGGCGATCGGTCCTCGCATTGGCATTACCAAAGCGGTCGATCACCCCTGGCGCTTCGGTTTGGCGGGGTCTAAATTTCTAAGCAAGCCTTTCCCGGCTGTCTTCTAGCGCCATATCCCGCAGACGGATTATGGTCCGCGTTGATGAGCATGCAAACGACTGGATAGGCCGATGGTGCTGGTACTGGATGCAGTAAAAAAAACATACCGCACATCGGAAGGTCCTTTGGAGGTTCTCAAAGGTGTCAGCCTGACCCTGGCCGCTGGGCGAACCATGGCTTTGACCGGGGAATCCGGCAGCGGAAAAAGCACATTGCTTCATCTGGCGGGCGGGCTGGACAGCGCCGATGCTGGAAAGCTTTGCGTGGACGGTGAAGATATCGATGCGCTCGATGATAAAGGTCGCGCCCGGTTGCGTCGTGGCACAGTCGGGTTGATTTTTCAGCAGTTCAATCTGATCCCCTCGCTGGATGTGCGGGCCAATCTGGCGTTCCACGCCCGGCTGGGTGAGCGTTACGATGGCCAATGGCAACAGGAATTGACGGAACGTTTGGGGCTTGCGGCGCTTCTGTCGCGCTATCCCGAGCAGCTATCCGGCGGCCAGCAACAGCGCGTCGCCATTGGTCGGACACTAGCTGTTCGGCCAAAACTGGTTCTGGCTGACGAGCCGACGGGCAATCTCGATGAAGAGACAGGCAACGCGGTTATGGCGTTGATGCTATCCCTGGTGCGGGAGACGGGTGCGGCCCTGTTGATGGTGACACATTCCCCCCGATTGGCGGCCATGCTGGATGAAAACCTGCATTTGCGTGCCGGGCGGGTGGCCTGATGCTGCGCACGGCTTTTCTGGCGTTGCTGTCGCATTGGCGGCGCAAGCCGCTTCAATTGGCGATGCTGCTTCTCGGTCTATCGCTGGCGACAGCACTTTGGTCGGGAGTGCAGGCTATCAATGCTGAGGCACGGGCCTCTTATGCGCGGGCCGCCGCCATGCTTGGGCAAAACCGCCTGTCGGATATCCAAAGCAAAGATGGCAGGCCCATCCCCATTTCGACCTATGTCGCGCTGCGGCGAGCGGGGCTGCTGGTTTCCCCGGTTGTTGAGGGGGAAATGCGACTTGGCACGTTTCGCCTGCGGTTGATCGGCATAGATCCGCTGACAATTCCATCGATGGCCCAGCCTGTCGATTTGCGCGGTGATGGCAATATCAATCGTTTCCTGCTTCCACCGGGGCAGATCGCGGTTTCGCAAGCCACCGCGGATGCCCTTCAGGGGCAATCGCTACCGCCACTTAATATCGTCAAGGATCTGCCTTTTGCGACCGGCTTTACCGATATCGGTCGGGCGCAGGCATTGTTGGCACAGCGGGATGGATTGACCCGGCTGATCGTCTCACCAGAACAGCCGATTTCGCAACAGCAACTGGCGGCATTGGCGCCTGATCTGCGCCTGAAATCTCCTGATGGCGAAGGAGATCTTGCGCGATTAACGGACAGTTTTCATCTCAACCTGACGGCCTTCGGACTGCTGTCCTTCGTTGTCGGCCTGTTCATCGTCTATGCGGCCGTGCGGCTGGCTTTCGAGCAGAGACGACCGACCTTTCGCACGCTTCGGTCTCTCGGTCTCTCGGCCAGCGCCTTGATGCTCCTGCTTTTCCTGGAACTGTTGGTCTTTGCATTGGCTGCGGGCGTCGCGGGCGTGGCACTTGGCTATGTCGTTGCCTCTGTCTTGCTGCCGGATGTGGCGCTGACCCTCAGGGGCCTTTACGGCGCCGATGTTCCCGGCACGCTGGCTTTTCGGCCCCAATGGTGGGCGACAGGGATTGGTATTGCGGTTGTCGGCACGCTGGCGTCCGCTGGGCAAAGTCTCTGGCAGGTCTGGCGCATGCCTCTGCTGGCCCCCGCCCAGCCACGCGCCTGGGCTTTAGCGTCGGAACGCGCCTGGTTTCTCCAGGCATTGGCTTCGTCAGTGCTATTTGCGGTAACGCTGATTTTGATGAAATTCGGTAATGGTCTTGTTGCCGGTTTTGCCACATTGGGAGCGCTCTTGCTGGCCTCGGCGCTTGCGCTTCCGGTCATTCTGGTGCCCGTGCTGCGGTTGATGCAGTCCCTAGCAAGGCGACCGGTTTGGCAATGGTTCTGGGCCGATACGCGCCAGCAACTGCCCAGCCTGTCGTTGGCTTTGATGGCGCTTCTTCTGGCGCTATCGGCCAATGTTGGGGTGGGAACCATGGTGTCAAGCTTTCGTCTAACCTTTGTCGGCTGGCTGGATCAAAGATTGGCCGCTGAGCTTTACGTGACGGCGCGCAACGATGACGAGGCCGAGCGTTTGCAGGCCTGGCTTGCCCCTCGGGTGAAGGCTGTGCTGCCGATCTGGAGTGCGCAGGGAGAGGTCGGCGGCAAAACCGTGATTATTCATGGCGTGGTCGATGATGCGACCTACCGTGATCATTGGCCGATGCTTGCCGCCACGCCGGATGTGTGGGACAAGCTGGCGCGGGGTGAGGGGGCGTTGATCAATGAACAGATGATGCGCCGCGAGGCCTTGGCGGTGGGTGATGAGATCACGCTGCCCGGTGGCTGGAAGACGCGTATTCTTGGTGTCTATTCCGATTACGGCAATCCCAATGAGGATGTGATCGTCACCCAATCGGAATTGGTCAGCCGTTTTTCCGATCTCTCGCGCTTGCGGTTCGGGCTGCGGGTGCAGCCGGAACAGACCGGTGCGCTGCGTGAGGCTTTGATGACCGAATTCGGCTTGCCGCCCGACAATGTCGTGGATCAGGCAGTGATCAAGGCGCGATCACTGGCGATTTTCGAAAAGACCTTCGCTGTTACAGCCGCTCTCAACGTGTTGACGTTGGGGGTCGCGGGACTTGCGATGTTTGCCAGCCTTATGACTCTATCAGGCATGCGGCTACCGCAGATCGCCCCCGTCTGGGCAATGGGTTTGACCCGTCGCGCGATAACCGGGTTGGAGCTTGCCCGCACCCTTATCCTTGCGGGCTTTACACTCGTTGCCGCGCTGCCGGTAGGACTTGGGCTGGCCTGGGTTCTGTTGGCCGTGGTCAATGTCGAGGCCTTCGGCTGGCGCTTGCCAATGCATGTATTTCCTGTCCAGTGGCTATGGTTGGTAGGGTTTGCACTGTTGGCTTCGTTGCTCTCGGCCCTCATCCCGCTTGCTGGCATTGCCCGATTGAAACCATCGGATTTGTTGAAAGTCTTTGCCAATGAGCGCTAATATCAGTCGGTTCATGGTTTTCGCTCTTGTGCTGCTGCTGGGTGGTCATCCGGTTTTTGCCCAGGGCTTTGCCGGTCTTGGTGCTAAGGCTGGCGACGGTTTCGCCTTGCCGCAGCCAGGCCGCGCGTTTGCTTTTCCAATGGACCACGGCCCGCACCCGGATTACCGGATCGAGTGGTGGTATGTGACGGCCAATCTGACCGGACCGGATGGACGCGATTACGGGGTTCAATGGACGCTGTTTCGTTCAGCATTGAAACCGGGCGAGGCAGAGGGTTGGAACAGCCCACAAATCTGGATGGGCCATGCGGCGTTGACCACGGCGGATCATCATTATGCTGCAGAAAAATTTGCGCGTGGAGGGATAGGCCAGGCGGGCGTGACGCTTGCGCCGTTTTCCGCCTGGATCGACGATTGGTCACTCATGGCAGGAGCACCGACCGGAAACACTGGCGATGCGCTGTCCTCCTTGACTATGAAGGCCAAGGGCGCCGATTTTTCCTACGATCTATCGCTGCATGCCACCGGTCCGCTGGTGGCGCAGGGAGATCATGGCTATTCGGTGAAATCTGCGGAAGGGCAGGCGAGCTATTATTATTCCCAACCCTTCTATTCGGTGAACGGTGTCTTGAATCTGCCGGATGGCCCTGTCGCCGTGACCGGTAAGGCCTGGCTGGACCGGGAATGGTCCTCCCAACCGCTCTCCGCCGACCAGAAAGGTTGGGATTGGTTCTCGCTCCACTTTGAGGACGGCGCAAAACTGATGGGCTATCATCTGCGCGGCAAGGGTGACGATTATACCGTCTCCACCTGGATCACGCCGCAGGGGGTGCCGGAGCCGATGCCACCTGGTGCCCTGAAGCTGACGGCGGTAAAGCAGGTTCAGGTTGCCGGCCGCAGCATGCCAGTGGAGTGGCAATTGGAACTACCTGAAAAAGCCATGTCGATCCGCACCACGCCCGTGAATGCGCAAAGCTGGATGCCCCTGACCTTTCCCTATTGGGAAGGTCCTATCCGCTTTTCGGGTAGTCATGCCGGTGCGGGCTATCTTGAAATGACCGGGTATTGAACCCAGACAGCCGTTTGTTCATATGGCATGCGCTTTGCTTTGCTGCATTTACAGTAGGTCGAGCGCCCGGCTCATGATAATCATGCGGTCGGAATGGCATGGACAGGCATATCGGGCATTTGCCCGCTTTGTCTGCAAGGAGAACGGTGATGGCATCTTATTCGATCATCCTTGGGCGGCAACGCCATGTATTCGACGATCTGAAAAGCCTGATGGCCTGCGCTTCCCCGCTAAAGTCCGGGGATCAATTGGCAGGGATTGCCGCAAGCAGCAATGAACGCCGGGTCGCGGCCCGCTATGTACTTGCCGATCTTCCTTTGAAGACTTTTCTTCAGGATATGCTGATCCCCTATGAGATCGACGAGGTTACCCGGCTGATCGTCGATAGCCACGACGTCGCAGCGTTTGCGCCTGTCTCCCATATGACTGTTGGTCAATTTCGTGACTGGCTGCTGTCTTATGAGGCAACGAGCGAAGTTTTGGCAGCGCTTGCCCCCGGTCTGACACCGGAAATGGTGGCGGCTGTTTCCAAGCTGATGCGTAATCACGATCTGATTACAGTTGCGGCGAAATGCAGCGTTATCACCGCATTTCGCTCGACAATCGGGCTTTCGGGTCGGCTTTCCAGCCGGTTGCAGCCCAACCATCCGACCGATGACCCGGAAGGGGTGGCCGGCTCGACCTTGGACGGCCTACTCTATGGCGTTGGCGATGCAGTAATCGGCATCAATCCGGCCAGTGATAATCTCGAAGCCTGTACAAGGTTGATGCATCTGTTCGACAAACTCAGGGATCGTTTCGAAATACCGACACAGTCCTGTGTCCTGACCCATGTGACAACCTCGATCCAGGCGATCGAGGCAGGCGCGCCGCTCGATCTCGTCTTTCAGTCCGTTGCGGGAACGCAGGCCGCTAACAAGGGTTTTGGCGTCGATCTCGCGGTTTTACGTGAGGGGCGCCAGGCGGCGTTGTCGTTGAAACGTGGCACCGTTGGCGACAATGTCATGTATCTTGAGACCGGGCAGGGCAGCGCGTTGTCGGCTGATGCCCATCACGGCGTCGATGAACAGACGCTGGAGGTTCGGGCCTATGCCGTGGCGCGGGAGGTCAAGCCGCTGCTGGTCAATACGGTCGTCGGCTTCATTGGGCCGGAATATCTTTATGATGCCAAGCAGATTATCCGCGCCGGACTGGAAGATCATTTCTGTGGCAAATTGCTGGGCGTGCCGATGGGCGTCGATGTCTGTTATACCAACCATGCCGAAGCTGATCAGGACGACATGGACAACCTGATGGTGCTCCTGACCGTGGCAGGGGTGAATTTCCTGATTGCCGTGCCGGGTGCAGACGATGTCATGCTCAATTATCAAAGCCTGTCCTATCATGATATTGTCGGTCTTCGTCACCAGTTCAACCGTCCGCCCGCGCCAGAGTTCGAAGCGTGGCTGAAGCGGATGGGGATGATCGATCGGTCCGGTCGATTGGCGCCATTGCCCCAGTCCAACGCATTTTCCCGCAACCTTCTGTCTTACAAGGCATCGGCATGAGCAATTCCGTCGATTTCGACCCGTTTGCAAGGTTTCGCAGCGCCACTCGGGCGCGCATTGGACTTGGCCGGGCAGGCGATGCGATGCCAACACAGGCGGTGCTGGAATTTCAACTGGCCCATGCCAGGGCGCGTGATGCCGTCCACGGGGAAGTGGATTTCGAGAAATTGGCCACCGCGCTTGCTCCCATTGAAACAGTGCTAGTCCACTCACTGGCAAAAGATCGAGCGACCTACCTGACCCGCCCTGATCTTGGGCGCATGCCGGATAGCCATGACCTTCCGGCACCGGGCAAGACCTACGAAATCGCCTTCATCATTGCCGATGGCCTTTCGGCAGCGGCGGTGGAGCGCCATGCGGTTTCGGTCTATGAGGCGACTGTGCGCCGGCTCGGAGGGTTTTCAGTCGCCCCGGTCGTCCTTGGAAAACAAGCGCGTGTCGCTTTTGGCGATGAAGCCGCGGCGGCCTTCGGCGCGCAAGTGGCTATTGTCCTGATTGGAGAGCGGCCCGGTCTCAGCGTTCCCGATAGTCTTGGCGCCTATATCACCTTTGCGCCGCGTAAAGGACGACGCGATAGTGAGCGCAACTGCATTTCCAATATTCATGACGACGGATTGACTTACGAAACGGCGGCGGAAAAGATTTCCTGGCTGGTGAAGGAAGCCTTACGGTTGAAACTCTCAGGTGTGGGCCTGAAGGAAAATGCAACGGATGGGATCTCACTCCCGCATAACGTGAAATCTTTGTCCTAAGTAACTGTTAATAAATAATTTTAATCTCTGACCGATTTGGTCGGCTAAGCTTTTCTTCAGCTTCCGGCGCCGACTTGACGCGACTCACTGTATGCGGCACATTTACGATGAAACGTTCGATATGTCTGCTGTTGCCGTAACAAGCTGTGTATGCTGTTAGTTTTCCGCTGGTGCGTATATCATTCCAGAAGAGAATCAGTCATTTTGCGCGGTGACGAAAGTTTAGGCGTATGCAAGCGTTGAATGGTCAAACCGTTCGAAGCTAAGGCACGCGCTTTACCGGGAGA
>NZ_CP118263.1 GCF_013337045.2 Agrobacterium vitis
GTGAGCAAAGCCGCTGCCATATCCCGAAATGATCGCCCGTCGGTAGATGTTACCATTGGTGAGCATGCTGAGCAGCTCAGCTCTCAGCTTCAAGCGATGAGCGAGGCTTTGTTTCCTCCGACGTCGCACAAGAGCCTTCGCAAATTCACCTCGGGTGAAGCCGCACGCTTGATGAAAATATCTGACTCAACGCTTCGAAAGATGACGTTGGCAGGCGAAGGCCCCCAGCCTGAGCTTGCCAGCAACGGAAGACGCTTTTACACGCTCGGTCAGATAAACGAGATCCGGCATATGCTCGCAGGTTCGGCTCGTGGACGCGAAAGCATCGAGTTTGTGCCTCATCGCCGCGGTTCTGAGCATTTGCAAGTCATTGCCGTAACCAACTTCAAAGGCGGCTCCGGGAAGACGACGACGTCGGCTCATCTTGCACAGTATCTGGCGTTGCAAGGTTACAGGGTGCTCGCAGTCGATCTCGACCCGCAGGCCAGTCTTTCAGCACTCCTCGGCGTTCTGCCAGAAACTGATGTCGGTGCGAACGAAACGCTCTATGCGGCTATTCGGTATGACGAGACACGTCGTCCGTTGCGAGATGTGATCCGACCGACGTATTTTGACGGTCTTCATCTGGTTCCTGGAAATCTCGAGCTCATGGAGTTCGAGCATACCACGCCGAAAGCCTTGACTGATCGTGGTACACGCGACGGATTATTCTTTACTCGCGTGGCCCAAGCCTTTGACGAGGTGGCCGACGATTACGATGTCGTGGTCATTGACTGCCCTCCTCAGCTTGGGTTTCTGACGCTCAGCGGGTTGTGTGCTGCAACATCAATGGTAATCACCGTACATCCTCAGATGTTAGATATCGCTTCCATGAGCCAGTTTCTCCTCATGACACGCGACCTTCTGGGCGTCGTGAAAGAGGCGGGTGGCAATCTTCAATACGATTTCATACGCTATCTCTTGACGCGCTATGAGCCCCAGGACGCGCCGCAGACGAAAGTGACGGCACTACTGCGCAACATGTTCGAGGATCACGTCCTTACAAATCCAATGGTTAAGTCGGCAGCGGTGTCTGATGCCGGTTTAACCAAGCAGACGCTCTATGAGATAGGGCGAGAGAACCTTACGCGGTCGACATACGACCGGGCGATGGAATCTTTAGATGCGGTGAACTCGGAGATCGAGGCTTTGATCAAGATGGCGTGGGGGCGGGTCTGATGAAAGGCTTTGCGTTCCTCACAGGTCTGTTGGGAGCTCCCAACCGAGAGGTGTTGAGTCGCCCCTTGGACATGGGGCACTGGAGAAACCGGAGAAATTTGAGACAACGATGCATGCCAATCGCTAATTGGCCAGGGTGCAATTGTCTTCTCTTGTTGGGAGCTCCCAACCAAGCGCATTTGCAATCAAAAATGCGACGCCACGACGCCAAACCCAAGAGGCCAATAACATGAGCCGCAAAGACGCAATCGATACCTTGTTCCTCAAGAAGCAGCCTGCAACCGATAGAACAGCAGTCGACAAGTCAGCCGTTCGTGTTCGTACAGGCGCGATTTCGGCCATGGGTTCGTCTTTGCAAGAGATGGCCGAGGGAGCAAAAGCTGCAGCTCGGCTGCAGGATCAACTGGCTGCGGGCGAAGCCGTCGTGTCCCTGGATCCATCAATGATCGACGGGTCTCCGATCGCGGATCGGCTGCCCGCGGACGTGGATCCGAAGTTCGAGCAGCTTGAGGCGAGCATTTCGCAGGAGGGGCAGCAGGTACCGATTCTTGTCAGGCCGCATCCTGAGGCTGCCGGTCGATATCAAATCGTATATGGAAGGCGGCGACTGCGCGCGGCAGTAAATCTGCGGAGAGAGGTTTCTGCAATTGTCCGAAATCTCACGGACCGTGAACTAGTCGTGGCCCAGGGCCGAGAAAATCTTGACCGTGCTGACCTTTCCTTCATTGAAAAGGCTCTCTTCGCCCTGCGCCTCGAAGATGCGGGTTTTGATCGGGCCACCATCATTGCCGCGCTTTCCACTGACAAGGCCGACCTCAGCCGTTACATAACTGTTGCCAGAGGCATACCGCTGAACCTCGCCACACAAATCGGTCCAGCGTCGAAAGCGGGTCGATCGCGTTGGGTCGCACTTGCCGAGGGGCTTGGGAAGCCCAAGGCAACAGACGCAATCGACGCGGTGCTTGAGTCGGAGCAGTTCAAGCACTCAGATAGCGATACCCGCTTTGCCCTCATTTTCAATGCCGTTTCAAAGCCGCCCGCTAAGGCTCCAAAAAAGGTAAGGGCCTGGAGCACGCCAAAGGGGAAAAAGGCTGCGACGATCCGACAAGAAGCCGGACGAACGGCTCTGGTTTTCGATGAGAGATTGGTGCCAACTTTCGGCGAATATGTCGCTGACCAGTTGGATGGCCTGTACGCCCAATTCATTGAAACAACAGGAGGAGGCAAGCTCGACCAATAGCCAGGATTTCATCCAATTCAAAGCTTCGCTCGATTGAGATGGACTGGCTCTCACCGCAAAAGAAAAAGGCCCCCGAAACGGCGTTCCGGAAGACCTTCTCTGTAGTCTCGCAGCTAAGAGAATCGCATTTCCAGGAATCGTAGTCAAGGGTCCCGTGAGGGAAAGCGTCATTTCGACGGGCGGATTTCTATTGCCTAACAAAAGGTAAAAGGAAATGCAGACGCATATTTCAACGACGTCCTTTGGGCGGCGGCCGATGACACTCGGCCATATTGCAAGCCAGATGGCAGCAAAAGCGGTCGCATTGGACGCTGTCGCCCACAAATGGCAGGTCTTCCAGCACATCCGTGAATCCCGGGAACAGATCGGAGCCACGGACCGCTCACTCTCGATCCTGAACGCGCTGTTGACGTTTTACCCGGAGACCGCCTTGACTGGTGGCGCCGAACTGGTCGTATGGCCTTCTAACGAGCAGCTGATGGCTCGCGCAAACGGCATGCCTGCCACGACACTGCGCCGGCATCTTGCCGTACTGGTTGACTGCGGGCTCATCATTCGCCGCGACAGCCCCAACGGCAAGCGGTTCGCCCGCAAGGGAAGGGGAGGGGAGATCGAGCAGGCCTACGGCTTCGATCTGTCGCCAATCGTAGCGCGGGCCGAAGAGTTCCGAGATTTGGCCCAGGCGGTGCAAGCTGAAAAGAAGGCTTTCCGGGTGGCGAAGGAGCGATTGACTCTTCTTCGCCGCGACATCGTCAAAATGATCGAAACTGGCATTGAAGAGAGCGTTCCGGGAAACTGGGGAAGAGTTACACAGACCTATCAGGGGATCATCGGCCGCCTGCCGCGCTCTGCACCCCGTCAGCTTATAGAGAGTATTGCCCAGAAACTTCAGGAACTCTGCGCTGAGATCCGTGACGTATTGGAATCGTTTACGAAAACAATGAATCCGGACGCCAATGAGTCCCATTCCGGTCGTCACATACAGAATTCAAAACCAGACACTAAATCTGAATCTGAACACGGCTTTAGAGAAATAGAAGAAGCGTGCGGCGGCGTTGCGGAAACCGACAACGTGCGGAGCTTGCCGAAACGCGAGCTGCCTTTGGGAATCGTGCTGGATGCCTGCCCCGAAATGCAGGAACTGGCCCAGGCAGGGACAATCCGGCACTGGCGCGACTTGGTGGCGGCGGCTGACCTTGCCCGGCCGATGCTGGGGATTAGCCCCAGCGCCTGGCGGGAGGCCCGAGAAACCATGGGTGAGCAACACGCGGCGATCACGCTGGCGGCGATCTATCAGCGGGCCGGTCAGATCAACAACGCCGGCGGCTATCTGCGCAGCCTGACCGATCGGGCCAGGGACGGGAAGTTTTCGACCTGGCCGATGGTCATGGCGTTGCTACGGACGAAGCTGGACGAGCAGAAGAATGCAGCCAGCGTCGGAAAACCACGAACGGATGAGGATGCAGAAGACGATAGCCGCGTCCACGTATCGGATTCGCTGCTGAAAAGCCTGCAGAAGCCGAGGTCGTGGTGATCTCCTCGTTACTCGGCCGCGGCGATGTCGACGTCGGTGATCAACCCCGAACGTCGGGCGCGATCGATGAGGTTCTTCACGGACGAGGGCGACCATTTGGAGCCGCCGCGCGGGGTGCGCTCGTGCAGCCTTTCGAGCTGGGTGGCGATATCGCGCAGGGTGAGGTCTGCGTTCGAAGAATGGATGCCGGCCACAAGCGTCATCAGGCGATCCTCGGGAAGCCGGGGCGGAGATTTTTTCAGCAGCGCTGCGTCCGCCATGCGTTCAGTCACCATCCACTTCACAGCCCGGCGAAGCCGTTCCGGCGTCCAGTCGAGGCCCTGCTGTTTGAGCACTCGGGTTATGTCGTCCCATGTGTGATCGGGCCGCATGCGCCGAACGGTCGGAAGCCATTGGTTCGCGGAGGCCTGAATGCGATCGCCGTATGCCGCTTTCTGGGCGGCCGTCATCCTGGCCAACGCCTCGGGGCGTTTCTCTCGTATGCCGGGGTTGCCGGGAAGTTTTCCTTTGGACTTGGCTGCCCGGATGCCGGCCTTCGTTCGTTCGGAAATGAGCGCGCGTTCGAGCTGCGCGACGGCGCCGAGAACCTGGAGCGAGAACATGCCCTGCGGCGTGGTTGTGTCGATAGGATCGCGAAGCGATCGGAAATGCGCGCCCCTCGCCGTCAGATTCTCGATCACCTCGAGCAGATGGCTGACCGAGCGCGCCAGACGGTCAAGCCGAACCACAACGAGCGTGTCTCCGGCGCCGATCTCGCGAACGAGTTTGGAAAGGGCAGGCCGGGCACGCGACGCGCCGGATCCGTGTTCCTGGACGATCACATTGCACCCGGCCGATCGCAGCTCGATTTCCTGGGCTTCTGTCGCCTGCTCGTCCGTAGAGACGCGGGCGTAGCCGATCAGGCGATGACTGGCGCTCGGACGCTTCATTGGGCAAGCTTCGCCGACGGTAGATCGCTGAGAAGAGCAAGCAGCGCCGGATTGATGTAGAGGTTCTCCCGGCCGGCTTTGATTTCCTTCAGCAGGCCGAGTTCAGCAAGGGATTTCAGGTAGACCGATGCGGCCTGTCGTTTCGCAATGTCCGCGGCCACCAGATCGCCGATACGGCAATAAGGGTTCACGAAGATCACTTCGGCCAGCTCGCGCGAATAAATCTTCGGCAGATCCCGCCTGATGCGCTCCGCGGTCTGATCGAGCAAATCCCGGATCGAACGAATGCGCGCGGTCGACCAGTTTGCAGTCTCACGGATCGCCTCAAGCATGTAGAGGATCCAGTCCTCCCAGGCAGCGTCTGTCGTCACGGCGAGCAGGCGGTCATAGTAGGCGCGCTTGTTGCCGATGATGTAACGGCTGAGATAGAGGACCGGAATGTCCAACAGGCCCTTGTCGACGAGGTAGAGCAGGTTCAGCACCCGGCCCGTTCGACCGTTGCCATCGGTGAATGGATGGATGGCTTCGAACTGGTAGTGCATCACGGCGAGGCGGATCAGCGGATCGATGTCCTCTGCCTCGTGAATGTACCGCTCCCAGTTCGAGAGCTTGTCCCGCAACAGTGCTTGCCCCTCTGGCGGAGTATAAATGACGGCGCCGGTCGCCTCGTTCATCAGCGCCGTTCCCGGCGTCGCGCGGATGTCGAGTTCGACGCCCTTGATGGTCCTGCAGACGGCGATCGCTGTCGACGTCGACACCGGACGTTGTTTGAGCGTTTGAAAGCCTTCACTGAGGGCGGTACGATACCGCAGCGCTTCCTTCGTCGCCGGATCAGCCTGGTTGTTGGCCTCATTGGCGAAGCGGAACAGTCTATCGGTCGTGGTGACGATGTTCTCTATCTCCGAGCTCGCCTGCGCCTCCAGCAGCGGAATAGAATTGATAAGGACCGCCTGGTTCGGAATGAGCTGGCCGGACACACGCAGTTCCGCCAGCGCCGCGCGTGCCGAGATGCAGGCTTTCAGCACGGCTTTCGTTTCCACGTCCTCGCGTGGCGGCAAGGTGGGGAGGTCGTTAAACGGGCGGTTCGGCTGAAACGGCATGTCGATTAATCCTCATGCGATCGACATGTCGGGTGGATATGTCGTCGGTATCGACATATCGTTAATTCATGTCGATAGAATCAAAATATAACGACACATTAAGCGTCTCGCAAGCGCCTTGTACAAATGCAGAAGATACTAACAAACGATCGTTTGTAAACGTCTCTTGGTCCTTTGGAGTCAAAGTAAACACGTCGCAAGTGGCTGGAAAACAGTGATTTTCATCGATGTCACGTCCATCGGCGCTAATCCTGTACAGTTCGAACGCCTTTGGCAGCTCTAATAGTACGCGCGCGAGAAAAAGTATCGGCTATGATTGAAGTGTATGCTATTATAGCTTCAAGATTATCAAAATAGATACGTTAAAACAATGAGATATGAAACCGGTGATTTGCCACTGGCGGCGCTGCTTCCGGCCATCGCAAGGGCGGAAGATCAGCTCGCGCGTCTCGACGAGGTTGTTCGCCGCAGCCCCGTCAGGCAGGGCTTTACCGAAAGGTCGCACTTCATCGAGGCGGCCGCCAGCATGTGGGTCGCCGGCGAGCTTGTCCATCTCGAGGATCTCGTTCTCCACGACGCAAATCGGGATGTCCGCACCCCGACCCATGAAGTCACAATCGCACATTCAATCTTGAGGGCGCGGCGGCGCATCGCAAGCGCTGACCCGGGCTGGGCGACGAGCAGGGCTGGGGTCGTAAGCCTCGCGGGGCGATCAGAGGACTCTACGGAACGAGAGGTGGTAGGCGAAGGGAGCTCGTCATTATCCATCGAACTGGCATTGAACGAAGACGAGAACGGTTTTGCGGCGGAGATGGCGGAAATCGATGCGGTCCTTAATCGATCCGCCCGTGTGCTCGAAGCGGTGGCAACGGGCGAGGGCCGCAAGGCGGATCCTTTGATGGTCGGTGAGCTCATTGTCCGGGATCCGGGTTGGAACGAGGAAGGGCGCCTTTCGGATTGGAGAGCGGCTCTGGCTGAGGCCGACGCCTTGCCGACCACGTTGGCGGCCGCAGTTATATGGGACGCATGGGAATGCATAGAGCCATTGCAGCGGCAGCATTGGCTTGGTACACAACTGGTGAATTCCTATTTCCGGGTGCGCGGAAAGGTGTCCTCGCACCTGTTCGGCATCTGCTCCGGTCTGAAAGCTGTGCCGCGGGAACGGCGGCGATCACACAATCGTGTATCACGAGTGCTTGCCGGGCTGGATGCAATGGCGAGCAGCGCTGAACTGGCCATGAAGGAAGTAATTCGGCTGGGACAGGCTAGGGAGCACCTCGAGCGCAAACTGAAGGGAAAGCGCTCATCCAGCAGTTTGCCGCGCGTTGTGGACTTGCTGATGGCGCGACCGATCGTATCCTCGTCGATTATAGTCAAGGAATTGAAGGTTAGCCATCGTGCGGCGCTCGATCTCGTCGCCGAACTCGGCGTTCGGGAAGTGACGGGGAGAGGAAGCTTCCGTGCATGGGGTGTAATTTGATGCGAAGGCAGCAAACGATGGTCGGTACGAGGTCGGGTCCTCGGGCGTTCAGATGTTTCTGGTGATAGAATCCCCTTTTGTTTCGCGGCTTATTCGTGGCGACGCTTATCGCAAAACGGCAGCGCATTTGCCGCCGTCAAAATCCGTGGGAGAGGGCGGCAACGTTCATCTGAACTCAGTTAAATAGATCGTCTTGATGCCGTCCGGCGTTAGGCCAGTACGGCGCAATTCAGCCTCACAGCGCTCTTGAAGAACCTCCCTGTCTCCGGGTTGCCCAATTAGATAGACATAGAGATTACGGACCGCTCCGACGAGCTTTGTCACTTCCTCCAACTTGAGGGCGTACGTTCCCTGGGTGCTTGCTTTCCGATCGGCGATGGGCTCCGGAAGCGCCGAAACCCGCAAAGACTGCCTTCCGGGATAGCATCGCCTGAACCATTGCTCGGCTTCTAGGAGTTGAGCATGGTCGTTCTTGTAGAGCGGGTTGTCCTTCTCCTTGTCGCTTTTGGCTTCTATGACAAAGTCGAACAAACCGCTCGTTCGCCACAAAACATCAGGCCCTGTTTTGTGCACTGCTTCCGGTCGCTCGGCGTCAAAACCAAGATATGCTCCAAGGTTCTTTAACGCTTCCTCATATTGGAACGGGGAGGCGTCGGGCACTAAAGCCGAGACCGCTTCGTTATAAGCAGGAATGAGCGACCCACGACGTTGGTATTCGAGGATTCGGCTAACAATCGCCATGGATTGTGGACCTGCCATTGGTCGCGGAATGTAGGCGGGTCGGATGCGAGGTGGGATATGGTTGTTGTTGGTTGCGAAAGCTGACGTCTGAAGTCGCTGACCCTTGTGATCGTCATTCATATGGAAAGCGATGCGAGCTGCCAACGAGGAAAGCCATGCCCTTCTCTGACCATCCTGTACTAGGTCTGGTGAGGAAATTAGGTGTTCGAGTTCTTGAATGGCGCTTTCATACTGTCCCACTCTTTCCAGCCGGAAAGCCCTGCGCTCAGCACCGGCGACCTTCAGCGCCAGTTCGTCGATACCCGGGGGCCGGGTGGCGGCTGCCAACTCTGACGCATGGTAGGCAACCCAATCCGGATCCCTGTTCAAACACTTGAGCATCGTTTCGCCAATTTCCTGATAGCTGGCGACAGCCTCACTCACTTCCTGTCCCACGTTGAGTTGGACGCGGCTGCTCGCGGTCAGATGCTCAAGATTCTTCTTGCGTCCGATCCATGCAACCAAATCGCTTCCCGTCAGGACGACAACGCAGAAATCGCCGCCGCCCCTGGAGCCGCGCCCTATGCCCTGCTCGATCCGCTGAGCCAACAACGAGTTGACCGCGGAATCTGCAAGAACACTCGTCCGAAACATATCGTAGTCGGTCGTACCCTGTGGCAGGCCATCCATAATCAGCAGGCGGCAAGACGGACCAGCCAAATCAATGCCGTCGTATCGGTTAGCAAGAACGATCGGACCCTTGAAGGATCCGGCCTGCATATCTTTTATACGGTGGCTAACCGCTTCGCTTGTCTCTGGATATTCCGCAGTATCCAACCATCCTTTGGCAATGGTCCCGGACGGCGCCAAAATCGCGACGCCGGCATAACCGGCAATCCATTTCGCGATCTGTTTAACCATCGGTGTGATAGCGACATTGCCGAGCGGCATCAGCTCGGGCACCAAGATCATGCGCTCGCCTACACCCGCAAGCGATGAAGACTGAATCGGTCTGCCAACTGCAGCAGGGGAGGCACCGAATGTGCGAACAATCTCGCTGTCGTCCGAAATCGTAGCAGACATGTAGATCCGGCGTTTAGCGTCATCGAACGTAGGAAGAAGATCAACCGGTGGAAAGGTGGGGGTGATCGTCACCGATTTGCGGCTGAAGAGGCAGTGGCACATGGCCAGATTGTCACGTAGGAGAGGCCATATGTAGGGATCAACGCCCTCGACATGCTGTGAAAGAAATTCCCGAACTTCGGGGACCTTGGACAGCCAAGCCCAGCTGGGGACCTCGATCACGCCGAAATCCTTCCCCCTCGTGATGTCAGCAAAGGCGCCGCCTCGTCCGACCTCGTCGAACGCGCCCCTGAATCGATCCGCCATCTCCTGATAGACCTCGAGGTGGTCTTTCGACGTGATTGTCAGGCTGAATGCTTTACGAACAGAGGAAAGCGCGACGTGCGCGTCGTCCAAGATGATGCCGCCGACTTTCACTGCCGGCTTCGCGGAACCCCGAACACCAAATTTACTGCGACCACTGAAAAGGCTCTCGTAGGCCCCCACGAGAACGGCGTTACCATCTAGAAACTCGGAGGCTAGAGGCTGCCCCCTCGCGTAGGGTACCGCGCGTATTCCATATTCAGTCGCTTTGGCAATAACCTGTTCGACGAGCTGGGTAGTTGGTGCGAGATAAAGAACGGGTTCACCGAGTTCATTCATGGTTGATTGTGCCATGAGCAGCGCAACCAGGGTCTTTCCTCCCCCCGTATGCAGTTTTACAACGACATCCTTGTCGTTTCTGCGGGATGGATACCAAGCATCGAGAGCCTCGGCTTGGCTAACATAAAGGTCATTGATCCCGACGGCTTTCGGGAGGGAATGAAAGATATCTCGTGGGGCGACGGGCTTCGGCTTTGCCTTGTCCTCGCGAAGCTTTTTGAAGTCGACCATCTCTTGTCCCCCAATTTACTGACAGTTCTGCTTTAACAGATGTATGCCCATGAGAGAGGCATTAAAAATTCTTACTACTTTGAAAAACCTGTTGCAGGTTATTTTTTCGGCGGGCGTTACTGACGCCTAGCGATGTGGCAGGAGCAGGATGAAAAACCATGCTTTCTGCATCCACTAATTCACAGACGTCCAAGGTTGAGGGTCAGAAATCAATTCTGTCCTCTCGCATTTCACCACCAAGGCCAAATAAATACATGGAGCCATAAAATGACAACAGATCGCTCCGCGGCGCGCCGTCGACTCGTTGTGTTAGCGCCTCGGCCACCACGCCGACGTGCTTTACGAGTGCGTCCAGATGTTGCTTTGTTGGTTGGTTCCTATCTCCAAGCGCTGCATTCAGCGCATACAGCCGTTCAAGCGGCGCGGGATGGGTCTCGGATACCGAAAACCGAGGTATATCGAGAAATCGGGAGCCCAGAAGTTCAATTAAGTGGAGGAAGAGAAATATGTGATAGGCGCCGTTGGAAAGGCGGAGTTTTGCATCTTTATCCGACCCGATGGCTGTAATCGCGTGGAGGTCAGCACTGAATTCTAGATCGTGGTTATAGGTTTTTAGATCCTCCAGATTTTCGGTCGAAGATGCTTCTTCCATATGACCTAGAAGCAAATGACTAAACTCATGCCCGAATGTGAATTCGAGCATGTCGTCTACATCGCGCTTGATAGCAGCGTCCACACTCGCTGGAAGTTTAGCTCGCGGATCGATGTCAAAGTCCTGGGCTTCTGACCCTATCATCGTCCGCAGGGCGATTAAGGCTGCATCAATCCGGTCGCCCATCGGAAATTCATAGTGTGCGCCATGAAAACATACAGTCATGAAATAGAGGAAGTAGCGCAACGCTTCGGAGACGATGATCACCTCGCCTACCAGGGACTTTAAGCAAGCGGCGTTCACTTCCAGGGTTGGGACGTAGCCACAGGGGATTGAGCGAGCGGATTTTCGTAAGGCCTTCGGCAGTCGCTCAAGATAGCGTCTCGGAGCCAAATTGACGGTTTCGTAGTAGGATGTCAGAGTCCAAGGGCGACCGTTCTGCTGAAATGCACGCTTCCGGTGGGCAAGCACCCTCGTAACTCGAGGAGAATCGGCAACGGAGTTAGCCCGAATTCGCAGCAAGTAGTCATGCGCGCTTCTCAACGACCTCAGCCGGAGAATCTCATTCTTAGAGCAGAAGGGCGCATAAACCAGTTCTTCATTGCTGAGATCTGGATCGAGTGGTTCGATCCCTGTGACGTAGAACTCGCCACGTTCATCGCCGATGATGAAACCATTCGCGGCGCGGCGCGCCCCGGGAAATTCCTTCAGCCATTTCTGTATTTCGTGCTCTTCCATTGCGAAACGACAACCCTCGTGCCAAGTAGAAAAATACGCAAACTAAAAAGTCCGATAGTAATACGCGAATAAGCCTAACTGCCCGTCTGTAAATCAGGTCGATAAAAAGAGGGTAAGTTCGCCATCAAATCTCTAAGGGCCTCAGTGCTGGCCGCTCCCGAATCTGAGGACAACAATCTGGACAAATCGGACAATCCGCATTATCTTGGCTGTAGTCAAGAAGGAAGACGAAGATGGTTGCTGTCACCCGTAAATCGCAGATGGGCGCAAAGCTAGAAGTCAATCCGGCTGCGGTAGCCGATGTTCTCAAGGTTCTGGCCCGACACAATCCAGGCCTTTCAAAGCCGGCTCTTGCAGCGACTGGCAAGGTCATGGCCGTGGTCTCTGCGGTAGCAGCGCGCCTTTCTGTCGAGCAACAGCGTCGGATTGCCGACGATGAAACGGAACTCGCCCATATTGTGGAAGCCGCCGTCGCCGAACTGGCTGCGAAGCCAGGTCATGTGCTCGCGGAGGTATCGGTCGAAA
Source organism: Agrobacterium vitis (assembly GCF_013337045.2). Taxonomy (NCBI): domain Bacteria; kingdom Pseudomonadati; phylum Pseudomonadota; class Alphaproteobacteria; order Hyphomicrobiales; family Rhizobiaceae; genus Gillisella; species Gillisella vitis. The sequence continues at coordinate 12,093 of NZ_CP118263.1, forward strand.
AGCCTGTGGAGGTCAGCCGAGGTGCCGGTCTGGGGCAATCGGTAGACATTGAGGAAGGGCGCCGCAGGCTCGACGAATTTGCGACGCCAACCCGCATCGAAGACTGGGCCGGTCCGGTCGCCGGTCCGGGCGATATCGAGAAGAAGTTCGGCACGAAGCGATCGACCTTGCACGACTGGCACAAGCGCGGAGCTGTCGTCGGTCTGCTCAAGGGCGAGCGAAAGCATGTCTTTCCCCTGGCTCAGTTTGTGGATGGTCGGCCGGTCGAGGGCATGCCTCAGGTCACCAAAATCATCCGCAATCCGCGTGTAGCGTGGCAATGGTTGATCCAGCCGAAGCCAAGCATAGGCGGAACGCCGCTCGACAATCTCAAGATGGGCAATCTGGACGAGGTTCTGGATGCAGCTGAGCGCGATTTTGGTTGAGCTGAATCGTGAAACTTGATCCTCAAACGGTTCGGGAGCTCGCGCTTGCGTTTCTCCCGCAATCCTATCTCCGCATCATCCCTGTAGCCCACATGTCGACCCCGCTCGGCATGGGTTTCGGTCAATCGCGATTCTCAAGTCCAAACCAGATCTTCCGACTGCTTTATGCCGCATATGATCTCGCGACCGCGATTGCGGAGACGATCGTGCGCGACCGCTTCGAGGGGACGCAGGACCGAGTGCTGGATGAGAGTGAAATCGAGGACTGGTCGGTCACTGAGGTGACGGCCACGGATGCTCTCATTCTTCTCGACCTGCGCACGACCGGCCTCCTGAGGTTGGGCGTCAGCACGGACGCAGCCCGGGGCAAGGAACATCAGGAAGGGCAGAGACTGAGCGAGTCGATCTTTCGATCCTATGCTGTCGATGGATTGCTCTATTCCTCACGCCTCACGGCGGCAGATTGCGTGGCGGTCTACGATCGGGCTGTCGCTGCGAAACTTGTCGCCTCTCCGGCGGTCGAGCTGGTTCGTCAAGCCGACTTGATAGCCGCCCTGCGGTCTATCGGGGTGTCGATCCGGGCCGGGCGATAAGCATGTCCGTTACAGTCACTTCCGCAAACTTCTCTGGGCGATTTACGGCGTTGAATGGCACGAAAACGTTGCCAGCGACACATGCCGACATCATCCGCTCGTTGCTGACCGTCGGCTATCCCAGCCGTCGAGCCGCTGTCCGCACCGTTGGCCCCTGGCGGGAGAAAATGCTGGTCGCGATGGCGACGGGCTATCTGGATGCCTCCTTGAACACGACGGCCTATTTTCGGAGTTTGGAGCAGTCGGAGAAGGTGGGGGTTTCGTTCCTTTTCGGCGAGGCGTTCACGCACTGGTATGCTCAGAGTCAGATGAGCGTGCAGTATCTCGTGCATGTCGCCGGCCTTGCCTCCTGTCGATGGGGATCCCCAACGGCTCCGGTCGCGCCGAAAGCTGGCGCAGCGCCTCCTCCTCCAAAATCGCGTCCCGATTTTATCGGCATCAAGCGAAGGGAACGCCATGTGTTCGAGAGCAAGGGTCGCATCCGAGCGCCAGCCGCAAGCACCGTTGCGAAGGCACTGGGGCAGGTTTCGGCGCTTCACACGGTCAACGGACGGGCGCCGACCACACGCTGTGCAAACTTCTTCATGTTCAAGGCCGGTGGTGCAGAGGGCAGAGTGCTGGATCCGCCGGCAAAGGGTGACGACATCACCGTGACGTTTGATCTCTTCGAAGCGATTACACGAGCCTACTCCATTATCCTCGATCAGCCGGTACTTGATCTATCCGATCAGGTTGGTGCGGGTTATGTCGGACGCGAGATCGATGATGGTGTGTTCTTGGGTATCGACAAGGAAATCCTTGCCTTGGTACGAGAGCGGCCCCCGACTGAAGCAACGCGTCGCAGGCGTGTCGCCCAGGTCTTCTCTGCTCTTGAAGATCGGTCGCAGAACTATGCGGGTCGGCAGGATAGAAGTGTTTCGTCCGGCCTTGACGGGGTCCTGCTTCTTGACCGCCGTTCGCCGCGCGCCCTTCGACGCTTCCGGACGCAGGGTTAAATGGCCGACTTTATGTCGGTGTGTTGGTTTCACCTTCTGACCAGCAAATCATGTGATTTACTACAATCCCATAATTCCATCAGAGATGCTCGCTCCATGACGACCCTTCTCGGCCTCACATATATCTCAAATGAAAAAGTGCCGCTCGCGGACCTGGACGACTATGTAACCGTCCACGTGCCGAGTGCTGGGTTTGATCAGCACCTCGGAAATCATGCACCATGGTTTTGGTCGATCGATAGGAGAGGCGGCGGCGGCGTGGATTTCAAGCAAGGGAAATATGACTATTGGGTGCGCCGGGTCGGTTCCAACCAACCAATAGGTTTTCCGGTGCTGACATCGACCTCAAAAGAGGAGGGCTGGATCTCAGTCATGGACGGCCGACATCGCATAATGGCAATTGTCGATACCGGTCGGCAGGCCTTTGCAGCGAGACTTCCCAGACCAATGCTGGGAACGGCGCAAATGATAATTCCAGGCCTCGAAATCTTTGATCTGTAGACTACAGACGGCGCCGAAGCGCCCCCTGTCAGACTTCTCCGTCGACGACCATCGAAGTCGGGAAGCCACCATGAGGCTTCGTAATGAACGCCAGGCGCGCTTTGCGGAGTGGCCACGTCTTATCTCGCCACCAGTAAAACTCCAGATGCGATCTGCCCTGCGCGCGGATTTCCGACTCGATATCGCGGCTCTCACGTGAACCCGGGACAGCAAGAAAAGTTCCCGTCACGATGCAACGGGTGCTGCCCCTTACAGTGGCCTCGGTGTCGAAGACGGCGTCGCTGATGCAAACGCCCATGAAATCCCTGCTGCGCTGGCCTTTAGGGGTCTCAATGATGAGATCACCAGACGTGCGGTCAAAGTAGATTTTCACTCGGCTGCCGATCTCAGGTGGCTGACGAGAGACGTTCGGTATATCCATTTTCTACTCCTCTGGAGACTGCGTTGGCACCTGTGGGACGGTCGCAAACACACCCGGGGAGCTGTCTTGCACCGCCGGTAGGTCGAAGCGCGGATCGGTGAGATCGAGCGCGCCAGACCGCATCAGAGACTTCTCGAGCCGATCGAATATCCATTTATCTGCCTGTGACGTGAGCGCCATATGCGGTTTTCTCATGATGGCGCGCCGCGGATTGAGATTGCCGCCACTGCCGGCGTTCAGATTGCGTTGCGTTGGCGCAAAAGAATCCGGACCAAGTTCGATCATCATATCGACCATGGACACGTCTGCCGAAAGAGGTCCGTTAATGACACATTGGCCCGAGCGATGCCTGAAACCACTCCCTAAGTGCGACGATGTCAGCTCTTGTTTCTAACCCAATAGCGCAGGCAAAGTGATAGGCATCTCCGGCAAGCTCCCCGGAAAAAGGCGCTATCAGCAAGCCCGCAGCAAGCGCATCCGCTACCAGAACCCGGCTGGCTATGACCACGCCTTGTCCCGCGATAGCCGCCTGGACGGCTAGCATGCTATCGGGAAAGCGGGGTCCGACACTGGTGTCGACGTCGGCCACACCGGCCTGCGCGCACCAGCGCAACCAGTCTGGTTCCGGCGAGGGCCGGTTTCGTCCGTCGATATGAATCAGTATAGCGCGCCGCAGATCATCAGGGTGGGACAGACCGAGCCGTGCGCTACAAACGGGTGTCATCACGTCATCGCAAAGGCGGGTGCTGATCACGCCAGGGAAGGGACCACGCCCGTAACGTATTGCAGTCTCGACACCACCCGCCCGCAAGTCCTCGACGGAATTCGAAGTATGCAGCCGGAGATCGATCATCGGAACAGCCAGGCGGAGCGTATCCATCCGCGGCACCAGCCAGTGGCTGAGAAACGCAGTCGTGGACGAGAGGGTGACTGTCGTCGGGGTCGTATCTGCCAGCAGCCGCGTGACTGCCCTTTCGATTTCGCCGAAACCAGAGGCCGTCGCCTCGTACAGCGTCTTGCCCTGCGGCGTTAACGTCACCGCTCTCGGCGACCGGTCCAGGACACGCAGGCCCATATGGGCTTCGAGTTGCTTGATCTGATGGCTGATGGCCGTCGGCGTCACGGAGAGTTCTTCAGCCGCGGCCTTGAAACTCGCCCGCCGTGCAGCGGCTTCGAAAGCGCGAAGGGAGGACAATGGCGGCAAGCGAGAGCGACTCATGCTGAATCCAGTTCACCTTGAAGCTGAGTAATTTGACTTTTTCTATTTGTATAAGCGGCTGTACAGTGCTGATCGTCAAACCCTATCAAAATAAACTCATTCAAGGCAGCAGGAAAAATGGTCGAACTGGTCGCAGGTCTCATTGATGTCTTCGCAGATGCGCCATTGACCGGCAATCCGCTCGCGGTGGTGCAGGACGCCGACGACCTTACCGATGATGCGATGCGGCGGATCGCCGGTGAATTCAATCAGGCCGAGACCACCTTCATACTTCGGAGCGCATGTGCCGATTGGAAACTGCGGTCGTTCACCGCCAGCGGCGCGGAAGTGTTCGGTGCGGGCCACAACGCACTTGGTGCGTGGCTCTGGCTAGGAGAACATGGGAATCTCGGTTCGCTGACGACCGCCCGGACCTTTCAGCAGGAGATCGGTCAGGATGTTCTGCCGATCGAGCTCGAATTGATCGGCGGTCGCGTCCACGGCCGCATGCGCCAGGCGCCGCTGCGCTTGTCGGACCCGCTCAGTGATGTCGCGCCTCTCGCCGACGCCCTTGGCCTCGGTCTGGGCGACATTCTGTCAGAACCGCCGCCACGTCCCGCCGACACCGGCGCGGCTCATCTGATGGTGCGCGTTCGCAATGCCGGCACGGTTGACGAGGCGCGACCCGATGCCGGCAAGCTGCTCGCCGTTCTGAGAAAGACGGCGGCGGAAGGCTGCTATGTCTATGCGTTCGATGCCGAAGCACCGAACACTGCCTACGCCCGGTTCTTCAATCCAACCGTTGGCCTGTGGGAAGATTCTGCGACCGGAACCGCCGCTGGGCCCTTGGCCGCGTATCTTGCAGCCACGGGAAACCTCAGGAACAACGAATTGGTGATCGAACAAGGTACCAAGATGGGGCGCCGCAGCATTCTGCATATCCGGCTGAAGCCCGAACCGGAACTCTCCGGGACAGGCATTGTCGTGTTGAGAGGCGTGATCCGGCTTTAATGCTTGCACCCGGTCCTAGCGCCCGTACCGATCCTTCAAACTTCAGCAAGCCGGCGCTGCGACGTCTCTTGGTTCTGGGGCGACGACTTTATCGTGCTGCCGCCCTTTATGCGAGCCAACCGCGCTCTCTTCCTCGAACACGTAATGCCAATTCTTTAGGATCGCGGCATTTTCCATAACGACTGTACCGGCGGCGCCGACGCGAGACTTTTGCCCTGCCGCTCCCCAAAGCCAGTACGTGATGGCCCGCAGCAAAAAATCTGCATTTGAACAACTTAGAAAACTCACTTTGCTTCCTCGTGCCCATAAAAGAGAACAACATTTCATGACTTTATACATAGATTTTATAGACTGGCAGGCTCAGGCTCGTTTTAAGTCCATACCGTAAGGCACGCGGAAAACGAGGTTCACCCTACAATTGCGACGAGGAGGTTGGATGACAGCCAACGGTCTGTCCATTCTGGTGCGTTCAATTCGAGAGACGCCCTTCTCCTCGGCTCTCATTTCCTGGACGCCAAACGCAACGTCGTGGCAGCCGGGAGGGCGGAGGGATCGTGAGTAAGCAAGCTGTCTCTACCACCATTGGTCATTCAGTTCCGTCGTATCGCCCGTTCGCGCTCCTCTCCGCGTTCGCCGTTCGAGTGGGGCCGCTTGTGGTGCTCGTCACCGTTTGGCAGGTGGCATGTGATTTTGGAGCCGTGCGACCCGTGTTGCTGCCGGCCCCATCAACCATCGTTCGCACCATATGGAACATGACATTGAGTGGGGAGCTTGCCGAGCATGTGGCGGTAAGCAGCGCCCGTGTGCTCCAAGGATTCGGCATCGCCGCTGTGCTCGCCCTCGCGCTTGGCATCGTTATGGGGCTCATCGGGCCGTTGAACCGGCTGGCTGATCTAATGGTGCAGGTGTTAAAACCCATCCCGCCTATTGCCTGGATCCCGCTGTCCATCCTGTGGTTCGGTATTGGGGAGGAGGCCAAAATTTTCATCATCGTCCTCGGCGCCTTTTTTCCCATTTTAGTAAGCACTCTTGACGCTGTCCATCAGACTGATGTCCGCTATGTGGAACTAGCTCGGGTGCTGGAGGTGCCACGGCTCAACTTCATCCGTCAGGTGATGATCCCCGGCGCCCTGCCGCAGATCATGTCGGGGCTCAGGCTCGGCATCACCATGTCTTGGATGTGTGTTGTGGCAGCCGAGCTGATCGCAGCATCGAGTGGCATCGGATTCCTCATCATGGACGGCCGCGTAATGTCGAATGCCAGCGTTGTGCTTGCGGGAATGATTACCCTCGGCGTCCTTGGCAAGCTGACCGACGATGCCTTACGCTTCGCTGAGCGACGTCTGGTGCGCTGGCGCGCCGGCTTCAGCGGGTTATGAGGGGTGATATGACCGCTGCCGCATTCCCTGCAACACCCCCCGCCGCTACCGATCACACGCTGCTGGTCCAGGGCGTCTCCAAAAGCTTCAGTCGGCCTGACGGGTCGGAAGTGCGTGCTCTGGACCATGTGGATCTCGTTGTACGGGACGGCAGCGTCACCTGCATCATCGGTGCAAGCGGCTGCGGCAAGAGTACCCTGTTGCGCATCGTCGCTGGCTTGGAACCACAGTTCGGCGGGACGGTGCTGCTGGGCGGTCGGCCGCTGAAGGGACCGGGCCTCGACCGAGGCATCGTGTTCCAGGACCACCGCCTCGTTCCCTGGATGACGGTGGAGGCGAACATCGCCTTCAGTCTCCACCGTTTGCCCAAGGCGGAGCAGCGGCGAGTCGTGACTGAGAAGTTGAAGCTGGTGGGCCTTGAAGGATTTGGGCGGTCCTATCCGCACCAACTGTCCGGTGGTATGGCGCAGCGCGTCGCCATCGCGCGCGCGCTTGCGCACCAGCCGGATTTGCTGCTGCTGGACGAGCCCTTCGGTGCGCTCGATGCGCTGACCCGCCTCCAGATGCAGGACGAGGTGCTGCGCATCCGCCATACTGACAATCTGACCACCGTGCTCATCACTCATGACATCGAGGAGGCCATCTATCTCGCAGACGAGATCGTGGTGTTCTCTGATCGTCCCGGCCGTGTACGGGCGCGGTTTACCGTGGAGCTGCCCCATCCGCGCGACCGCGGCGATCCCGCCTTCGCCCGTCTGCGCCATGAGTTGCATGCCCAGTTTTTCCACCACCGCAATTAGCTCATTTTGAAAGAAAGTCGTCCAAGATGCTAAAAAACATTGCCAAAACTGCCACTGCCTTGGTCGCCGCCGCACTTCTCTGGTCCGGTTCCGCTGCAGCGGAGACCGTAAACATTGGATTCATGCCGTTCGTGCCTTATTCCGCCATCCTGCTGGCCAAACAAAAAGGTTGGGTAGATGAGGAGTTTACCAAGGCCGGCTTGAAGGACGTGGAGGTAAAGTGGCACCAGTTCGCGGGCGGTCCGCCGGTGAACGAGGCCTTCGCCTCGGGCGCTCTCGACATTGCCGCGCTGGGCGACACGCCCTCCCTCATCGCCTTCGCCAATGGCATCGATACTCGCTTTGTAGGCCTCGCCTGCAAGGGGGCCAAGGCTGAAGCGCTGGTAGTGCTCAAGGACAGTTCGGTGAAGACAGTGAAAGACTTGAAGGGCAAGAAGGTCGCCACCCTGCGCGGCGGCAATGTACATGAGCTGCTGGTGTTGGTGCTGGCCGAGGCCGGCCTGAAGATTTCCGACGTGGAGTTTCTCAATCTTGGCCTGCAGGACATGGGCATCGCCCTCACCAAAGGCGACGTCGATGCCGTCCTGGTGTGGGAACCGCTACTTACCAAATTGGACAGCGAGGGTGTCTCGCGTACCCTGCGAGACGGCGCCGGCCTGAAGAGTAACCTCAACCCGATAGTCGCCTTAGGCAGCTTCGCCGCCAAGCATCCGGATGTGCTGAAGGCCTATTTGCAGGCGGTAAAGCGCGGGGCCGAGGCATTGCGCTCTGATCCGGCCGGTTCAGCCCAGGTCCTCGCGCCGGTAGTAGGCCTGACGCCAAAGCAGACTGAGCTCGCCTTCTCCCGTTTCGAGTGGAAACCGACCGTAACCGAGGCGGACCAGGCAGAGCTGGCGGATTCCGTGAAGTTCCTCCTGGACAACCACTTCATCAGGCAAACCTTCGAAGTCTCCAGCTTCGCGGATCAGGCCTTTTTCAATTTCTAACGCGAGGCAGAGGATGCCCGAGAAAATCAGGTCAAATGCGTTTTTTATGAATACCACCGGTCACCTCGTTCCGAGGCTTTGGCGGCATCCGGAGGATCAGACCCGGAACTATTGCGATCTTGATTTTTCGACCAAAAACGCACGTTCACGCAACTTGGGTCTGGCTCAGCAACACGAACACGCGTTCAGCGAAATGAGAAGGGTATGTTGATGGGCGTTCGCCAAGTATTCGGTCTTGGGCTGACGATATCAGACCCAATCACTACGGCAGATCTTGTTACGGTCGCCCGAACGGCTGAAAAGGCTGGGTTCACGACACTGACTATCGGGGGCAGGGAAACCATCCTGGATCCTACAACAATCCTGGCCGCGCTGGCGGCCAGGACCGAGCAGATCGGGCTGGTTGCGGCGGTGAACGTCGATACGGCTCTGCCTTACGATTTTGCACGCCGTCTGGCGTCTCTTGATCACCTCTCGAGTGGACGGGCAGGCTGGAAGCCATATTCGACTGCCGATGAGCCTGAAGAAGCCCGGATCGCGGAGTTCGTGCATGCCGTCAGCCACCTCCTGGACAGCTGGGATGACGATGCCGCCCTTTACGACAAGGAGAGTGGAATTTATGTCGACATCAGCAAGGTTCATCGGCTCGATCACATCGGGGAATATTATAGGGTAGCTGGCCCGCTCGATATACCGCGCGCCCCTCAAGGTCGACCGGTCCTGGTTCGAGAGGTCCTCGCTGCCGATCTTGCCGAAGGCGCATGGCCCACGGCGGACATCATTGAAATCGTTCCGGTCCCCGGTCAGAGCACGAACAAGCCCCTCGCACCTCGTGCCGAGGGAAATACCACCCTCCTAAGTATCGTTGCAGACACTGGCGATCTCGCGTCGATGCATGCACTGCTCAACGATGGGGACGTTGATGGAGCGACTGTCCGTGTAGCGCCACGGATCGATGCCGTCGCGCGGGCGGCGAGAGATATTGGGTTATGGTCAAAGCCGCGCGGAAGCAATTTGCGTGACACGCTTGGGTTATCCCGTCCGGAAAGCCTGTTTGCCCTTAGAAGAAATGGAATTTCCGCATGACCAGCCGTCCTCTCGCTCTTCTGGTCAATCCCCTGCTGTGCGGCCACCACGAGGCAGCCTGGCGGACGGAACGCGCACAGCCCGAGCGGATTCACAGTCTCGATTACTTCCAGCAACTCGCCCGGACTGCCGAACGTGGACGATTCGACGCCGTGTTCATGGCCGACTTTTTCATCTTCAATCCTGCGGTCATGTACAGCCCGCGTTGGGAAGTCGAACCCGTCACGCTCTTGTCTGCGGTCGCTCAAGCAACCGAGAATCTCGGTTTCATCGCCACGGGCTCGGCGATCTTCTCCGATCCGGTTGAGGTCGCCCGGGTCTTTTCGACCTTCGACCATGCCACGGGAGGCCGCGCTGCCTGGAACATCGTGACCTCGGGCGAGCCGGCGGCCGGTGCCAACTACGGCCTCGATAAGCCGATCCCCCATGCCGAGCGCTATGAATTGGGCGCGCGCAACACAGAACAGGTGCTCGCATACTGGGACGGCGCACCGGTCCCCGACGATGTTGCACCGATTGCCCGTCCGGTCCAGGGCCGCCCGGTTCTGGTGCAGGCCGGGTCTTCCGCCACGGGGCGAGATTTCGCGGCCCGTTTCGCCGAACTGGTGTTTAGCGCCCAATGGAATTTCGAAGCTGGCAGGGATTTCAGAAATGACCTTAGGCGCCGCGCCGTGACGCATGGCCGAAACCCCGATGATGTGCGTCTTATCCTGGGCCTCAGCTTTGTCATCGGCTCCACCGAGGCAGAGGCCCGCAGCAAGAAGAAGGCGCTTGACGACTTGATCCTGCCCCACGCCTCACATGGCTGGTTACAGAGTTTCGGTATCGACCTGACCGCGTTCGATTTCGACGAGCCCCTGCCGCGGACACTCGGGAACATCGATCTGTATGAGGGCATCAAGAGCCGCTTTTCGGTCATTTCATCCCTGGTTGACAGCACATCGCCACTAACCATCCGGCAACTGGCCAGCGCCTTGGCCGGAAGCCGCGGCCATCATCTTGTTATCGGCACGCCGGAACAAATCGCTGATGCGGCAGAAACCTGGTTTGTGGGAGGGGCGGCGGACGGATTTATGGTGATGCCCCATGAATTGCCTGCGGAATTCGAGTTGTTTGTGGACGAGGTCATCCCGATCCTGCGTCGTCGAGGCCTCGTGGATCGCGATTATCGTGGACATACGCTTCGCGAGAACCTTGGGCTGCCCATCAGCCCGCCCGCGCCGTCATGGGCATTCCAGACATGAATATCGAACAGGGTTCCACCGGACAGCGGCGGCAAGATAGCTGTCGCAATTCCGAGCATGTTCGGGATACGCACGTCTTTAAAGACCTGTCAGTCGATTACGGACTTGCAAGCGGCGTGCAGGGCTCGCGTTCGCATCCCATGATGGTGGGCCTGTCATGACATATCCTTCGCAAATCCCCAACATCTCGACGCTGTTTGACCTTTCCGGTCGGAGGGCCGTCATCACGGGCGGCGCTCGGGGGATCGGGCGCGCTATCGCTGACGGCTTCTTAGAAGTGGGAGCTGATGTCGTCTGCATCGACCGTGGATGGGAAAGCTCTGACCTCCCGGCCGATAACCGGCAGATTGTCACGGCCGATCTTAGCGACCGTAGCGACCTGAAGCGCGGATTCGATGAAGCTGTGGAGCGACTGGGGGGCCAGATCGATGTCCTTGTCAACAACGCAGGCATCTGGGACGACACGCCGTCGCTCGATATGGAGCTCGAGATGTGGGACAGGATCATCGAGGTCAATCTGACTGCGGCCTTCGCGCTGAGCAGGCATGCAGCCAGGCTGATGCTTCCCCGAGGCCGCGGACGAATAATAAACATTGGCTCCATCCGCAGTCTGAGGGGAGGCCACAATGCGGCTGCCTATGCAGCCAGCAAGGGAGGGATCGCCTTGCTCACTCAGACCTTGTCGAATGAATGGGCACCTTCAGGACTAAGGGTCAATGCCATAGCGCCCGGCGCTATGGTCACCGCCCTGACTGAAAAGCTGCGCCACGATCCTGAAGTGGTCACCCGCTTCATCGAGCGCATCCCTGCCAGAAGATGGGGATCGCCCGCCGATGTGGCGGGCCTGGCGATCTTCCTGGCCAGCGACGCCTCCGATTATGTCACTGGTGCAATCATCCCCTGCGACGGGGGGTTCCTTGCCGGTTAATCGAGCGAAACACGTTTTTCTGGAAAAGCAGAGACCGGACCAAAGGAAAACAGGAACTGATGAAGTGGTTTCAATCCACGCAGCGCTGGCTCGTTCGAGGCGAAACAGTTCAACAGGAACGCCGGTAAAGTTTCATTCTCAACACGTGGGAAGAAAATCTTGAAGCAAGTAGAAGCTGATGAATTCGATTTCATCGTCGTCGGAGGAGGATCCGCTGGCGCTGCCGTCGCTGCAAGATTGGCTGAGCGTCCGGAATTGCGGGTTCTGCTCCTGGAAGCTGGTCGACAGCAGTCCGGCATCCGGTTCCGGCTGCCGATATTGACTCCGTTCGCGCTCGCGAAAGAGGATGCAGTCTGGAACTTCACGACATTGCCTGAACCCGGCCTCAATGGCAGGGAACTTGTCTGGCCGCGCGGCAGGGGACTTGGGGGTTCCTCTCTCATCAATGGCATGCTCTGGGTACGGGGAGACCCGGTGGAGTATGACCTCTGGGCTGCCTCAGGCTGTACCGGCTGGTCTTATGGCGATCTGCTGGATTTCTTCAAGCGCAGCGAAACATACATTCCCGGTGATCCGGCGAGCAGAGGGCAGCGCGGGGCTGTGACGGTTACCAGGCACCGTCCAGCAGATCCTCTCTCTGATGCGTTCCTGAAGGCTTGCGGTAACATGCAGGTATCACAGCAGGATGATTACAATGCGGGTATTTCGGAAGGCGCAGGCTATCTCCAGTTCAACCAGCGCCGGGGATTGCGTCATGGCACAGACCGTGCCTATCTCTCGCCCGCCAGCAGGTGTGCTAACCTGACCATTCGCGAAGGCGCTGTTGCAAACCGCATCCTCTTCGAAGGGAAGAGAGCGATCGGGGTGGAGTATCGCGCGGCGGATGGCCTGAGATGTGCCATCGCACGGCGAGAGGTCGTTCTATCCTGCGGCACCGTTCAATCCCCGAAGCTGCTTGAGCTTTCGGGTATAGGGGACGGTGAGGTGCTTGGCCGGGCAGGTATCGTGCCACTGGTGCACCTCCCGGGCGTCGGAGAAAATCTGCGCGATCACCTTAATGTGCGCGTCGGTTTTCGTACCCGTTTCCGCGGCACCCTGAATGATGTCCAACACAGCTACGTCTGGAAGGTACGCGCCATGCTTTGCTGGCTTGCGCGAGGCGGCGGTCCCCTATCTACCATAGGGGCGACAGCCCATGCATTTGTGAGAACCCGGTCGGACCTCGAACGGGCGGACGTGAAAATCCAGATGCTGCATTTCAGTGCACCCCACAATACCGGAAATATCAGCGGACGTCTGGATGAGTTTCCCGGCTTCAGCATCTCGACGTTCGTCCTGAGGCCGAATTCGACGGGTTCCAGCCACATCCGGTCGGGCGCCGCCGCGGAGCCGCCGGCGATCGTTGCGAACTACCTTTCACACGAGGAGGATCTCCGCTCGATGCTCGGTGCCTTTCGATTCATCAACAGAATTGCCTCGGATTCGGTCTTTGATGATCTTATGGTCTCACGGGACAACGACCTCGCGGGTCTGCAGAGCGATCAGGACATCCTGGAATGGGCAAAAACAACCGGTCTGACGTCCTACCATCCCATCGGAACGTGCAAGATGGGTACGGATTCCGCAAGCGTCGTCGATCCGAGACTGAGAGTGATCGGTGTTGACGGACTGAGAGTCGTTGATGCGTCCGTCATGCCGACAATGCCATCCTCCAACACGCACGGACCCACCGTCATGATTGGCGAGAAGGGGGCGGCAATGATCCTGGAGGATAGTTTGTCGTGATAGTCGTTCGACATTGACAGGTTCAGCGTCTGTGGGTGCCGCCCAAATTCAGAAGGAGAATATTTTGATCCGAGATTCAGGGATGATTGGTAACGTTCTGCCTAATTTCCTGCAATGCGTGTTAGCCATGCGTCCAGGAGGCGTGCGATCGTCTCGGGTTGCTCTTCTTGTACGAAATGGATCCCCGCGCCCGCTGCTTCTATTTCCAAATTACGGATGGTAACTTGACTCCACTTCAATATGGCATCGGTGAGTAGAAAACCAGGTTTGAATGTCAGCAGTAGCTTGGGAGTATCGCTCGTATTGAGCCAGTTTACCGCCTGTTCCAGGAATGCCACAGTGCTTGCTGGCTCGCCATCCACTGGAAGATTGCGTGGTCCTGCGAGTATCACCTTGCGCGAGTGCGGCGTCGGAAACGGCGTTTGGTATTGCCTTAGGTCCTCCGCCGCCAAAGGGGTAAGGAAAAACCAGGGGAAAAGCTCAGTCAGGAAGCGGTTTTCCTGCTGAACGAAGATTTCACCTTCGCCCGGTTGGCGGAGCTTCGCTCGGCGGGTGACGAATTCCGGTGACAGATCCACCGAATCAATGTTCCGTAACACTGGCTCGAAAAAGGCCACGGCTCGGACGCGGTCTGGATTCCGGCTGGCCCAGTTTAGTCCAAACGCTGCGCCATAATCCTGCAGAACCAGCGTCACATTCCTTAGGTCGAGGGCGTCGAACCAAGCGTCAACGTAACGCTGCTGATTCTCCAATGTGTATTCGATATCAGGCTTGCTAGATTGGCCGTACCCGATCAGATCGACGGCCAATAGCCGACCGTGTCCATGGAGACGGCGGAATATGTGGCGCCACAGATAGGAACTCGTGGGATTGCCGTGGAGAAAGACGATTGGAGCACCTGAACCATGTTCAACCGTGTGGATTTGCAGGCCGAATGCCGGCACATCATACGCTTTCGCGCCGTCACCAAAGGCGGGATGTGGTGATTTCTCAGTCATGTGACGGTGTTCCTTCAAGCCGAAACGAAAAACTGAGGGTCGGGAAGCACGTTCAATGCGATGGTTAAACGATTGCCGTAGGAGAAGAAAGCAGAGACTTCCAGCACCTCCAGAATCGCGGGTTCGCTGAACCCAATTGCTCGGAGCCGGGCGAAGTCGTCACTGCCCACACTATGGGGCGTAGTGGCCAGCTTCTGCGCCAAATCGGCCAGCGCTCGCTCGCGTGGTGCCAACGTCACATCATTGTGGTTTCGAGCAATCCGGTCCGCCAACACACGATCTCCAAGGGCGGCTGCCAACGCCGGGCGGTGGTTGAACACGCAATAGCTGCAGCCTGTCGCTACAGACGTCACGACTGCGATCAACTCACGCTCGGATGCGCTGAGATGGCTGTTGCTCTGGTCGAACAGGTGCTCATAGAAGGCCATAATACGCAGAGCGGTACCCGGATTGGCAGACAGCGCCGTCAGGAAATTCGGGACAAAACCGAACTTCTTTCGAATCCTCACATGGATGTCGCGCAATTTCTGGGGCAGTTCGTCCTCTGTCGGAACGCGAAGACGCGAAACGGGCTCTTCCAACTGCCCGGTCGATACGGGAGATGACGTGACGGAATGGGGCGCTGTTGCCTGGCTCATAATGGAGAGTCTCCCGATTGTGGGGTTGAAGTCGAGATCGCTGTTAAAATCCCTTTGCGGCGACTACGTCCCGATCGCCACGATGCGTCGAGTACCAATGAGTCCGCCACGCCAACGAATCTTGCAAAGATCGCCATGTCATTCGGCGGCTAGCGCTGCCGGAGGAAAGACGCCGAGATGGATCTGGCCAATGAGGTCGTGGGTCGCGTCGCTGTTCGGCGGATGGAAGGGGCCGGAACGGACGTCGCGCGTCAGCCGCTCCAGTTCGTTTCGACGGGGCAACGAGCTTGCGCCGGCAACCTTGCTGGCGCGATCAACGATCCGGAGTGCCCCATCGACAGCGTGCTGTTTGGCGCCAAGCAACTTGGTTGGCCAGAGTAGCCCGTGATCCACGCCCTCGGTCCATTCCGCCGCTACGCGGCTGAGAAAAGCCCAAATACTATCGAGTTCTATAGAAGCCTTGGCGATTTCGACCTGTGTTTGCGGATGATGGGCATAGGTCCGACCGGAGAGTGCCGGAGAAACGCGGGATTTAGCCGTTTCCACCGCGATGTCGAACGCGCGATTGGCAATGCCGTAGTACACAGCACCGATCGGAAGAACAGCCGAAGCAATGATGCCGTCAATAAAAGGATCGTTCGGCGGGCCGGCTGGAAGCACGCGCGTTACATAAGGTTTTGCCGCGATCACTCCCTCCAGGATTGTATCATCACTCCGCGTCGCGCGCACGCCATGCGAATCCCAGGTTTCTCGTGTGTGGTGCCCGGGATCCTGCCGGCGAATAAAAGCGTGGACAATTTTTGGTGTGGCTGGATCGCTTGCATCGAGTGCATGGATTCCGAGCCAGTCCCAGACGGGTGAAAGAGAGGTAAAAATCTTCCGTCCGTGAAAGCGGTAGCCACCGTCGGCGAGTGGTTCGGCCACAACGTTGGAGCCTGCGAGGCCAAGATCGTTGCCTGGCTCGCCATGGCCGGCTGCAAAGATCCGACCCGCTGCCGCCTCTTCGAGGATCCAGTCGGTTGAGTGATCGCCACGCCGCCAGAGATAAGCAGCAGTACCGATCCAATAGAGGTGCATGTTGATTGCCAGTGCCGTGGCGGGTGCATGATAAGAAAGCCGCGCCTGTTCGGCCAGTACCTGTGACAGGGTCAGCCCCCGGCCCCCGAATTCCACCGGCAGTGCTGCCTGTAGGTACCCGACTGCTTTGAGATCGGCGAGATCCTCAAAAAAGAAGCGGTTTTCCCGGTCATAATCCGCAGCGCGACTTTGAAAAGTGTGAAGCAAGACTTCATCAAGGAGATGTTGGCCTGCCTCCAATTTTGCATCAAGGGAATAAGTGCCCATACTGATCCTTTAGTCCTCCTTAAGTCTTAAACGGACTATTGGAAAATCGGTTATTATGAGAAGAATTTATCATCCGGAAGGATCCCCAAAGATATAGTGACCCTGTTGGTGTGATTGAACCAGGAAGCTGTTTCAACAGCTTCCAATAATTCTTCATCGGAAAGCTCAAGATCCCTGAGCTTCTCGAAGTCGGCTTGCGAGATAGTTTTGGGGCTTAGAGTCACCTTGACCGCCAAATCAGCCAAAGCCCGCTGTCGCTTTGACAAGTCGGCGAGGTGGTAGTCGAGCGCGACCCGACGAGCAAAACCCGGATCATTGAGCAGGTCGCCAAAGGCGCGCGTGTGATGAATCTCGCAAACGCCACATCCGTTCGTCGCTGAGACAACCACGGCGATTAACTCGCGATCCTGTAGCGGCAACCGCCTGCTCGTCGCCGCGAACAGATGCTCGAAATGACCGGTGAAGCGGCGAGCTGTGTCAGGATTGAGCGAAAGCGCCCGAACCCAGTTCTCATGGTGGTGACGATCAACTAAAGCCTGAATATCTTCAGGCAGTTCGGATTCGTCCGGAATGCGCAAACGGGAAATCCGCTGGCTCCGAGCCAGCCCGTCGATCGTTGTCATGCCATTCTCCGTCGATATTGAGGGGCCGACTGAATAAACAGTAGTCAGTTCTTCATTGATACAGTTTATAAAATCTATAGACGAACTAGATGAATCCAAATTCGATCGCGCGGAGAGAAAAACGTTCTCATCGCCGCTGCTCCGGGAACGATGTCGTCATTTTACAATGTCTTGCAGGCTGACCCGGTCGGCTCGACCCAAAGCACGCCTCCACAAAAGCTGTCCTCGAGACAATTGAAGCCACGGTAGAGGATATTCCGAACCACCGCCTACATTCCCCGGATGCAGAGATCTGGGTACAGGCCGGTGTGTTGGCCGGCTTGCTCTTCCGGCTGAGCAATCTGCCCAAGGGGCAGGGAACGAGCGCTGCTTCCTGAATGACGCCCTCGTGTTCCTGCAGGCGCGTCAATTGGGGGCGAGCGTGCTGACCGGCAACGTCCGCGTTTTTGATTTCCTCACCCAGATTCTGCCGACCGGACGGATCATCCTCTATCGAGCACCGCCGGGAGCGCAGACATCATGAACGTCACGGTCGGGCCTCCTGTCGATATTCTCCACGAACTGGAACAGCTACCGTGGGCGCCGGCGCCTGACTCGTTGCAGTCTCGAATGTTGGGAACTGTTGCTTCGTTCAAATTGCTTTTCTCTATGGCGATCAATAAACTGGATTTTAACCAGTTCTTGGGGAGAGGCGTCTATCTCTCGAAAGTGCCCAAAAGTCACCGCGAGAGGAACACGATGACGCAAATGTGGACCGTTCAATCAGAAGGAGCTCGACCGATGAACCGAGCTCAGTCGTCATGACCACGGCGCAGCAGTTGATCTCGCTGCTGAAGAGCCACGTCGAAGGCGACGACGAGCAGTTCCTGACGATTGCATTGCAGGCTGCAGCGAGTGAGGCTCGCAGAGGCCATGGAAAGGTGGCTGTGCAACTGCGCGAGCTTGTCGATGCAGCGCGCGCCAACAAGGACCGTACCTCCGGGCGCAAGAAAGCCCCTGTTCCTATTGCGCAGCCACGCGGTGATCTCGCGAATCTGGTTGCGGTCCGCTACACTGACGTTCGGTTGTCGAGCATGATCCTTCCAGCAGAGCTCGAAGCTCGTTTGAAGCGCGTTATTCTCGAGCAGCGACAACAACATAAGCTTCGCAGCCATGGGCTGGCCCCACGGCGCAAACTGTTGCTCATCGGTCCCCCCGGATCCGGAAAAACCATGACGGCCGCTGCGCTCGCCGGTGAACTCCATACACCGTTGTTCACCGTTCAGCTCGATGGTTTGATGACGAAGTTCATGGGGGAGACCGCCTCGAAGTTGCGGCTTGTGTTCTCCGCCATGGCTGAAACCAAAGGCGTCTACTTCTTCGACGAGTTCGATGCCATCGGCGCGAAGCGCGCAGAACGCAATGACGTGGGCGAGATCCGGCGTGTCCTCAATTCGTTCCTTCAGTTCCTGGAAGAGGATGAGAGCGACGGTCTGGTGGTGGCGGCGACCAATCACCCGGAATTGCTCGATCCAGCGCTCTTTCGGCGTTTCGATGACGTCATCGAGTATGCATTGCCGAGCGTTGAGGTCGCGACCGGGATTTTGCAGGCGCGCCTTTCCAGCTTCGACACCCGGGATATCAACTGGACAAAAGCGGTTACAGATGCTGCCGGTTTGAGCCAGGCCGAGATTGCTCGCGCTGCGGCCGACGCCGCGAAACTCGTCGTCCTGTCCGACCGGGACCGCATCACCCAGAACGATCTGTCCCTCGCGATAGCCGAACGCAAAGGAGCGGCGTCGCAATAATCGATGGCAGAAGAACCACCGCGTCCACTCCCACACGTTTATTTGCCCGGTCACGGGAACATCCAGGACTACACCGCCAGAGGCGGAGGTGGCGGCGCAACCGTGCCGGTGCGCGATAGGGCTCAGCATGCTGTAAAGCTGACAGAAGCCCTTACCCGGGCAGTGGCAGACGCGGAAGCACAATTAAGAGCTCGCGAGCCCGACCTTGCGGGTGGAACGCCAGGTTTCTATCTTGAGTTCGAGCTCCCTTCATCCCAGAGCGAGATCGTCGATAAGCTCGAAAACCGCCAGGGCAAGTTTCCGATCGAACTTGTTAGCGTTCGCCCGATAGGGGAGGGAGGGAACGCGATTGCCGCCACCGTCTTCGTCCCCGAACGCCAGCGCGACTATTACCTCAAGAAGGTGGCCGAATATCGCGACCAGGACCGGATCCAACGGATCGAGGTCGACGGTGAGATCGTCGAAAGAAACAACGGACCCAAGAATGAAGTGCTCGTGGCCTCGCTTGAGACCGCGCGTCTTGCGGTGGCCAGATCCCTCTATACGGATGACGAGGCGTTCTTTCCGCTGCCCGGTACGGCCATCTGGTGGGAGGTCTGGCTGCGTCTCGGGACCAGAGACACCTTTGCGGCTGCGGCAGAGCGACTGGAGCTTCCAGTGCGTGAACACGCCCTTCAGTTTCCGGAGCGGGAGGTGTTGATCGTCCACGCGAGCGCCGAAACCCTCGGGCGGATCATTGCGCACACCGACACGATCGCAGAGCTAAGAACCGCACGCGATACACCGGCTTTCTTTATGGAGATGGACGGCGCCGAGCAACGCGCCTGGGCCGCGGAGACGGCGGGCCGCATTGTGCCCCCCGATGGTGACCGTCCCGCCGTCTGCCTGCTCGATTCAGGCTCTACCCGCCGTCACCCTTTGATCCTCCCGGCGCTCGCAGCAGTGGATCAGCAGGCATTCGATCCCGGCTGGAACGTCGAAGACACGAGCAATCAGGGGCACGGCGGCCATGGGACCCAGCTTTCCGGCGTTGCCATTTATGGTGACCTGACCGATGTTCTCGCCGGAGCCGGGCAGATCATCCTGACGCACCGACTGGAGTCGGTAAAGATTCTGCCCGACCACGGTGCAAATGACCCCGATCTCTTCGGCGCCATCACCGCCCAATCGATAGCGCGTGCCGAGATCGTTGCACCGAACCGGCCTCGCGCCATCTGCCTTGCCCTGACCAGTGATGGCGATCACTGGCGCGGCCGTCCGTCGTCGTGGTCTGCGGCTCTCGACGCACTCGCCTATGGCGCCGATAATGCGCCACGCCTGATTGCGGTCTCCGCCGGCAACATTCGTGAGGATATCCATCAGAACGATTATCTCGTCCGCAACGACATCACGCCGATCGAAAGTCCTGCCCAGGCGTGGAATGTGCTCACGGTCGGGGCATTTACCGAGAAGACGGCGATCACCGACCCTGTCTTCAACGGATGGGGTGTCATGGCCCAGGTTGGCGATCTCATGCCACGTAGCCGTACCTCCGTCACTTGGAACTACGATTGGCCTCTCAAACCCGATGTCGTCTTCGAGGGCGGCAATCTGGGCGTAGATCCGGCGACGCTAATCGGCGATCACCTCGACGATCTCGCGCTGCTGACGACCTATCGGACGCCCGAGAACCGGGCGTTCACCACGACGGGCGAGACCAGTGCGGCGACCGCGCTTGCGGCAAGGATGGGTGCGCAGGTTCTGGCTCAGCGTCCTGATCTGTGGTCCGAGACGGTCAGAGCGCTGATCGTCCATTCGGCCGAATGGACGCCGACGATGAAGGCCCATCTCGGCGGGATCAACAAGAATGCCTTGATGCGGCGTTACGGTTTCGGGGTTCCATCACTGGTGCGCGCCCTTGGAAGTCTCGATAACGATGTCACCATGGTCATCGAGAACGAGATGCAACCATTCAAGACCGTCGGCAGCAAGATCGAGACCAAGGACATGGTCCTGCACGCGCTTCCCTGGCCGACGGCGGAGCTCGAGGCTCTTGGTGAAACCCAGGTCCAGTTGCGGATCACGCTCAGCTATTTCATTGAGCCCAATCCCGGGGAGCGTGGCCAAACACGCCGTCACAGCTACGCTTCGCATGGAATGCGGTTTGCGTTGAAACCGGGCGACGAGCGCCCCGATGTCTTCTTGCGTCGCATCAATGCCGCGGCCGGGGCCAGGCCGCCGGCAAGGGCGGCGGGAGACGCAGGCTGGACGCTTGGTCCCGTTCTTCGCAATCGGGGATCGCTGCATGGGGATATCTGGGAGGGAAACGCCGTCGAGCTCTCCCAGCGTGACGCTATCGCCATCTATCCGACTGGCGGATGGTGGCGCGAGAATACAGGTCAGAGAAGGGGTGATAGAGCGGTTCGTTATGCACTTGTCGCAACGGTGCGAACTGCGGCTGATGTCGATCTCTACACACCGATCAGCACCCCCATCCTTCCAGAGGTGGTGCCCGAAATTCTGATTGAGACTTAGACCCTCCCGCATGGGAGATATCGGTGAACATCCCAGACATGTCGCCTTCCAGTCAGTCACCCGACTCGGATAGCTCATAGGGTTCCGGCGCCACCGCCGTGAAGGAGAGATGTGTGCCTTTCCCCGACTGATCAGGGCACACGCGTGCTCGGCAGATACCGACGGCGCCGGGCCAGTGGAGGCGGCTGATCCGGCCTTATTCGATGGGGCCGGTACGGTCGCACGCGACGCATTGAAACCCTCCCAGACTGGCGAAGGTGCAGCGCGAAAGCGCAGCACGCGGCAAGAAAGCGGAACCGATTGAAGCCGTTCCGCCACCTTCTCCAGGCGTTCCCGCCGTTTCTGACGATGCAATCCGCCTTGATGAGGAGATCAGACTGCTGGGGGAGCAGCTGGCGCGCAATCTTCAGCTGCAAAATGCACAAGAGGATGCCGGAGCGGTTCGAACGCTGAACGTGTCATTGTCTCTGACATTCAATCGAGCTAATGTGCCTTGGCTCGGCGCATTCTGGATCCCCGCCATCGACGCCATTGCTCATCCCCACATTCGCACTACAAACCCGAGGGGAAACGTCAGTGTCGTCGGTTGTCGGCTTCTATTTAGATTCATATTCCAAGGCGCCCATTCACTGACCCGCAAGCGCTGCGTATTCGACCTGAGCCGATCCAACGGACTGATGGCCGATCAGTTCGGCGTAAAATCCACCCAGGCTCATCAGATCACGGTGTTTTCCCCGCTCGACGATCCGCCCATCCCGCATCACCAGGATCTGGTCGGCTGCCCGGATGGTCGAAAGGCGGTGGGCAATGATAATGGTGGTCCGGTTGACCATGAGCTCATCGAGCGCGGCCCGCACATGTGCTTCGCTTGCTGCGTCAAGGTGCGAGGTCGCCTCATCCAGGATCAGAACAGGCGCGTTCTTGAGGAATGCCCGGGCGATGGATATCCGCTGTCTCTGTCCACCGGATAGCTGAACGCCCCGCTCTCCGACAGGAGTTTCGAGACCAGCGGGCAATGACGCAAGAAAATCCGTGAGAGCAGCCCGCTGGATGGCGAGGTCCAGGTCGTCCTGAGTGGCATCTGGACGAGCGAGCCGAATGTTTTCAGCTAACGTCGCATTGAAGAGGTACGTATCCTGGGCGACGAGCGCGATATGTTCGCGGAGACTGTCGAGCGTGATTTCGCGCAGATCATGGCCGTCGATCGTGATGCTTCCCTGCTGAGGATCCCAGAAGCGGAGCACCAGGTTTGCGATTGTCGTCTTCCCGGCTCCCGACGAGCCGACGAGAGCGATCCGCGCCCCGGCCGGCACCTTGAAATCGATCTCCTCAAGCACGGTAGATCCGGCTTTGTCGTAGGAAAAGGTGACGTTCGAAAATTCCAGCTCAGATCCACCGGCTGTTTCGGGCAGGAGCATTGGACCGTCGACAACCGGAATGGGCTCGACATGGACGGCATGAACGCGCCGCGTGGACGCGATCGAGTCTGCCAGCTGTCGTGCCGCCTGCGCCAGTTCCGACACGGGCAGGAAGGCTGCGGACGATAGCAAGGCGACCAGCGGGAGAAGCGTCGGCTCGAACGCATGGCTATGGATCATGAAGGCCGCAGTGACCAGCACTGCCGCAGATCCGAGGGCGGATACCACCTCCTGCCTGGCCGTCTGGAACGACAGGTCCGCATTGAGCGCCACCCGAATACGAAGCAGGCCGTTTCGGCTACGTCATCGATGAAGCGCGCCATGCAGCCTACGACGGCCCATCAAGCCTTGCCTCATGGAAGGGGAGGACGGCGGCATGAACCGGTCCATCGATCGACAGGCGGAATTGCGGCGCATGGAAGAAGCGTGCCGGCAGACGCGGCATCAGCTCGACATGATCGAGCACCAGATCATTCGCAGGATGACCGCGCTGATCCCATCGCTTGGACGGCGCAAATACGGATATCGCCGCGGCAGGCCTCCTGAACCCGAAGCCTTCCTCACCCGCTACCGCTCAAATCTTGCGGCGATCACCGCGCAGCGCCAGCCAGAGATCGATGCTCTGGCGCGCAAGCTTATGCGGCAGCAGTCCGCGATTGCGGCATTGCAGGAGACGATACCATGAAGCGCCATGAACCGCTTCCGTCTCTCACGGATCAGGAGGTAAAGGCGCTTCAGCATTACGCAGCGAGGCACGGCCGATCATGGAAGCGCATCCTCAACACCGTCTGGATGGGCGAAGGGCGCTGCGATGACGACCAGATCCTTCGCAAGCTGCGCAACACGCACGGCCCGACCTGGCTGGACCGCTATCGGCTGCCGAAACCTTGAGCAATCGGCACAGCCCTGATCAACGCTTGCGCACGAACTCGGTGCGCAGGACCAGGCCTTTGATTGCGTCATGCCGGCAGTCAATCTCTTCCGGATCGTCTGTCAGCCGGATCGAGCGGATCACCGTGCCCTGCTTCAAGGTCTGGCCGGCGCCTTTGACCTTCAGGTCCTTGATCAGCACGACGGAGTCGCCATCGGCCAGCACGTTGCCGGAGGCGTCGCGCACTTCTGCGGCTTTTGCTTTTTCGGCGGAAATCTCGGATGCCGGACGCCATTCGCCGGTTGCTTCGTCATAGACATAATCGTCGCCGCTATGATCGCTCATCTGCGGTGTTCCTTTCGCGAATACTGTTGGTCGGTCGTAACGCCAGAGGCGCGTCTATCGTGGAAAGCCGGCGCAAGCAAATCAGGGTGTTCTGACAGGCACATCGGGCATATCGGCGATCCATTCTGGCGACGCGGAGCAGCAGTGACGTCAGCATGGAAGGACCAGCTTGCAGGCGCGGGCCTGGCGCGCGTTTTGCATGACCTCCTTTCCGGCTTCGGCATCCGGGATCAGCCCCTTTGCCGTTCTGTCCTTCGGTTTCGTGGCGGTCTGAACCAGCGCCCGTCCGGTTCAAGGCCGCTGTCGCGCCGCGGGGCGGCCGGTCATGCCGCTCTCGACAAAACAGGCACGCGGGCTTCGCAGAACCGTGGGTTCCGCTTGCCCGCCCACCTGCTTCGCTCGTTCTGGCCTGCCCGGACCCTGAACCGCCCGGCTTGCGCCGGTTCTTTTCGACCGCACCGAAGGACAGAACGGCCAAGGGGCCGAACCCTTCGGGCAAACCGAAAAGGAAACCATCATGGCAAAGCCCGCAACCCCTTCCCGTCAAGCTTCTCGCCCTGCCGCCCGTGTCGTGCAGCTCCGCAAGGGCGCCACGATCGAAATGGTCCGCCTGACATGCCCCGACGAAGCGCAGGCGCTCCGGATCGCCGAAAGCTTCGGAACGGCCATCCTCGACAGCGACGGCATCCGCGACATGCACGAGCGCCTTATCGTCGAAACCGCGACCGGCCTCTCCGATGGCCTCGGCGAACGGGCGATGCAGATCCATCTCCAGCGCATCGTCGGCGCCTATGTGGGATCGGCCCATGGCGCTGGCCAGTTCTACAGCAAGGCCGTCACCGAAGCACGCGATGCGACCGCCAAGGGTGCGTCGGACGCTCGCGACGAGGATCTCGATGGCCCCGTCGGTTACGACAGCGCCGCCCAGCGCAAGCGCGAGTTCGCAGCCGACATGGGTATTCAGGCCCACGCGCTCCGCCTGGCAGCTGAAGGCGCCGTCGCAGCCTACGAACAGATTGTCGGCGAAGCGTGGAAGCCATTCGATCGGCCGGTCGACAACCCCGGCCAGGCGCTCGACCGCAAGGCGGCCGCAGCACAGATGGACGCTCTTGGCTGAGACGTCTCCGGCGGAGCATCCAGCTCCGCCTTCGTCGGGACGAGGCCGCCTCACTCCGAGGCGGCCATTTTTTGTGTCGCCGTTGGAGTAAAGCTCAATGGGGATACAGAAGAAAGACGAAGAGACGCGGGGCGACATCGCTGCCCCGTCCCGTTCGTCGGTCCTGCAGGAGCCGGCGGCAAGCCGCAACGGCTGCGCCGTCCTCCACTGGCGTTCCGGCCGTTCCGGTGCGCCTTCGCCCCGATCGCTCCTGCTTTCGGCCCTCCGCAACGGGGCCGCGATGGGCGCGGCCTCCTGAAACGGAGGTTTGGAAATGAGCAGGAAAGCAGCAAACACGCGGACCGACATTTATGCACGCATCACCGACAGGATCGTCGCCGATCTGGAAAAGGGCGTGCGCCCGTGGGTGCAGCCGTGGAGTGCGGCCAATCTATCGGGCCGGGTGAGCCGGCCGCTTCGTCACAACGGACAAGCTTACACCGGCCTCAATGTTCTGCTTCTGTGGTCGGAGAGCGTCGCCAGTGGTTTCATGTCGTCAACATGGATGACGCTGCGCCAGGCAAACGAACTCGGCGCTCACGTGCGCAAGGGCGAGAGCGGCGCGACCGTCGTCTATGCCAGCCGCTTCACCAAGACCGAACCCGATGCGGGCGGCGGAGAGGTCGAGCGCGATATTCCCTTCCTGAAGGCCTATACAGTTTTCAATTGCGATCAAATCGATGGCCTTGCAGATCATTATTACAGTCGCCCCGAACCGATCGCGAAACCGCTCGAGCGTATCGAGCATGCCGATCGCTTCTTCGATAACACGGGTGCTGTCGTCCGTTACGGCGGCGACAAGGCCTATTATTCTCCTGCCTCCGACCACATCCAGCTGCCGCGGCCCGAACAATTCCGGGACATGGCCTCTTTCGTTGCGACGAGAGCGCACGAAACCTTGCATTATGCCGTAAGTCCGATTATGCCGCATGGCCAATTTTCAGGGCGGAAGCTCCTCCAATTGGCCATGCAGCTGGTCGGCATAATCAGAGCCGTCAAGAGTGGCGACTATCGCGTGACAAGACGACAGTGCGCGTTCTAGCTTGTCCGGTGTTAAGCTGCCCCGGTACTGCGACTTAAACCATCACGTCTTGCAAATATTGGTCGACGTGCTCGGTCCAAAGCGCTGGCTTGAACATCAATGCGTGGCCCATGGGTGCCGCCACAAATTTTCCCTGTCCGCCCGCGGCCTGAAACTTGTCAAAGTTCCCCCTACAGTGTGCTATGCTGTAGTATTGATCTGAGCTGCCATGCAGCCAAAGAGTTGAAACTTCTGCGGATGCGCCCCGCTGGAAAAGCAGTGGGTTGACCAATGCATGTGACGGGCACCCTGTTCCCAGCCAGCCTCCATTGAAATTGATGGAACCGCGAAACGTCTTTGGCCTCATGCCAGCATAAGCGATGGCCAAGATACCCCCGCGTGAGACGCCCCCGATGACAAGCTTTTCCTGATTTACGTCAGATCGACCGCGCAGATGGTCGACTACCGCATCGACGTCCTCAACGGCCCGCTCGAAGCCGGCTATGGCTATTTCTGCGTCGCAGGAATAGCCGGAACCGTCTAGGGCAAGACCTTCACCATAGGCTCCGCCAGATTTTCCCCTTCCTCGACGTTGAGGGAACAGTGCCAACCATCCCCGCTCGACAAAGTAGTTTGCCACAATCGCGGGAGCCACCGTTCTGGAATAGAGGGATCTATTCTGCCCCCTGCCGGTCGAGCCGTGGTTGAACACAATCGTTGGAAACGGGCCTTTGCCAGTGGGCTTCGCGGCGACGATCTCCAATCGAGCTTCAGACTCAGCTGAGGGTATGAATAACTTATCAAACTTCATTGAGTGTGCCGCCGGAGATGTCTGCTCAGTTCGCAGTTATCATTTTGGTCAACGGTCCGAAAGGGGTCGGAAGCTGTCGAAGATCTGCTTAACAGATGTGTCTTTGGCGTGAAGATTGCCGCTCCAACAACAAGGAGCGCTAAAATGTCAATATCCGGCCATACCACCTGCCTTGACGCTTACCTGGCGTCATTCGAGCAGACTTTTGCTGCCAGGAACTACAAACCTGCGACCCTCGAAAACTATCGTCACCACCTCCGACGCTTTGGCAGACTTCTGGAGGTCGAGGGCATCGCGCCATCGGAGCTGACGGCGGATATTGCCGTCGAATTGGGACGGCGATTGCCAACGTCACCCAAATCCCAGATCAAGGTTCCCAACCTTGCCACGCTGTTCGTCGAGCACCTGATCGAAATCGGCGTGGCGACGCGACCGCCACTCACTGCTGCGCAAGCCGAACGCCAAGAGCTTCTCTGCAACCTTGAGCTTTACCTTCTGCGGCAGCGCGGCCTCAGTCCGCGGTCCGTCAAACACGTGCGGGGGTTTGCCGCCCGCTTCCTGGTTCATCGCTTTGGAGACGGTGGGCTCGATCTTGCTGTGCTCGGCGCCCGCGACGTCGTTGCGTTTATGGAGCATGTTATCGCGCGCAAGACGCCCTACCGCGACAAGACGTTGTCCACGCATCTGCGCGGCTTCTTCCAGTATCTGTTCGCCCAAGGTCTCACTACCGCCAACCTATCGCTCTGCGTGCCCAGGGTGCACAAGCCCTGGGGCGAGAGGCTTCCGAGATATCTGTCGCCCGATGAAGTGGAGGCCGTTCTGGCATCGGTCGCGACCAATCCGCGGCGAGGCGCCCGCGACTACGCCATGTTGTTGTTGATGGCGAGGCTCGGTATCCGCGCTCCGGAGGTCATGGCGATCCAGCTCGATGATATCGACTGGCGAGCTGGAGAGCTTCTCGTTCGCGGAAAAGGTCAACGTCACGACCGGCTGCCAATCCCGCCCGACGTCGGTCAGGCAATCAGCCGGTATCTGCGGGAGGAGCGGACTTCGACGACAACCCGCACACTGTTCGTGAGCCATCGGGCGCCGAACCGCCCGTTCAAGGATAGCCAGATCATCAACTCGATTTTGCGGGAGGCGTTCGCGGCAACCGGGGTGAAGCCGCCAACACCATATGTCGGATCGCATGTCCTGCGCCACAGCCTTGCGACAAACTTGGTTCGCTCCGGTGCCTCGCTGGAGGAGATCGGCGATCTGTTGCGGCATCGATCGCGTGCAACAACGATGATCTATGCGAAGCTCGACACGGATGGATTGCGCTCCATCGCCCAGCCTTGGCCGATCACGGAGGCAGCACAATGAGCTTCATTGCTGAACAGCACCGTTACATCAGTATGAGAAGGCGGCTGGGTGCCGACCTGAGTACAGACGAACGCATATTGCGTCGCTTCTCCGCCTTCGCCGACAGCAATGGTGCCGAGTACGTCGATACCAGATTGATCATGTGTTGGCTCGAAAGCCTGTCATCCGCCAGTGCAGGAACACGAGGCACTCGCTTCCGGGTGGCTCGTCAATTTGCCCTCTGGCTACACGGCATGGATCCTCGGCACGAGGTTCCGCCCCAGGGATTAGTGCCTGCTCATGTCCAACGTGTACATCCACACATTTACAGCGACGCCGAAATCATTGCGATTATCGAGCATGCCCGCACGTTGCCATCAGTCTACGGCATGCGCGGTCTCACCTGTTCGACGCTCTTCGGCCTGATCGCCGTGACCGGACTTCGGATTAACGAAGCCTTGCGTCTCGACCAGACCGATCTCGATGTTGAATCCGGCGTCCTTCGTGTTCGCTTCGGAAAGCTCGGCAAGGAACGAATGTTGCCCCTAGATCAAACCGTCGTGCACCAACTGGAGACCTACGGGCGTGAACGGGACCGGCTATTAGGTCACAGATCAGAGCCTATGTTCGTCACGTGCGATGGCCATCGTCTCGGCGATTGCGGCGCCCGCTACAACTTCGCGCTGGTCTGCCAACAGATTGGTTTGAGGCCGAGGCAGGCTTACAAGCGCCATGGGCGCGGGCCACGCATTCACGACCTTCGTCACACCTTCGCGGTTCGGACGCTGCTAAACTGGTATCGTTCCGGCCAGGATGTCGGGCGCGAGATGATCAAACTCACGACTTGGCTCGGTCACGCGAGCCCCGCCAATACCTATTGGTACCTGGAGGCGGTTCCGGAATTGCTGGAATTGGCTTCCGCCCGCATAGCAAGCGCAGCGGAGGGGATTCGATGAAGGCGAGCAGTTTCCCCGCGCTGATCCAACGCTTCTTCACTGACCGGCTCTGCACACAGATGGAGGCAAGTCCCCACACCATCGCCGGTTACCGGGATACATTCCGGTTGCTGATACGCTACGCTGGCTCACGGCGTGGAAAGCCGCCCACGAAGCTGACGATCGAAGATCTTGACGCCGATCTTGTCGCCGACTTCCTGACCCACGTCGAGACGGCGCGCGGTAACACGGCACGAACCCGCAATACGCGCCTTGCCGCAATCCGCTCATTCTTCCGATACGTTGCGATGACCGATCCGACCTGGCTTCTCCATTGCCAGCGCATTCTCTCGATGCCAAGCAAACGATACGTCAAGCGAAGCGTGACGTTCCTCGACGCAGACGAAATAGCAGCCCTCATGGCCGCGCCGGATCGGACGACGTGGGTGGGGCGCCGCGATTACGCCCTGCTGTTGCTTGCGCTTCAGACCGGATTGCGGGCATCCGAGCTGATCGGTCTGCGCTGTAAGGACGTGGTTTTGGGAGACGGCGCCCACATCCGTTGTATCGGCAAGGGGAGAAAGGAGCGTAGTACGCCTCTCCGTCGCGATACGGCAAAGCTGATCCGGGGTTGGATTGGGGAGCGTAGTGACAGCGACAGTCCCCTGTTCCCCTCGATCCGGGGCGAACGGCTCAGTCGTGATGCATTGGAACATCTGGTGCGCAAGCATTGCCTCACGGCATCCCGAGCATGCCCGAGCCTGGCAAGCAAACGGGTTACACCGCACACCTTGCGGCATAGCACCGCGATGGAACTGCTCCATCACGGCGTCGACCAATCCGTGATCGCGCTCTGGCTTGGTCATGAATCCGTGGAAACGACCCAGATCTACATCCACGCCGACATGCGGTTGAAGGAGAAGGCGCTTTCTCAGGTCGCGAGACCGGAGGCCCATCTAGGGCGGTATCGACCCAACGACGAACTGCTCGCGTTCCTTGAATCGCTCTGATTATGCCGAACCGCCGCATGGCTGAATGGGAAAGTCTCCGCGCTGAAAATTGGCCATGCGGCATAATCGGACTTACGGCATAATGTCCATTGGGCGGGCGGTCCTGCCCGGCTGAACAGGGACCTGAGCCGCTATCACAAGGATCGCCGCGAGAGGGCCTTCGAAGAGATGCTGGTGGAGCTTGGGGCAGCGATGATCTGCGCCGATCTGGGTATCGTGCCGGAGCTGGAGCCGCGCCCGGATCATGCCGCCTATATCCAGAGTTGGGCCGAGATCCTCGGCTCTGACAAGCGGGCGATCTTCAATGCGGCGGCGCATGCGCAGCGCGCTGTCGCCTATCTGCACGACCTTCAGCCGCAGGCAGCCTCCGGACAGGAGGCGGCCTGATGCTCCAGGTGTCGAACTTTACCGGGGAGGGCGCGTCCTCGCCGATCCGGCTGCGGGCGCTTTCGCTCGGCGCCGGCGTCCAGTCCACCACCATGGCGCTGATGGCAGCGCATGGTAAGATCGGGCCGATGCCCGATTGCGCGATCTTTGCCGATACCGGTTGGGAGCCAAAAGCCGTCTACGATCATCTTGAATGGTTGATGTCGCCGAATGTCGTTCCGTTCCCGATCCATGTGGTGTCGGCCGGCAATATTCGCGACAATCTCATGGACGCCGTCGCCGGCAAACGGTGGGCTTCGATTCCGGCTTTTGCAAAAACCGTGACGCCAGCCGGGAGCGCACGACCGGTTCTCGATGAGGACGACGACGGCGAACTCGTCCAGATCGGTTCCCGCGCGACATCGCGCGAGACCGTATCGATCGGCATGATGCGCAGGGCCTGCACTGCGGATTACAAGATCGTGCCGATCCGGAGGAAGGTCCCGGAATTGTTCGGGCCTCAGGCGCAAGCGATCACCTGATCATGCGGTCGCGGAGCAGTGGATTGGCATTTCGACAGACGAGGTCAGCCGGATCAAACCCTCATTCGAGGACTGGCAGATCAATCGTTGGCCGTTGATCGAACAGCGCATGAGCAGGCGCGATTGCCTGGCCTGGTTGCGCCGTCATGATTATCCGACGCCCCCAAAATCGGCCTGCATCGGATGCCCGTTTCACGATAAAGGACGCTGGCGCCACATGCGTGATCATGATCCGGAAGCCTGGGCAGAAGCGGTGATAGTCGATCGAGCACTGCGGACCGGCATTCGACGCATCCGTGGCGAAGTTTATCTTCATCGCTCATGTGTTCCTCTTGACGAAGCCGACCTGTCGACGGCCGCCGATCATGGCCAACTCGATCTCTGGCCCATCGAATGCGAAGGCATGTGTGGCGTCTAGGGCAGCCTTCTGGCGCTGCGGTGACGGATCCGCTCCATTTGGAGCGGAAGAGGCACCGCCATATGGTGGAACTCTGCCGTGAAAGACGCCGGCCCAGTCAGTTCCTGAAGCGGGGGACATGTTCCATGCTGACCAGCCGTTGGGGTGTGGGGCGCTGAGGGCGAGTGCGATTGCAGCATAGCCGAGGCCTTGCCGGTTGGGAGGAGACACCATCCAGTCGAAGATGGCTCTGCTGTCGAACAGTCGGTAGTGCAGACGCACCCATCGGCGATGGCGTCGAAGGGAACTGCAGGTCTGCAGCCGTGACGTGGTGTGAGCATGGTCCCGAAACGATTGTGCCAGCGGCGTGCTGGTGGTGAGTTCAACGATTGGTCTCGCGGCATGTCGTGGTCGATCCGGTTCGGACAGGCCACACCCACGCAGACCTCGATTGATCTGGTGTGACCGAAGGACGCCTTCGTCTCGATCGCCTTGGCCGCAACGGCCATACGCAACTTTCTTCCCCTGCGAACAGGTTCGCATTCCTCGCGGGCCAAGAAAGCCGCTCCCGGCCGTCCTCCACTTCGTTCCGGCCGCCAGCGGTGCGGCGTCGATCGCCGTCGGTCTTAACACCGTCATCGAGGACGCGATGGGCGCGACCCGAGCAAACCGGAAAGGTTACGACAATGGCAGTCATCGGCGAATTCACCACCAACGGCAACAACTCGATCATCGGCAACGTGCGCACGCTCACCGTCAGCATGAAGGCCCGCCTGAACCCCATCGAGCGCGTCTCGCGCGACGCTCCGGACTTCCGCATCACCGCCGGCAACGGCGTCGAGGTCGGCGCCGGCTGGAAGGTGGTCTCCAACGACGGCGAGGAATACATCTCGGTCAAGCTGGACGACCCGAGCTTCAACGCCCCGATCACCGCAGCCCTTTGGCCGGGCGAGAAGGAAGGCGACTACGCCCTCATCTGGAACCGCCCGAAGCGGGAGGCCTGATCCACGCCGAGGAGCTCCGCCGAAAGGCGGGGCTCTTTTCAGTGAAAGGAAGCTGCAACAAAGTCGCGTGGCTGCGGCGCGCTATTCACTCAGTCGCGATAGATTGCACAGCAGACGAGATGACGCTAAGGGCATTCTCGTCAAGAGTAATGATACCATCCTGTTTTTCGCCGATCAGCTTTGGCGTTGCACCGCTGTTGTCCCAAATCCAGGCTCTGTCAGCTCGTTCGAGAAACCAAGGGAGTTGAGCGAGAGATCTTACGTAGCGTGCACGCACCTTATCGGCAGGCACGTCATGCCCACCCTTCGCAACACGAAGTTTGATACGCTCGATCGACCGCTCCGGGCTGTCCAAAACGGTGTAGAAAAGCCATACGGCAAATCCCAAAGCTTCAGCTGCCTCAACCAGACGCCGATACTTATCCGTCGATAATACGGTCTCGACACCGATTGTTTTATGAACGGCTATGGATGACTGGATCCACGCTTCGATGCGCTGAACTGCAACCAAGTTGGCTTCGGGAAGTGGCTCCTTCTCCACTTCACTGATCCGGGCGGCTAGAAGATCCGGATTGACAATCCATACGGACCGCCCTTCCAATTCGAGATCCGCATTTGCGTAGACGCTACTCTTGCCGGATCCGTTCGGTCCAGCGACGATCAGAAAGACGGGCTGTTCAAGCTTTTGCAGGAGCACGATCGACGACGCCAGTCACAGCCTTGTTGTCACGGCGCGCCTTGGCCACATTCTTGCTAAATACATAGGTAAGATCTTGTCCGAATGTTTGGCTTTTCGCGTCGATCGTGCGCACGGTGACGAACTGCCCGCTACTCGAATCGCGAACTCGTTTCTCCGTGACCGCCTTGCCACGCACTCCGGACTTTGGGCCACCAAGCTTTTTGACGACGACTTTTGCCATGTCTGCTCCAATCTTTCGTTTAATATAGCAAGCATTATCGAGGACGAAAAGGCCAATCCTCTTAAGGAGCACTCGCAATTGATCAGGTGTCGCCGAGCAAGTTGCGGACGGGATCGCTGGTCGGTAGCCGGGTGATTGAGAGCCGAGCGAGGAGGCTGCAGAAGCATCTGGCAAAGGCCGACCCTCCCCGATCAGATAGTGACGAATATCGAGTGTTTCCCAGTTGTTGACGTGTGCCGACGAACTGAACTTGTCGATGGTGCCATCGCGCTTAACCGACAACGCGTGAAGCATCAACAGTGCCGACGCAGCAGATCGGATATTGAGCCTGTAAACGAACTGGTTCTCATACATATCCCCTGTGTGCGATGTCAGTCTGACCAACATCGAGGGGTTGGTTTTGAGCCACTGCGCAGCATGAAAAAAATGCTCGATGCCGCTGCGCTCTATGCACTGGCATATGCCCAAACCACGCGCCATCTCGACCAGTCGATCATAAGCCCGGGCAACGGAATTGGTCTGGGCGCTGACCGCAAACCCGGAGTTCGAAACACGATGTGGCTTTTTAGTCCCGAATTCATCCACGGCAGCGTTTCCATCTTCATGCCGAAGCTGGTCAACGGGTAAAGTACGAACCCCGGGCGCTCGATCCCGGCCGACGCGAGACCGCTCAGGATTTTTGCCGGAACACCACCACCACCTTGCTTGGCGCAGGCGAAAACGTGCTCATCCAGGAGAGACGTTCCGACATAGATCTCCCTGGACCATAACAATCGGGCCATCGCCGCGCGAATATTTACGATATGGTGCTCGATTGCGCCACGTTCGCTGTCGCTGAGTTTCTTCTCATCGGTAACCAGATGATCGAGCGAGTTGAACAGGTTGAGCTGATTGTGTTTGCTGGCAAGGAAAGCGTCGGACTGGTTGACCGACTTCGACTGCGGAGTGACGACTGTGGCGATTGTGGGATGACGCAACTGCTCACCATGATTAGCGATTAAACAGAGAACGCCAAGCGAACCGGCAACGGGTCGCTGTTGACCAGATTTCACGAATTGCTGATGAGCTGCGTCCTGCTCTTCTCCCAAGCCTCGTTTAGGTCATTGAGATGCCGCTCGATCCAGGCGACAATCTCTTCCCCATATCGACCGGAACTACCTTCGAGCACTCTAAGGGTCACGAGGTTGAATGCCACGTTGATTCCTCCGCCGCGAACGACAACGTTTGCTGGCATTGCAAGATTGGCGCAGGTCACAACGGCGCTGGCGCGGTCATATCTGTGCCGAGAACCGAGAAGATCGCGCAATTCGGAGAGAGCTTTTTCGTCTGCGGCGTAAATTCCAACCGCCTCAAGCTCGCGACGGCCGTGTTGTTCGAAGTCATAAGGCACGTAGCCGTCTTCGGTCCGGTATAATACTTCTTCAAATTCCTCGGGAACAATGGGCCGAAACGAAAGAAACCATGTCTCTTCCTTCGTTGCTGTCATCGACATCATTCTTTCCAGCTCCGAGGCGTTCAGACCGGCGACGGTCTGAACGCAGGAAAGGCCCATGAGCTTCGCGAATTTCGGACCGTCATTTTTTCGGGACCAGGCGGAGTAGTTGTAAAGCTTGCGATCCCGAGTCGGAATTTTGACCTTAATTCTGATGCGCGTCTTATCAGCCGTCCAGACACGACCCTGGCGGAGCTTCGTTTGCTCTACCTTTTCGACATACGGACGATGAACCGGATCGAGTTGTTCTCCTGTCGTCAGCCCATGACCTTCGTGGCTTTCATCGGTTGTCAGCCAAACGACATCGCGCAACGGCTCTCCAGATCGTCTCTTGACGTGACCTAGGTTGAGCTGAGAAGCCAAAATCCCCTCAGCGAGGGAAACGGAAGTATGATGAAAGAGGATCATTAATATCTCGGAACAGAGAAGACTTGGAGTTGAAACGTCCTATAGACCATCGAGAATAGATTGTTTACCCCTAATAGAGTTATTGTCACTTTGGTCTGGCGCGAAACCATGTGCATGAAAGGGAACGCAAGAAATTCCGATTCGATGCTTTGTCGTGTCTATTGTCCTTCTCCGCAAGGCCGCCACGGGAGTTTCATAAAGAAACCGGCCCGACTTGCGATCAGCTCATCGACGGGACTGGTAGGATCACAGCCGTGACATGGTAAGAGCCCCGAGGCCAAAGACGATACCGTGGCGGATCGGTCTTGAATTCGCCGATGTTTTTTTCGCAACTGTACCCATCCGGTCCCGGACTGGGCGCACTTGCGCGGACCTCGATGGATCTGGTGTGACCGAAGGACGACTTCGTCTCGATCGTCATCCCGCAACGGCTCCGGTGCAGGCTGGAAGGCGGTCTCCAACGACGGCGAGGAATACATCTCGGTCAAGCTGGACGATCCAAGCTTCAACGCCCCGATCACCGCAGCCCTGTGGCCGAGCGAGAAGGAAGGCGACTACGCCCTTATCTGGAACCGACCGAAGCGGGAGGCCTGAGCTTCCACCGAGGAGCTCCGCTAGACAAGGCGGGGCTCTTTCTCTTTGCGACAGATAAACCGGTCGCGGGTATCGAGCCCGTTCCCGACTTTTCTGGTGCCATCAGATCGACCCATGGTGCCGGGAGCCAATGCCGGCATCAAGGAGAGCGGTACCCCCAAAATGCCAGCGCATTTCGGCTCTCCACTCCCGGCTCCGTGAGTCGCGTTCGCGATCCTTGACCCCGCCATCGCCTCCCGACCTGCGGCGTCTTCTTTCAAAAACGTCAAGGAAACGCCACCGAACCAGCAGCACAGGGACGTCAGCCGTTGAGCGCGTCCTTTACCGCCTTGCCTGGCGTGAATGTCAGCTTCTTAGACGCCGCAATCTTGATCGTAGCACCCGTCGCCGGATTGCGTCCGTCTCGTTCCGGGGTTTCCTTGACCTTGAATTTGCCGAAGGACGGGATGGATGTTTCCGTGCCAGCCTGGGCTGCGTCCGCAATCTGTTTGAAGACGCTTTCGACGATGGCCTTCGCCTGAACCTTGGTCAGGTTCTGTTCGGACGCGATCTTGTCGGCGATTTCGTTGGTGGTGGTCATGGAAGAATAGTCTCCTCTATCGATTGGTGTTCTTCTGGTATGACAACGAAGATGTGGCGGGGATAGGGGCGTAAAAGCTGGATTTGCTGCAAGAATGGCGAAAACCACAGGAAAATTCGGGTTTGGATCGCGGGCGCCGGCTATTCGCTGGGCTGAACGCTGATATAGCCCCGTCGCTTCTTTGTGCGCTC
Organism: Agrobacterium vitis; assembly: GCF_013337045.2. NCBI lineage: Bacteria > Pseudomonadati > Pseudomonadota > Alphaproteobacteria > Hyphomicrobiales > Rhizobiaceae > Gillisella > Gillisella vitis. The sequence goes on from NZ_CP118263.1 coordinate 48,754, forward strand.
GATGCGTGCAAGTGCCGTATCCGCATCTTCTTCGCTATCGAAGGTATCAACCATTGTCTGCCCGCTCGATCCAATCCGGCCCCAGTTACGAATGACGGAGGCGCCGCCGAAGAGCGTTGGCTGAATCGCAAGCATATAGAAGCGCCGCATGTTCTGCGTCGTATCGATGCGGTGAAGATGAACCAGGCCAGTTGCGTCTTTTTCCATGGCTGGATTCTCGCTTCCTTTGGAGGGAGCGTCCAATGACGATTCTGAATCAATCAGGAAGTATCGATTCATCTGTGTGATGAGTTCGATCGGGAATGGGCGAGGCGACTTCGCCGCACTGGCTCTATGCGCGAGCGCACCGAACCCGCTCAGCAGTTCCGTCCCATGCGGGTCACGATCCTCTCGTCACCCAACTCTGGTTGGCTCACCCAAGTCAATCGGCAAAACTGCGCATGCAGCTCTCATTATCGATCGGCAACGCTCAGCTTTGCTTGGCGGCTCGTCGCTTCTCGGCGGCCTTCCGCTTGTCCTCGAGCGCCTGTTGCTGGGCCATGACGGCGGATTCATTCGGATCGCGGGCTTGTGCCTGCTCGCCCCACGAACCTGGAGCGTCCCGGAAGAACATCTCGCGCCGTGCGTTGAGATAGGTTCCGGGGAGAAAATCATCTGCTGTCCAGTCTTTGATCTCTTCGAGAAACGCGCCCTCTGCGTCCTTTCCCTTGCCTGCCTGACTATTGGCCGCGTCCCGAAAATAGAAATGTTCGTGGAGCCTGAGGAACTCCGTCAGATAAATATCGGCGACGCGGGTATTGCCTCTGATCAGGACCATGTTCTCGTCGTTGTTCTGAAGGCTGTTGGCGGAGAAGTTCGCTGATCCGGTGCAGATCAGGGGATCATCAGATAGCGGGTCGATCATCAGGTATTTGGTATGAATGAAAAAGATGTTGCCGCTCTCACGGGTGTGTTCCTCGCGCCAGAACCATTCCCCGAGCGGAAAATTTTTGATGTCGATGGTTCTGGTGGTCTTTTTCCCGTTCGGCAGCGTGATCATGATTTTCTTCTTGCCCAGCACCGCCCCATAGGAGGTGGTCAACATCGGGTCACGACCGTCTTTACGAAAGGCCGCAATCAATTCTGCCGGTGGACGCGATTCCATCACCAGCATGCGCAGGCAATCACGCTTTTGCGCCAGAGCGGAGATCAGAAGTGGGCTGACAGTGAACGCGACGGTGAACATCGCAAGGTCGCGTGCGTCGAGAATCCTGTTACCATACCAGAATAGCATTGCGAGATCGTCGCGCGCGCAAAAGATCGGGGAGATTGAGCCGGGCTCAACAACCTCCTGCGGTTGGGGCGAGATGGTTTTCGTTTCTTTTCTAACCGGTGCGCCTGTCGGGTTTTTCGATAGCAGATCCCAGTATTTCTTGTAACGATCAGCCAGCATTGGATCGCGGAACAGGTGACCAAGATTGGACTGTCCCAAAAAACCCGACATGGTAATGTTCGTCGAGCCCGTCCAGAGGGCCAGTGGCTTGTCGGATTTCGAAGAGTGGACGATGAATTTGTTGTGCGGAATGGTAGGTCGTGTCCGTTCTATCAGGACATCTTTGCCGGATAGTTTCGTGCCGATCGCCTTCTTGTTCGCCTCGGTGGCGTGATAGATAATTCGAACGTTGACGCCTCTCTTCAGCGCATCGTCGAAAGCATCGATGATGGGCTGATAGCTGAACTCGTAGAGGCAGGCGTGAAGCCACTCCCCTTTCTTGGGTGCCTTGATATAGGCAAGGCAGGCTTCGAGTAGCCCACGCGAGAGCCACCGCGTCTTGATATTGTTGAGGTCAAGCACTTCTTCTTCTGTCGGAGGGATATTGCCGAACTCGCGTGCATAATGCTGGCTCGCAATTGCTCCTCGATTGAACCAGATTCCGTGCTTGCCGTCGTCTTCGTCTTCTGTCCGGATTTTCAGCGCGATCATACGATGTTTATCAAGCTGAAGATCGCCTACCGGACCATAGGCGGGAAATATCTCGTACTGATAATCGGTGCTCGGCTCCGCTCCATAATCCGACCAGAAGAATTTCTGGATCGGGTGTTTGTCCGTCCGGAAGATCTTGAATCTTCCGTTGATCTTCTCCTTCGGCTTGGGTTCGACCGTCCTGAACACCTTGCTCGACTGGAGCCACTTCACGCTTGTAACCGTTTCGCCGTCGGGTTTCTTGAGATATTCGGAGCGGCGGATCGAAAATCCTCTCAGGCTATTTCGCGTGTCCCGATCGGCATCGAATGCTAGAAGGATCGAACGCGTGCCGGTGATGGCGCGAACCTTCAGGCCGTTGTTTTCCTCAAAATACCGCATGCCGTTCCCCCGTGTGATCAAGAGTTCCAACGAAGCTTTTGTTGAGCGCTGTCAACTATACAATTTTTCGGTCACGATAGAAGTGGCCATTCGTCTTGGTCGCGAGCCGGTGTGATTATTGTGAAGCTTCTCGTCGTCACTTTTGGTCGGCTTGCCGAGACTCCAGCATCGTTTGCGCCTTGGCTGGACGATGGAACCTGTTCTCACCGACACAAGTCCTCATATCCTCACGACGGAACCAGATGGCGCGTCCGCATCTGAGCGGCGGATTGCCCGATGTGAACACGATCTGCTCGTCAGCGCGCATGCGCAGCACCTCATGTGGCAGGATCAGCGGCCGGCGGCTGAGCTGCCGGGAACGTGAGCGCGACGATCCCTTCATCCCTGACGAGCGGTTTGTCTGGTCCACCTCGACCGTCGTATCGCCGCAGCGTTTCGAGATATAGTCGGCAGTATCAGGATCGTTGATCGCGGCAAACGAAATCCACGACGCGGATTCGAACCACTTGCTCGTCGCGTCCCGCCCGCCATAGGCCTCGCGCATCTGGCCGATGGACTGGAAGATCATCGTCAGCGTGATGCCGTATTTCCGTCCGGCGTCGCGGGCGGTCTCTAAGATCCGCAGATAGCCGAGCCTGGCGACCTCATCAAGTAGGAAGAGCGCGCCACCTTTCACATCGCCATTTCGATTGTAGATGGCATTGAGCAGCGATCCGATAACCACTCGCGCCAGTCCGGGATGGGCTTCCAGTACCTTCAAATCGAGCGCTATGAAGATGTCGGTTCCGCCCTCGGCGAGATCGTCGGTCGAAAAACTGTCGCCTGAGACGAGCGCGGCGTAGTTCGGATAAGATAGCCAGTGGGTTTCTTTCACCGCATTGGCGTAGACCCCGGAAAAGGTCTCAGGCGTCATGTTGACGAAGACCGAAACATTCTCCTTCACGAAGTCCGATTCCGACTGCTCGTAGATCTTGGTCAGACGCGCCCGCAGCTTCGGTTCCGGCTCGGAAAGATTGACTCTCACACGGCGCAGCGTCTGGTCTTGCTCGTCCGTGTGACCGGACAGCCAGACGTCGGCAATCAGAGCCGTCAGAAGCTGCATGGCCGACGCCCGAAAGAAGTCGTCGCGCGCAGAGGCCGAGCGGGGATTGTCGGTCATGATCCACGTTGCGACGGCGACGATGTCCTCTTCTTTCGTGCTGCCATGTCGCCCGATCCAGTCGAGCGCATTGAAGCCCACGCCTGACGTCGAGGGATCGAGAATGATCACCTTCCGGCCAGCCTTGCGGCGATGCTCCGATACCATCGGTGCGACCTCGCTCGACGGGTCGAGGACAACGAGACTGCCACCCCACTTGAGCGCGGTCGGGACCGTGACCGACGTCGTCTTGAAACCGCCGGATCCGGCGAAGACGATGCCATGCGAGGAGCCAAAGGAGCCGTCGAAGCATAGGAGCGGGCTCTTGCCTCCCGCGCCCCAGGTCGACGGATCGTCGGCGCGGAACGACACAGCCGCAACGCTGTCGCGATCGACGCGGTACCGTTCGCCGACGACGATGCCGCCGGGATCGGGGAAAAGTTTTGCCGCCTCCTGCACCTTCATCCAGTCGGCCTCGCCATGCACGGCGCGTTTGCCGCGGATACGGCGCGGCGCCGAACTGGCAAAAGCCGCATTGCCGCGAAGACCGACGCGCAGCGCGAAGACGCCGGCAAGGAATGTGACGGACGCGCCAAGCATCGTCGCCGGGTCCGCGTAGGCGAATACCGACTGTCCGCCCGGAACGTTGCCGGCGATGCTGGCAAGCCGGACCGCCTCGCGGATCGCCGCGATGAAGATCGCCGCCACGCTGCCGCTGACAACGCCCCACCCGGCCGCCCTGATGTTCGCAGCGCCATTGGCCGCGAACAGGAAGATCGTGCCGATCGCAGCCGCTGTGATGTAGGGCAGGGCGAGACCGATCCGCCCGAGCATCAGCTTTGTCTGCGCTGTCCTTCCGAACGCCGCCAGCCATCGCTCGATCCCCGGCATGAGCATCATCGCGGCGATCATGATTGTGGCCGGGATGACGGTGAGGAGAATTCTATTCACCGTCACGACCAAAGGCCTCCGCGCCGATGGCGGTCAAGCGTGACCGCTCTTCTTCGTCGCCCTTGAACCGGCGGCCGCCGTCGACCAACAGCCCGAGCAGCAGCGCCCGCTTTTCGTAACGCAGTCCTGCCTTGACGATCAGCCCGCCGAGCTCGATTTTTTCGCGGGAGTCCTTCTTGCGTGCTTCTGACGTCATCGACTTTGCCATCCGTTCAAGCCTCGCCAGACCCGCCTTCATCCGCGCCAGACGCGAGCGCCGCGGACGGCTCGGTACCGGTCCGGCTCTCTCCGGCTTGTCTCTTTCCGGTCGCCGAGCCCTTGCCGCCACGAAACCGTTTGGCGACTTCCTCGAAGGCTGACTGAAGCTCGGCCTCCTCGATGTCGATTTCCCCAAGCCCAGCTTTTAGCGCAATCCGCCCGATGCGCTCGGCCTCGCGTGTTTCGGCCTGTTTCAGCTGGTCCTGCAATCTGGCGATTTCTTCCCTGATCTTCGATGATGGTTTCTTCATTCCGGTCGCATCTCCCTGGAAATCTTGGGCGTCTGTTCCGTTGCAAGATTTCCCCAAAAGCACGTCCGAAGGAATGTGCAGATCTGCACGTCGGCAAAGCCGACACTTTGGAGGATGATCCCGCCGTTCCGAAGGAGCGGATCCAAGGGCGCAATTATACGTCGCTGATGCGACGAGCTTGCCCACGGCCCCTGGCGGGGCCGTCGTAGGGTTGCCGCTCGACCTGGCCGCTCTTTGGGAACGAGGTTCGAACCGGGAGTGTTTTACGCCGTGGCCATCGCCCATTTCTCAGCCAGCATCGTCAGTCGCGGCGGCGGCCGCAGCGTCGTGCTGTCTGCGGCCTACCGGCACTGCGCGAAGATGGAGTATGAGCGCGAGGCCCGTACCATCGACTACACTCGGAAGGAGGGGCTTGTGCATGAGGAATTCCTGCTCCCGGCCGATGCCCCGAAATGGGTCCGCGCGATGATTGCCGACCGATCTGTTGCCGGAGCTTCGGAAGCCTTCTGGAACAAAGTCGAGGCGTTCGAGAAGCGCTCCGATGCTCAGCTTGCCCGGGACATGACAATCGCGCTTCCGCTGGAGCTCACCCCGGAGCAGAACATCGCGTTAGTTCGCGACTTCGTGGAAAAACACATCCACGCCAAGGGCATGGTTGCCGATTGGGTCTACCACGACAATCCAGGCAATCCGCACATCCATCTGATGACGACATTGCGCCCGCTGACCGAGGAGGGGTTCGGATCGAAGAAGGTTGCGGTTACGGCCAAGGACGGCCAGCCGGTCCGCACGAAGTCCGGCAAAATCCTCTATGAGCTCTGGGCCGGATCGACGGGTGACTTCAACGTCCTGCGCGATGGATGGTTCGAGCGGCTGAATTATCACCTGGCGCTTGGCGGCATCGATCTCAAGATCGATGGCCGTTCCTACGAAAAGCAGGGCATCGACCTCGAACCGACGATCCATCTCGGCGTTGGCGCCAAGGCGATCGAGCGCAAGGCACAGCAACAGGGCGTCCGGCCGGAGCTGGAGAGGATCGAGCTGAACGAGCAGCGCCGCAGCGAGAATGCCCGCCGCATTCTAAACAATCCAGCCATCGTGCTCGACGTGATCACGCGAGAGAAGAGCGTTTTCGATGAACGCGATGTCGCCAAGGTTCTGCATCGCTATGTCGATGACCCGGCTGTCTTCCAGCAACTGATGTTACGCATCATCCTGAACCCGGAAGTCTTGCGTTTGCAGCGTGACACGATCGCGTTCGCGACCGGAGAAAAGGTGCCCGCCCGTTATTCGACCCGGGCGATGATCCGCGTTGAGGCGACGATGGTGCGGCAGGCGTTATGGCTGTCGAACCGGGACGGTCATGCTGTCTCTGAAGCTGCTCTGGACGCAACGTTCCGGCGGCATGAGCGGTTGTCGCAGGAGCAGAAAGCGGCAATCGAGCGCATCGCCGGTCCCGCCCGGATCGCAGCGGTGGTCGGCCGTGCCGGTGCTGGCAAGACCACGATGATGAAGGCTGCCCGCGAGGCGTGGGAACGGGCCGGATATCGTGTGGTCGGCGGAGCGCTTGCCGGCAAAGCAGCCGAGGGTCTGGAGAAGGAAGCCGGGATCCAGAGCCGGACGCTTGCGTCCTGGGAACTGCGCTGGAACCGTGGTCGTGACGTTCTCGATGACAAAACCGTCTTTGTCCTGGACGAAGCAGGTATGGTCGCCTCAAAACAGATGGCCGGCTTTGTCGATACCGTGGTCAGGGCAGGTGCCAAGATCGTGCTGGTCGGCGATCCCGAACAGCTCCAGCCGATCGAGGCGGGGGCTGCCTTCCGCGCCATCGTCGACCGCATAGGTTATGCCGAACTCGAGACAATCTATCGCCAGCGCGAGGACTGGATGCGCAAGGCGTCACTCGATCTGGCCCGAGGCAATGTGGAAAAGGCGCTGACCGCCTATGATGCCAATGTCAGGATCACGGGCACGCGATTGAAGGCGGAAGCCGTCGAGCGGCTGATCGGTGACTGGAACCACGACTACGATCAGACGAAGACAACGTTGATCCTCGCGCATCTGCGCCGCGACGTTCGCATGCTGAACATTATGGCCCGCGAAAAACTCGTTGAACGCGGCATTGTCGGTGAGGGTCATGTCTTCAAAACGGCTGACGGTGTCAGGCAGTTCGACGTGGGCGACCAGATCGTCTTCCTGAAGAACGAGACCTCGCTCGGCGTCAAGAACGGCATGATCGCTCATGTCATTGAGGCCGCACCGAGCAGGATCGTTGCTGTCATCGGAGAGGGTGATCAGCGCCGGCAGGTCATCGTCGAGCAACGCTTCTACAGCAATCTCGATCATGGTTACGCTACCACGATCCATAAATCGCAAGGCGCTACTGTCGACCGCGTGAAGGTGTTGGCAAGCCTCTCGCTGGACCGGCATCTGACCTATGTGGCCATGACCCGCCATCGCGAGGATTTGCAGCTTTACTACGGACGCCGGTCCTTCGCCTTCAACGGCGGCCTGGCCAAGGTACTCTCCCGAAAGAATGCCAAGGAGACCACCCTCGATTACGAGCGCGGAAAGCTTTACCGCGAAGCGCTGCGGTACGCAGAAAACCGTGGCCTCAACATCGTCCAGGTGGCGCGTACGCTGCTACGCGACCAACTCGAGTGGACACTGCGCCAGAAGACGAAACTGGTCGATCTCAGCCAGCGCCTTGCCGGCTTTGCAGAGCGTCTCGGTCTGCACCATCCCTCGAAAACCCAAACGATGAAGGAGGCCGCGCCCATGGTCGCAGGCATCAAGACATTTTCCGGTTCCGTTGCCGATACGGTAGGCGAAAAACTCGACGCCGATCCAGCCCTCAGACAACAATGGGAAGAGGTCTCGACCCGTTTTGCTTACGTCTTCGCCGATCCCGAGACCGCCTTCCGGGCGATGAACTTCGATGCGGTGCTAGTGGATAAGGAAACGGCCAAACTGGCGCTTCAGACGCTGACGACCGCCCCGGCGTCGATCGGACCGCTGAAGGGCAAGACCGGCATTCTTGCCAGCAAGACTGAGCGCGAGGACCGTCGCGTTGCAGACCTCAATGTTCCGGCCCTGAAGCGCGATCTTGAGCAGTATCTGGGGATGCACGAGACCGCCGTGCAGCGGCTGCAGGCTGACGAGCAGGCATTGCGTCAGCGCGTGTCGATCGACATCCCGGCATTGTCGCCGGCAGCGCATGTGGTGCTGGAGCGCGTGCGTGATGCGATCGACCGCAACGATCTGCCGGCGGCCATGGCATATGCACTAAGCAACCGGGAAACCAAGTTGGAAATTGACGGGTTCAACCAAGCCGTCACCGAACGCTTCGGCGAGCGTACCATGCTCACCAATGCCGCGCGCGAACCCTCCGGAAAGCTCTTCGACAAACTCTCCGAAGGGATGCTGCCCGAGCAGAAGGAGCGTCTGACAGAGGCCTGGCCGATCATGCGCACGTCCCAGCAGCTCGCCGCTCATGAGCGCACCGTTCAGACCCTGCGTCAGGCCGAAGATTTGCGTCTCGCCCAGCGCCAGACGCTGGTGATGAAGCAATGAGGCGGCGCGTTCTCCTGTTCCTGGCCGGCCTAGGTGGGATGATCGCCGCTCTGGCGGCAATCGCATACTTCGGCGGCTTTCGATTGAACCTGACGCCGAGCGAGCCGCTTGGGCTCTGGCGTATCATGGCCCTGCAGCGTCCGGTCGAGGTCGGCGATCTCGTGTTCATCTGCCCACCGCCGACCGCGTCTTTCGAGGAGGCGCGGCGCCGCGGCTATGTTAGGCGTGGCCTCTGCCCCGGTGGCTTTGCGCCGCTGATCAAGACAGTGGCGGCGCTTCCCGGACAGCATGTGGAAATCGGCGTAAATGTCACTGTCGACGGCAGGCCTCTCGCCTCATCGATCAATCGCGCGAGCGATGGAGAGGGCAGGCCGATCACACCATTCAAAACCGGCATCGTGCCACTGAGAAATCTGTTTCTTCACTCATCCTTTGCGAGCTCCTATGATAGTCGGTATTTTGGACCGGTTCCCGACACGGGCCTTCTCGGCCTGGCGCGGCCAGTCCTCACTTTCGAACCGTAATTGGCGGCGATCCTGCCTGCTTATCGCCGTATCTGTTGCTTGCGGCTGGACTGCCTGGAGCGGTCATGTCCTGACCCTTCCGGTCGCTGTGTTGTTTCCGGCGCTCTGGGCGATGTCGCCGTCGCGGCTAACGGCGATGCTCGTGTCGGCCGGATATTTTCTGGCTGCCTCGCGTGGGCTGCCGCAGGGTGTCGCCAACTTCTATGCCGCCGATCTCTGGCCCGGGCTTCTGCTCTGGGCAGTTGCTTCGCTCTCCTTCGCCGGCGTGCATGCGGCGCTCTGGAAGGGGCAACCGGAAGGCAAGTCTCCGGGAGAAGGTCGAACGGGAATGGCAATGGCGGGGCGCTATCTGGCGGCGGCGATGCTCATGGGACTGCCGCCCCTCGGCATAACCGGCTGGGCGCATCCGCTCACCGCTACCGGTGTGCTCTTTCCGGGATGGGGATGGTGGGGGCTGGTCGCGATGACAGCCGGCCTCGCGATGATGACATCGCGATATTGGCGGGCTGTCGCCATCGTCATGGGAGGATTCTGGCTCTGGTCCACTGCCACGTGGACATCACCGAAACTACCCGAGGGATGGAAGGGCGTCGACCTCGAACAAGGTCAGAAACTCGGACGAGACGGCTCGCTTGACGATCACCGTGACCTGATCGCAACGGTGCGCGCGGTTGCGGGAGAGAAAACCCGGTTCATCGTTCTTCCCGAAAGTGCATTGGGCTTCTGGACGCCGACCGTCGCGAGGCTCTGGAGCCAAGGCTTGCAAGGCTCGGAGCTCACTGTGATCGCCGGCGCGGCCGTCATCGATCCGGGCGGCTACGACAATGTAATGGTGGCGATTTCGGCGGAGGAAGCACAAATTCTCTATCGCGAACGCATGCCGGTCCCGGTGTCCATGTGGCAGCCATGGCGGGCATGGACCGGGCAGGGCGGTGGAGCCCGCGCCAACCTCTTCGGCAATCCAGTTGTGCAAAACGACGGCCAGAAGGTCGCCGTGCTGATCTGCTACGAACAGCTTGTCCTCTGGCCGGTCCTGCAGTCGATGCTGCATTCCCCCACCGCAATCGTCGCCCCGGGCAACGGATGGTGGACCGCGGGAACGTCGATCGTCGCCATTCAAAACGTGAGCGTGATGGCCTGGGCAAAACTCTTCGGACTGCCCGTCGTCACGTCTTTCAACAGATAAGGAATTGTTTGCGATGGTCGATGCCGCCCTAATCAAGGAATGCAGCGATCCCGGCCTGAAGCCGGCGATCGTCGAACAGTTCATCGAGCAGGCAGGGTCGCAGGATCCATTGGCGGTCACGGTTCGCTCCGGAAACCGCGTCGTGCTGGTGCCCAGGCCGAAGACGGCGGAGGAAGCGTTGGCGCTGATCAGAGACAACCTCGGTCGCAATACCGTTCGCGTCGGGATCACACAATATCCGGCCGGCCTCGGCATCCTGGAGGCGGGCCAGCTGAAGCCGGACCTGGTCGATGCTTGCGAGAACATCCGCATGGGCACGGCACTCTTCGCCAAGGTCTATCGGATTGTCACGAAATGGTATGGCAATCCGACCGAGAGGCAAGTCCTACCGCAAGTGTTCGACGACGCGATCATTGCCTGGCAGACGGGATACTTCGAAGGAACGGCGGTGTTTCGAGCGGAAGATCCAGGAAAGATGAAACTCGCCGATCCTGGGCCTGTGAAAAAGGACGGAGCTGAACCGGCCACCAATGAGGCTCCGGCCGGTGACGGCTCCGAAAACGCAAAACAGGACGACGCTCCGTCCGATCCAAACACTTCCGACATTCGCATCGATCTGTCGGGGATTGGCGCTCGAAAACCATAGGATTGACCCTGGTTTTACGTGGTGGTCATCCCCAGCCTTTCGCTCAACCTCGTCATCAGGTCCATGCGCTCATGGAAAATGCCGACAATCAGCGCGGGCTCGTTGTCGCGCGGCAGGCAGAAGACGTAGTGGTGCTCGCAATGGACCATGCGGAGCGTCGGATAAAGCTCGCCCAAGTCTCTGAACGGTGGTTGCCCCGAGGCAAGCCGGGCAAAACCTTGCTCTAGCCTGGTAATGTATCGGCGCACCTGCGCATCGCTCCATTGTTTGCGCGTGTAGCGAATGATTCCGCGCAGGTCCGCTTCCGCGCCATTCGCCAGAACATAGGTTGTGGTCAACCGCGGCTATCCTTGGCCAGTTCCTCGTCAAGAACCTCGCTTACGCTACGGGTGGACACTTTTCCCGCCAGACTTTCACCGATGCGATCGCTCAGCAGCGATTTCAACTGCTGCCATGCCACTTCACCATCCGCGTCCCCGGGAAACAGGCGTTCCAGCGCATATTGCTTGATCGTCTTTCCCTGTAAAGCGGCAGTGGCCTTCAGATTTTGATGCTGCTGGTCGGTAATATCGATTGTCAGTCGGCTCATACAACAAGCTCCGGATATTGTCACAAACCCACATTAGCACAAATGTTGGCATCTGGCCAATTGGGCTGTTCTCGGGAGGCGCATGCAGCGGAAAAGTGCGTACATTACGGCTGGGTCCGGCCACATAGTGTGTTTCGCCAAACTGCAGGCGATGCCAGCCTCACATGAGAAGGAATTTCCACCACTTGTCGTAAAGCTGGAACAAGTTTGTCCCATGATGGCGTTGTATGGTGTTGAATATCTTTGGCCGAGGACAGGATGTGAAGATTTGCACCGCGGTGATTTCGATCGACACTGGCGTCATTCTGGAATGTTTCTTATAAGAGGGCACGCAGTACGTGCTGCGTTGCGGCTTAGAATCCGCAGATGAACGGTTGGCGCTGACCGGAATGGCGCCAGGAACCCTCTGACCTTGTGTCCGGGGGCCTGTGACGTATGTCCAGGCTCCGGCTAAAGGTCGCAGGGCCGATTCATCTCGGATTCTAACCCCCGGGCAAGGGTTCAAAGGGTTCAACGTTTGCGGGGGCGTACCGCAGACTAACCAGGGTTAGGTCAGGAATGGAACTGGAAGATGCAATCGTGACGAATAGGGTCGAGCTCCGCCCATTGATCGGGCTGACGCGTGGACTACCTCCGGCGGACCTGGAAGCAATCACGATCGATGCTATCCGGACACACCGGCAGTTGGTGGAAAAAGCCGATGAACTCTTCCAGGCTCTCCCGGAGACTTACAAAACCGGAAAAGAAGCTGGCGGCCCACAGCATATTCGATACATTGAAGCGAGCATCGAAATGCATGCGCAGATGAGCGCCCTGAACACGCTGATCAGTATTCTTGGCTTCATTCCCAAGGTCGTCGTTAACTGACAGCGGTCAAAGTCAGGCGCCGACATCATCGTGTGATGGCGGATATGGCTGTATAGTTTGGTTTCCGTGCTTAAGCTGCGCGATCTAGTGGTGGCGTTGCCCATTGTGCTCCCCGGCGGGAGCAAGCTTATTCTGTGTCGTCGATCATTTCAATGATTTCGAAGCTTTTGATGAGCGTCGAGATGTCTTCATTTAGTAACACAAGCGCCACGTTCGGCGAAATTGCGCGGATCTGAATTTTCACGAGATAACCGGTTTCCACACATGTTCAGGATACTCGGCCGCCTCGCGCTTAAACCGGTAAACTGCCTCACGGGCGGCATCCGAACTCTCGTAAAAGTAAAGGGCCATGACCCCGGCACGGACAGAACAGACTTGACTAAGTCGCAATCAAAGGGCCGATTGACAGCGACCCTTCCAGCGCTCCTCGCTGGTTTGCCTATCGGTGGCCGCTACCAACAAGGCATTTTGCTAGGTGTCATCGGTGCTGACTGGGACGACGGGGAGGTCTGCTTAAACGTTGAAGGCTCTAAGCGCGAATGACAGAAACGACAGTTGACGACAACTTGATGTCTTAATCTTCAAACAGTTTGTTCAGTACTGACCGCAGGAGAAAGAGAGCGGACAGACTACCGCAGATTGCTCTTAAATTTATAAGTTTTTCTCTTCAGTATTCAAAAACAGTAATCTTTTTCTTAGCTGCGTCGGAAGATGGCCAGACCAACGCTTTGATGATGCCGAAGCTGATCAATTGTGCCGTAAAACTACAAATGAAACAGAAAAATTCTTAATCGTCTCCACCCGAGTAGCATATTATCCTTTGATGAACAAAGGAGCGATATCATGAGAAATTCGAGTTTGCATGATGCATCTGGGAACGACGATGCACAGGTACCCCACAAAACAGAATTGCTTGATCTGCCAGACCTTGTGCTGACGGAAGTTGCCAAACGTCTAGCGACTGACAATCCAGTTGAGTCCGCGGAGAATATAGCTAATTTTAGCAAATCCCATCGCTCGACAAGGGACGTGGTTCGAACGGAACCTTTAGAAAAATTCTCGTCACGCCTTAAGATCCTGGCGCCACAGGCGAAACTGTTGTGTCATGCCGTGCGGCAGGCAGCAACACTGCCGGATGGAGAACAACTAAGTGAAGCGCAACTATTGCAAATGCAAAATGAAGTCGCAATTCGCCCAGTCTTAGGCGTAGCGTATACCCATCACGACGGCCAACCAGGAGAGAGTTTGTCAGGGAACGACCTGAACCGTAAAATTGAGAATATTCCTGATTTGGTCTTCAATGTTGCGGAACCCATTATGTTTAATGAGATCTCCGCTACCGAGGTGATGGCAAAAGTTCGGCCTATCGCCAGATCGATCAAAGAGGCCCACGACGATGCGCGAGCGGAATTGATGTCGGTGGAAAGGCCTCGAGGAACGCGCGGTCTATGACTATATGCGCTCTTCGACGCGCGCCTAGAAGGACCTGCTCGCACTCTTCTTAAGACTGGCGGGTTGGGTACACGCGGCCTGATCTGATGGGGGCCAGGTTTTGCGACTTGGTGCTCGCGACCTTTCGTGCGTCTGAGTAAATCACGGGGAGATGGAGCCACAGACAATGCGGCGCCCGCTCTTCCGGCGTGGCCAAGGCAATGTGTAATTTTGTGGAGCCCGTTATGAAATCTTTCCCAATGGGCGACGATGATTGTCCCTAGCACTGCCATCGCGCCGCCGAGGATGGTGTAGATGGATGGACTATCGCTGAGAGAAGCGAAGCCAAACAGCGTTGCCAGGGAGCGACGAGATAGAGGAAATTCACCGCCATGCCCGCCGGCGATTTGCCAGGTCCGTAATCGCAGGCGAATTAGGCGAGGAGGGTCAAAACACAACGCTAACCCTGTCGCTGCCTTGGTAGAAGACGAGGCCTGCATGAACTGCATTGCCGTCTCCGGTGCCCATGACAGCAGCAACAGGTTGGCCGAACATCCCAGCCATCCGAACAATCTGAAGCGCTCGCCTGGTATTTCCATGCGAGAAGCACCGTCATGATGGAGTAATGTTGGAGATGAAAATGGCCGGCGGTGCGCGAATCAAACAGGATGAGAGGCTTATATCGATCGCATATATGTTCGACTTTGCCCTACATTCCGTGCGAGATGCGCACTGGCGGTGGCGGACCTGATGACGGGCATATTTGACTTCCGCCGGTTCTCGTGGCCATCGTACCAGCGCAAGAGCTGAGACGGCGGAGACTTCGCTCTATATGATGATCGATCTCTGCTGTACCGAACGCAATCTGTAGATGCATCTAATCAGCCGCCTCGGACGCCAACTCCATTGTCATAAAAGTCACGGACAATAACAAGACAGTCAGCAAATTCGACCTCAAGGCAAAGCTCGCGATACTTGCGGACAACAACAGAATGTCTATCAAAACGATGGTGGCTAAATTCGTCGACTATCAAATAGTCGACTTTCCGATCAATGCATAATTGCACGCAATCTCTTACCTGCAGCTCTGACTCACAGATATAGACAATTGTGCACGAAGATGAATTCGACGGCTTTTCCCGTCTAACCGACACGCGCCACGGTCTCATCAACATGTTTTTTGCTGATTCAAGAAATCTACACATCAATGCTTGGCCCTCTTTCTGGGACGGCATATTGGTGCATTGAGCTGTCCTAGCAATCCATGTTGGAAAAAACCGGGTTTCAACTGAAACACTGAAGTTTTTGTGGCAGGTTCCGGCAGAAACAAAAAGCAAGGCGACATAGATCGCCGGTGTTCCAGACGTTCGTGAAGGTATCGATCTCCCGTGTCGCCTCGAGTTCGCATGGGAGGGCGAAAGATGGCGTGCTCGATTTCATGGTCGAGCTGCTGCAAATTCTGTCTTTAACTTAGCTCGCCGTCACGAGGTGGTGTGCGTGGATCACCAGATACTTCTTAGCCATGTGATTGAATTCGGTAGCGTTGTATAACGAACGACGTCGCTCCCCAGTATCCCCCAGCAGCAAACCGATCGCGGGCGTTACTGCTGAAACACAGTTTCTGTTTAACCAGCATTCAGGGAATGATAGTCCTGAAGCGAGATCGCGGCCAACAGGGACAATTCGAATATCCCTGAATATATTGTTACAAAATCGGTATACTGAAGAGATGTGTTTTGTAAACCTGTATTGATACAGCATTATCTAAATATAGATATCGTATTAACATGATATATATAATGACAATTGTGCGTATATACAAATATGGAAAGTATGTATGGCTAAAAGTGACGCTTATAGGCTAATAATATTTGATTTTGATGGTACATTGGCCGACAGCAGCGCCTGGATGATAAGCGCTCTGAGGGAAATGTCCGAACGACACCGATTTGTAACGCCCAGCGACACTCAGATTGAATATCTGCGTGGCCTTTCAGTTTGCCAGGTTTTGAAATGGCTGAGAGTACCGGTATGGCGCGTTCCTCTGATCGTGAGAGATTTGCGTAAACTGGCTCGCGAAGCAACGTTCGATATGTTCCCTAGGACAGAAAAGGTCTTATTTCTCCTCCAAGATCAAGGGGTGGAGCTTGCAATCTTAAGTTCGAACAGCATTGAAAATATTCAGCGCGTGCTCGGGCCATTGGAGAGATACTTTGCTTATATAGAGGGTAGCTCGCCGGTATTTGGGAAGGGCAAAAGGATCAATAAGATACTTCGCCGGTGCAAAAAGTCCCGGAATGAAGTCCTTCTTGTCGGAGATGAGGTTCGTGATATTGAGGCAGCGACGAGTCAAAACATTGCCTCCGCGGGAGTTACGTGGGGTTATGCCAAGAGAGAGGCTTTGGCCTGCAGCAATCCCACTCACATTCTCGAAGATATTGAGGATTTAATAGACTTGAAACCTCTATAGAGAAGAAGAACAACTCTTGCAGTGCTAATGCTGTTATATTTACATTGAAATTACTTCACATGTCGGGGCTTCGGGCTGAAAGCAGATGTCGTCAGATTTGCCAGCAGTCGTTCAACGTCCCCCTCATCGGCGGTACCGCGCATCTTTTAAGCCAACGGAGTGATCGCCTTGGAACGGCAGTCACGGCATCCGTTCGATTGCGCTAGACGGGATTATCTGGGGTCATCATTGGTGAGCGGGGCGGTTTGAGTACCGCAAAGCCGCGCAGCCTGCGTCGGCAGAAGCATATTACAATTGAAATGAAATACGGCGAACCTGAAATGACCGGTTAACTCACCTCTTACAAGATTTGGGAGCGAAGCGAAATCTGTTGGCTCACTAAACTTGGCAGGAGCTGTTATGCACTCAACCAGATTGCGAACAAATGAAGTTGCGGTCGCGCTACCCGAAGACGGTGACGCATCGCTTTTCTTTGTTGGAAAGATCCGGACCCCCTGGAAAAGTCGAGCTGACACTCCTCGGCAGGGCAGTGAATCGGGGCCACTATGCACGCTTGAGATTTCGGAACCTTGGGCCTTGGCGCTGAAGGGTGTCGAGGTGTATGCGAAGCTTGAAGTTCTTTATTGGCTGCACGAGTCACCGCGCGATATTGTCCTACTAAGTCCCGCTGACGATGGAGAGATTCACGGCGCTTTCTCTCTGCGATCACCTGTGAGGCCCAATCCGATCGGAACGTCGATCGTGAAGGTGGAACGAGTATCTGGAAACTCGATTGCCGTACGTGGCCTTGACTGCCTGGATGAAACACCGCTGTTGGATATCAAACCGGATCGCTCGTTATCAAAGCCGCTAGCCCCAGTGAGGAAAAGTCCCTCGGTTCCGGCCGCCTGACTGGCATGATGCACCACCCTTCGTTCCGCAGAGAAAGCCGCGGGTCGAGATAGGCATTTACGGTGAACTAGGTTTTCGCGAGGTTTCGGACGAGCAGCGCAGCGACGGAAGCACACCTTTTGCCAATTCCACCATCATTGCAGAAGTGGCTGCTGCTGCAAACGCGTTCAATCGAATTGATGAACTTGCGGCATGGGCTCCAGGATTTCTCCGAGGCGAGTAGTCGCGACATTCCATTTATCCCGTGAGTTTGAGCTGTTAAGACTGGACTTAAGAGCCCACTGAGCAATTCATGCGATATAAACGTTTTGCTGAAAGTACCGGAGCGGCGTTTCCTTCCAAAGTGTGCTCAAATTGTTCGTTTTCGATCGGAACCGTGCTGTTAGGCGGTTAAGGGGATGCTGGGGATCGACAACGTTCGCCGTGAACTCTACGGCCCCTTGAGCAGATGGAACTGCAACTCGCGGCAGACCCGAATGAAGACGAACTTGCGGCTGAAAGTGCAGCCAAATCCTCAGCCCTCAAAGCGTTCGAGCGCAAACGCCCATCACGCAAACCATTTTCTGAACATCTGCCGCGCGAGTGCGGCCACGGCCCCTCCTTCTATGTGACGTCCCGCGGACGCACCTTGTCGAGAAGTAACTGGACAACCTACGCGTATTGGGTTCGCCCCGTCACAGCACGATTGATGCGTTAACTGCCGGATTTGCTTTAACCCTCAAATGAGTTTTCGTCGGATTGCCAGCGCGGTAAGATGCGCGTTGGGCAGACGTCGAAGCGCTTCATGGTTTCGCGAAGCTTGACGCGGACGCTGTTGTATTTGGCGCCTTCCACGTCAGCGATTTCTTCCATCGTCTTGCCCAAGGCAATCCATCTCAGATAGGTCGCTATCCTTCGGATCGAGCCATACGGCACCTTCCGCACTGGGCGTGGTGCGAAGGGATGAAATACGGGCATGGATCTGTCCAATGGTCGCCGCTACTGCAACTGCATCGATCTCACGATCGAGATCGATCGCGGGCTTCTCCGATGCCAGTATGCCCGCGACCGCTCGGCCAGATGCGGACTCATGGCGTAGGTCCCGCACCATGGCATGACCAGCGCTGCCTCCGTCGGCGCGGACACCCATGAGCAGAAAAGCTCGCTTCTGCACATTTCGCGGTGGCGACCTCGACTGCTCCCTGGAGCGATGATCTCCTTCATCAAATGAACATCGAGCGGCGTTCGGAACCGCTCAAATTTCTGTTGGGGGGAGGGGCGATGTGAACGTGCCCATGCAACCTCTCACCCTCAGACCATCCACGCGCTCGACGCCGCGAGCAATCGGCAAAAACAGCTGGATCTGGCTGAAGTGTGAAGGGGTCAACAAAACAAATCATTCATGCCAATTTCTCCCGCCATGAGTGAATCAAAATACTGCCGAATTGGAAAAACCATTAAATAAGGGCGAAGCTAAGCACTCTAAACGTTATTAATGTCTTAGGCGTGTCACGAGGCCTGAGACGATGCGCTTAGACAATCCATTGAAATCATTATCAAAATGATGCCCGCCACTAAAGCCAATAACTTCGGCGCCGGTCTGCCGGAGCGATGGGCAAGCATTATTGCGGTCATCGCGCCCGTACATGCATTGGACGATTGTTGGGTCAATCGATGTGAGGTCATTCAGAGGATTGCCGCCTTTACCTTCGGTTTCGAGTTGAAGCCAGCCCCTGAGTGAAACGACATAGTCGACCTGATGTGACAATGCCAGGAGGGAGATTTGCTTAACCTGCATTCTTTGCTCGTGGGTAAGCCGATTGAAGCTTGCTGGCATGACGTCAGCGCCGAAGGAATATCCTACAAGTAAAACATTCTGCACGCCGAAAAGCTTGGTGTAGACATCAATTAAATGTCCAAGATCTGCCGCAGTTCCGCTTGGAGACCGTTCGGACCAAAAATAACGGAGCGAATTGACGCCAACGACGGGAATCCCTTCCGTCTGCAGATAGTTAGCAATCTCTTCGTCGATATTCTGCCATCCAGCATCGCCAGAGTAAAAGATCGCGACCGTGTTCTTGGTTGGATTGGCGCTAAACACGCGAAGAGGAATCCCTAGTCGATTTGCGCCTCTATTCGACCACATGACATGGTTGACGCGTTGGTTTGCGTATGCGGAATTTACTCCGGGAATAAGTGTTAACGCGAATACCAATAACAACTTTATTACCATGTCGAGACCCTGCGTCAGTTGTTAACCTGCGTGTCGGATATGGATAATTTCCAACTGCTGTTTCAAGTTGATGTCGGCTGTGTTGTGAGTTGTTACAGATGAAACAGAGGCAGATAATCTTACCAGCGATGGATTAAACTCGCGGCCAGGTGGCTCATCAAAGGACGGCGCCACTGCCAAATCTTTGGTGATCAACAAGGTGAAGCCTCTGGCTGGCTGGGGACGAATGAAAATTTCCGTCTATATCAATGTTTTGGCGCGGGCTCTCCGCCAGAACGCCGAATTGCTTCCGAAGCATGTCTGCTCCAAAGTCCTCATCGCGCCTCTGGCCTTTGCCCCACCTCAAAAGCCATGCGGGCGGACGCCGAAAAATACTCAACTCTCCTTGGCGTCCACATCGGCATAACTGGGGCAGATCTCAAACAATGACTTGCGATCCCAGTTCGACCACGCGGTTGGCTGGCAGGCTGAAATAATCTGACGGCATTGCGGCAGCATTTGCAAGTACGATGTAAAGTCGGTCCTGCCAGTAGGGCATACCCGACTTGGCATCCGGCAGGAGCTTACGGCGACCGAGATAGAAGGAGGTCGACATGATGTCGAACTTCAATCCGGCCTTGCGCAACGTCGCCAGGGCTTGAGACACATTATGCGGTTCCATGAAGCCGAAGAGCAGTTCGACGCGAGAGAAACGCTCGGAAATCTGTTCTATCTTGTAACGGGCGTGGCTCGGTACACGCGGTTTGCTGATCGTGCGGATCGTCAGGATGACGTTGCGGTCGTGAAGCACGTGGTTGTGCTTGAGATTGTGCAGCAAGGCGGCGGGGGCGGACTCCGGATCGCCGGTCAGGAAGATCGCGGTGCCCGTAACCTGGGCCGGCGAATGTTCACCCTTGCGCTCGATCGAGCTAAGGAAGGAGGCAAGCGGAATATCGGCGTGGCGGGTCTTTTCCATCAGGATCGCCGTGCCGCGACGCCAGGTCCACATGACGACGGTAAAGGCGGTGGCGATCATGATCGGGATATAGCCGCCGTCGTGGATCTTCAAAAGGTTGGCGCCGAGGAAGATCATTTCGAGCACTACCAGTGGCACGAGCGCGATCACCGCAACCGGGAGCGACCAGTTCCAGCGGGCGCGGACGAATTCGAAGGCCATGATCGAGGTGACGACCATGGCGCCGGTGACGGAGATGCCGTAGGCGGTCGCCAGTGCGTCCGATGTCTTGAAACTCAGAACCAGGAAGATGACGCCGATGAACAGCACGGCATTGACCGAAGGCACGAAGATCTGCCCGGCATTGGTTTCCGAGGTGAACAGGATTTCCATGCGCGGCAGGAAGCCGAGGTTGATGCCCTGGCGCACCATCGAGAAGGCGCCGGTGATGACAGCCTGGCTGGCGATGATCGTCGCGGCGGTCGCCAGGATGACGACAGGCAGCAGCGCCCATTTCGGATACATCAGATAGAAGGGGTCGGACATCGTCCCCGGATTGCCGAGAACGAGCGCGCCCTGCCCGAGATAATTCAGCGTCAGCGACGGGAAAACCAGCAGGAACCAGGCCCACTGAATCGGACGACGGCCGAAATGGCCAAGATCGGCATAGAGCGCTTCCGCGCCCGTCACCGTCAGGAACACGGCGCCGAGCACGACGACGCCATCGAAGCCCTCATGCAGCAGGAAGCTGACGGCATAATAGGGATTGAAGGCGGCCAGAATGCCGTAGTCGTCCGAGATATGAGAAATGCCGGCAGCGGCCGTGACGAGGAACCAGATGGCGGTGATCGGGCCGAAGAACTTCGCGACGGCGCCGGTGCCACGTGATTGCACGACGAAGAGCAGCGCCAGGATCACCACCGAGATCGGCACGATATAGCCCGCGAGGCGGGGTGCGACGAGCTTCAGACCCTCGACGGCCGACAACACGGATAGAGCCGGGGTGATCATCGCATCCCCGAGGAAGAGGGAGGCACCGATCAGGCCGAGCAGCATCAGGATGGCGGTATGGCCGTTGGCGGTCTTCATCAGCAGGGCAAGTAGCGACAGCGTGCCGCCCTCGCCGTCGTTGTCCGCGCGCAGCAGGAAGAGCACATATTTGATGGTGACGATGATCGTCAGCGCCCAAATCATCAGCGAGATCAGGCTGATGATCTCGAAACGGGTGGCGCCGTCATGGACCACCGGCTTCAGCGCTTCGCGAAAGGCATAGAGCGGGCTGGTGCCGATATCGCCGTAGACGACACCGACAGAACCCAGCGCAAGACAGAACCGCTTTCGCGGCGTCATGTGGCGTTCGTTCAGATGGCTCTCTTCGGACATGAAGTTGCAACAGGCTCCTTAGAGCCAGCCTCTTTTTCCCACATTGTTTAGATCGCCTAACGCAAAAAAGGCGTTCGTAGAGGCGGGCGATCATTGACGCGGCGCTGTTTTCCTCGCTGATGCGAGCGTTCGTTGAGGCCTTATCTCACAAAGTCAAAATACAAGGAAAGTTGAATCGAACTTCATCTGTAATGCATAAGAAGTAGCAGATGTGTCGGCCGAATTGCTGACTTGAGGGGGCTCTTCGGAATCCTAAAGCGGCAGATTCTCGGCAATAGCCAGATATTCCTTATTTGACAATCTTGATCGAAGACAAAGCAGCACGCTCGACCCGCCAGCCAATACGCCTTCGATCGACAAAGATCATGCATTTTGCCGAGGGAGCGAAATTTGGTTTCGTTTGTAACAAGCGACCACCAGTCAATTGAAGTCCGCAGTACGTTTAAGATAGAAGACGGCTGAAGGCTTCCTTTTGAAATGCTTGGATTGACCGCCATGTTCGTACGAGCCGATGCTCTCTCCAGCGTAAAGCCTTCTGCCACCAACGTCATGTCGCAGAGATTTCGTGAGCTTAAAGTTGAGCATAGGGACTTCGTCCGCCTTAAGATCGGCGGGCCAGATTTAGATACAGCCGACAACATCAAAAAGGCAGCCATCGACGCGATCAACCTCGGCGAGACGAAGTATACACCGGTTTCCAGCAGTCCTGGGCTGCGCAAGGCGATCGCCGCCAAGTTCAAGCGCGAGCACGGCTTCGAATATTCCTGGAGGCAGGTGATTGTTGTCACCGGCGGCAACCACTTCCTGTTCGACGCCTTCATGGCGACGCCGAACCTCGGCGAGGAAGTCGCCATCTCGGCGTCTTACTGGGTTTCCTATCCGAAGATGGTGACGCTTTGCGCCGGTACGCTGGCTTTCGTTTCGGTCACGCACGAGAACAACTTCAAGATCCAAGCCGCCGATCTCGAAAAGGCGATCACGCCGAAGACCAAGTGGTTCATCTTTCACTTGCCTTCCAACACGACGGGTGCCGCCTATGCTCATGACGAGATGAAGGCACTGACCCAAGTGCTCGTCAGGCATCCGGCATGTTTGGATTCTGACCGACGACATGTACGAGCACTAACCTATGGCGACTTCAAGTTCATCACGCCCGTCGAAGACGAGCCCAAGCTTTACAACTCCACGCTGACGATGAACGGCGCCTCCAAGGCTTCTGCGACTAAAGATCCTCTCGAGCAGGCCTGTCGCCGCATCCAGCGCTTCTGCTCGAATTTTGCCAAAGACTATATCATCTGGAGGTTGCTATGAGTGTCGAAGTCCCTCAAGAAGCGTCGGAAGAAGCCGGATCAATCAGAGCTGCCTTCCTCGACCCGGACAATGTTAGTGTCTCAGACTTGGATCGCTGTGGCCACGCTATTTTCACCGAGTGGCGGCCAAAGCGCCCCTTCCTTCGTAGGCAGGACGGCGTATATCTTGTTTTGAGGGCTGACGATGTATTTGGCTTGAGCAGCGATCCGCGCACCCGTCAGATAGAGACGGAGTTGATGCTCAATCGTGGCGTCAAAGAAGGAGCAGTTTTCGACTTCGTTCGCTTCAGCATGCTTTTCTCAAATGATAAAACCCACAGCAGGCGTCGCTCTCCTTTTACCCGGACTTTCGCATTTCGCATGATTGAAAACCTGCGTCCGAAAATAAGGCAACTGACCGAGATCCTTTTTCAAGATTTGAAAGAGGTTGGTTCCTTCAACTTCGTCGAAGAATATGCTTCTAAGCTCCCAGCCGCTGCTATAGCAAGCGTGCTAGGTCTTCCGCCAGGCGACGTTCCTTATTTTACACAGCTTGTCTATCGGGTTTCCCGCTGCCTGAGCCCTTCATGGCGAGACGCAGATTTTTCAGACATGGAGGCTTCAGCAGCAGAGTTTAAAAACTATGTGCAGGCGGTGATTGATGATCGTCGAAACGATCCGCGCGATGATTTCCTTTCATCGTTCATAAATGCCACGCGAGAAGCAGAAGATCTCTCATCCGATGAAGGGGTCGTGCAACTGATGCTGATTATCTTGGCTGGAAGTGACACAACCAAAACCGGCATTACTGCATTGATCGGCTTGCTTTTGCGACACCGACAGGCATGGGAAGCCCTATTGAAGGATGAGACTCTTGTGCCCGCTGCCGTCGAGGAGGGATTGCGTTTCGAGCCACCAGTCGGATCTTACCCAAGGATCGCACTCGCAGATATTGACCTTAATGGGTTCCTGCTACCAAAAGGTAGTCTTCTCGCGCTTTGCACGATGTCTGCGCTACGAGACGAGAAACACTACCTACACCCTGAACTTTTTGATATCCACCGCAAGCAGATGCGCTGGCATATGGTTTTTGGTGCGGGTGCACATCGATGTCTTGGCGAAGCGCTGGCTCGTTTAGAGTTGCAGGAGGGACTTGCAACAATACTCAGACATGCTCCCGCTCTCTCTATCGAAGGGGCGTGGCCGACGTTACATGGTCATGGAGGGGTGCGTCGAATTGCGGAAATGAGAGTTTGCATCAGGGGGGAGAATTGAAACCGGGGCCTCGTGGCGCCGATCGTCGTGGAGGTGAGGAAGACAGCATCTAAGCGCCGCCGCCTATAGTCTCGCATGGACAGCTTGGTTTCTGCTTGTTTGGCTGGAATTTTCTTCCGTGCGGCAATTCGTATCACGGATGTAAGAATGATAAGTAATTCCGGGGTGAGATCATCGGGTGACGCTAATCCCTCGACATCCGCATAATCGGGTCGGCTGTTGCAAAGAGAGGTAACTAAATGACTTGGGATCGTTTGTTACCTTCCCGGAAGGTTCTGCTCGCTATCAATTCCTGGTACGTTTTAGCATTGGTAGTTGCGGCTATATCTTTTGCGGTTCTGGCCATTGGACCCTGGAAAAATGAAAAAAGCAGTGAAGCGATTCTAACTGAGTTGCAGTCAATCGACGTCGATTGTGCGCTGCTCCAGCGGAACGTGTTGCGTGCTCACGCCGGCCTTCTTCGGAATTACCGTCCTCTTATCGTTCCTCTGGGGCGAGTGCGCTCGAGCATCGCAAATCTACAGCAGCTTTTTAAGAAGGCGCGTCTTGAAGATGTAGGGGAACTCTCCGAACTGCTTGCGCGACTGAAGTCCTCGATAAACACGACCGACGCGGCGGTTGCATCGTTCGGGGCGCAAAATGTGGTGTTCGAGGATTCATTGGCGACCTTTAATCAGTCAATAAGCTCGCTTCTGAGAACCTCGGATAGCCGAGATTTGAACGCAGCGAAGGTGCCTGAGCTGGGCTATTTAATGCTGCAGTTTTCGTTTCGACCAAACACCGAGCTCGCACTACAGATCACTCAAAGTCTAGACCAGCTTCAGATGTCGACGAACGCGGATAAGGTCGCTATTCAGGAGGTCGTCCGTAATGGAAGGGTTATCCTAGGCGTACTGCCGAGGTTGAATGAAACTGTAAAGCTGGTTCAGGCCTCTGGAACGTTCGAGAATACGAAGAAGTTGCAGCGGGCATACCTGGAAGCTGACAGCTTGGCCAGAGTGGTTGAGCAACGGGTACGAACATTTCTCGGTGCTGTTTCAGTATTCTTCTGCTTTGGGATAGTAATTCTGGTTCACAAATTGCGTCGACGAACCGACAGGTTGGCGAGACGCCTGGATTTTGAAGAAGTTATCAAGAAAATTGGGGTTTGCTTCGAAGATTCTACAGAAACAAAGCAGTCACTGAAATCCTCAGCGGAAGCCGCACTGGGAACTATTGAGAATTTTTTTGAAGCTAACCAGTGTGTGCTAGGGTTAGTGAACGTTACTGAAAACGAAATTGCCGAGACGTTTTCCGCAAGCGCGCCTCCGCCGAGCTGGAACGAGCGGCGGATCCGGAAAATTGTTTCTCTGGTCCAGGCCGACGAGCACGGATCGATCTTTCGAGACTATCCTGCCCGAAAGGCAAGTTGCTTTAATGAAGACGCCCCTGGCCGGTGGGCGTTGGTTGCGTTCAAGGTGTCCGATCGACTAGTTGCTGTTTTCGGCCTTAGGTTCGATCGAGACCCCGTGCAGCCAGCGTCAAGTGAAGTTCAACTTATGGAACTTGCCGCTGGCTGTGTCAGCCATTATGTGGTCATTCGGTGCAAGCAAACCCAGCGAGACATTCTTGAGCGTCGTTTGAAACATGCGGAACGGCTTGAAGCCGTTGGGACACTTGCAGGAGGCATAGCGCACGAATTCAACAACATTCTTGGGGTAATTCTCGGCTACGCCGAAATGGCACAAAACATTCTACACCGCCGCACTTACGCTCGACACTACATCGATCGCATCAATGCTGAAAGCAATCGAGCGAGACTGATTATTGATCAGATTCTTGCGCTTAGCCGGCGACGTGAACGGACAGCAAGGCCGTTCAACCTGTCGGCGTTGGTGAGGGAGATTGCACCTTCGTTACGTGTTGCGCTGCCTTCAGAGGTGGAGGTCGATTTCAATATTCAAAGCGCTCAGATGATTGTCGAAGGAAATCCGCTCGAAATTGAGCAGATACTGATGAACCTGTGTAAGAACGCCGCAGAGGCTTGTATAGGCTCCGGGCGTATCGAGGTCAGCGTCTATAGATCGTTTGTATGGAAGCATAAGGTACTTGCGAACGGCACGATACCCGCTGGCGATTACATCCTTCTTTCAGTTGAGGATAACGGTGGAGGCATAGGCGAAGCCGCATTGCCACATATTTTTGAGCCTTTTTTTACCACGCGCGCGCAATGCGGCGGCACTGGGCTGGGGCTCTCCACCGTGCACGGCCACGTCAGCGCAATGGCGGGTTTTGTCGATGTGATCTCAACTGTTGGCAGAGGTACGCGCTTCGACATTTATCTGCCAACTTCGGCGAAGAAGCCAGTGAATTCAGAGAGTTT
This sequence comes from Agrobacterium vitis, assembly GCF_013337045.2. Classification (NCBI taxonomy): domain Bacteria; kingdom Pseudomonadati; phylum Pseudomonadota; class Alphaproteobacteria; order Hyphomicrobiales; family Rhizobiaceae; genus Gillisella; species Gillisella vitis. Next base: position 75,328 of record NZ_CP118263.1, read on the forward strand.
TTTTGGACCTGAAAAAATACCGCTCGGTAGCGGAGAGATTGTCGCTGTGGTTGAACCCGATCCGGTGACGCTTGAAAGGTATGAGGAAACGATCGCGGCGCTCGGTTATGAGCCAGTCGGCTTTAACACGTTCAAAGGGCTGACTGACTGGGTTTTGGCAGGCAAAGAGGCAGATATTGTTCTGATTGATCATTCATCGTTTCTCGATGGAGAACGTGTAGGCTCCTGGGTCGCGACACTAGAAAAAGTGCCGATCATCATGATCGGGCAGCATCAAAAAAACGTTTCAATTTCGGCGGACGGCGAGGCATCTAACCACTTTTTGCAAAAACCGGTGTCATCCAAGGCTCTCGCCTATGTGGTTCGCGCGAATATCAGAACGGAATAAATGGACAGATTAAGGATGGGGTCGGCATAATTCGGGTAGAGATGCAACGCAATAAAGCTTTCAATGACGCACGAACTGGGTGGGATTCCGGATGACCCGAGATCTCCTGCGCTACGGCAGCGAGATGCCTCCAATGGCGTTGCTGAGACACTCAGGGGACAGCATTGTTGAATAGGCCGACTCGATCAATCTGCTGGTCGTGATTACTCGAATGATCCCGTATGCGCATTTATATGATCTGTTTTGACTGCACCGCCGTGACAGCCCCGCGAGATTTGTGACGTTTCTCGGTCAACGTCGGTTAAAACTCAAAACAAAGAGAAATGTGCTTCTCCGCAGCGGAACCAAAGAAGGCACGATTCGACAGCAATACCTGCCCCACGCAAACAATCCGCCCGACCGTCTCTTTTAGGTGAAATTGGCTCGTACTCAGCTCGGCCAACCAAACAAGCATCCATCAACGACGTCATTTGCTTCAAATGAAATCAATAACGAAAACATTAAAACCCAAGAGTAACAGATCCTTCCCATAGTCGCGATCGTTAGCGGTCACGTCATCTTGAGACTGCAGCGAAGATCAGTGCGAGACGTAGGAGATATAGAATGCTGAAGGCGGCAGGATCTTTCGGGATCATTTTTCTAATGGTCCAGCCAAGCGAGGCCGCGCCGCTCTCTCCGGCCGATTTCAGTCAGCTTGCTCGCGAATGCGCCCCTTCGGTTGCTCCATCTACGCTTGCAGCGATTGCCAAAGTCGAAAGCCGATCCGATCCACTCGTGCTTCATGACAATACTACCGATGAAACTCTTCACTGGACTGATCAGGCGGATGCCAGGCGAAGTGTGGAAGATCGTCTCGTAGCAGGGCATTCAATCGATGTCGGCCTTATGCAGGTGAACTCGAGCAATTTCGCGATGCTGGGTTTGACGTCTAGCAATGCATTTGAGCCCTGTGCGTCTCTATCAGCCGCGGCGCGACTGCTTGTACGGCACTTTACGGGCGGGAACACGGCGCAAGAAGAACAGCTCGCGCTTCGGCGAGCAATCTCGGCGTACAATACCGGCAATCTCAAGCGCGGCTTCACGAACGGATATGTGCGAAGGGTCGAGTTGGCGGCTCAGCAACTCGTGCCTCCACTAGCTCAGTCGGCGAAAAATCAAGATCATGATGAGCAGAGCCCAGAAGAACCGTGGAATGTCTGGCGTTCTTACGACAACACCCGCTCAGCAGGTGGGGCAGGCGGTTCATCTGGTTCGCCAGAGCCGCAGGAGCCGAATGAACACAGAACTCCGGAAGACGATCAAGTTTTTTGAATTGAGTAATGGAGATGTACCCTCATGGCATGCTTTGAAAAATACCGCGTGCGTTCGACGTTGCGTTGCCTCAGGGAGTTGGTTGTGCGCCTGGCGGTTACTTACCTGCCGAGCCTCAGCGGCGCGATCGGCTGGAGTTTGCTTTTCTCTGAGCCAGCCGCTGCACAAGCGGCGGGCGGAACCGATCCCGCCACCATGGTCAACAATATCTGCACCTTTATTCTTGGTCCGTTTGGTCAATCGCTCGCAGTTCTTGGCATCGTAGCCATCGGCATATCATGGATGTTCGGTCGAGCTTCTCTTGGTCTCGTAGCTGGCGTCGTCGGCGGGATCGTTATTATGTTTGGAGCCAGCTTTCTCGGCCAAACGCTCACCGGGGGCGGCGGATGAAGGACCGTCTCGAAGAAGCCACACTCTATTTAGCGGCGACGAGACCTGCATTGTTCTTTGGCGTGCCGCTTACGCTGGCTGGATTGTTCATGATGTTGGCTGGCTTTCTTATCGTTATTGTCCAGAATCCGCTCTACGAAATCGTTCTCTTGCCGCTGTGGCTTGGAGCCCGGCTCGTCGTAGAGCGCGACTACAACGCCGCAAGTGTGGTCTTTCTGTTTCTCCAGACGGCGGGGAGAAGTGTTGACAGCCATACGTGGGGCGGGGCGAGTGTCAGTCCCAACCCAATCAGAGTGCCGCCGCGAGGAAGAGGAATGGCGTGATGTTCGGAACAAATGGAGCGACCGAGCGATCTGGTGAAATCTACCTGCCTTACATTGGACACCTCAGCGACCATGTCGTCCTTTTGGAGGACGGCTCCATCTTGACCATGGCACATATCAGTGGTGTGCCCTTCGAACTGGAGGAGGTTGAAGTCCGAAATGCGCGCTGCCGTGCCTTCAACACGCTCTTTCGCAATATCGCCGACGACAACGTCTCGGTGTATGCCCATCTTGTCCGTCATAACGATGTGCAGGCACCGCCCCCAAGGCATTTTCGAAGCGGCTTCGCTTCGAACCTAAGCGAAACGTTCGAGCAACGTGTTCTCGCCGGCAAGCTTTTTCGGAACGACTACTTTCTCACACTCATGGTATATCCTCGCACTGCTCTCGGCAAAGTGGGAAGTAGGTTCACCAGGCTGTATGGGAAGAACGCTGGCGATCTTGCACATCAGATCCGGCATCTGGAGGACCTTTGGAATGTTGTCGCTGGCGCGCTTGATGCCTATGGTCTCCGCCGCCTTGGTATCCGAGAAAAAAACGAGGTGCTTTTCACGGAGATTGGTGAGGCCCTCCGGCTGATAATGACTTGTCGCTTTTCAGCGGTCCCCGTCGTTAGCGGTTCGCTTGGCGCCTCCATCTATACTGATCGAGTCATTTGCGGCAAACGTGCCTTAGAGATTCGAACGCCGAAAGATCACTACGTCGGATCAATTTTCTCATTCCGTGAATATCCCGCGAAGACGCGGCCTGGTATGCTCAACACGCTACTGTCCTCAAATTTTCCGCTGGTTTTGAGCCAGAGTTTCTCTTTTCTCACTCGCGCGCAGGCTCACGCCAAGCTCAGTCTTAAGTCAAACCAAATGACCAGCTCCGGTGACAAAGCAGTCACCCAGATTGGCGAACTCGCGCAAGCAGAGGACTCATTGGCAAGTAGCGAATTCGTGATGGGTTCGCATCATCTCAGTCTTTGCGTCTATGCCGACCATCTCCATACTCTTGCTGACCATGGGGCGAGCGCCCGAACAAGCCTGGCGGATGTAGGAGCGGTTATTGTCCAGGAGAGCATTGGAATAGAGGCTGCGTACTGGTCTCAGCTTCCAGGAAACAGCAGATGGCGTACGCGTCCTGGGGCTATCACCTCGCGCAACTTCGCAGGACTGGTCTCCTTCGAAAATTTCCCAGGCGGGAGGACTTCAGGCCATTGGGGTGGTGCCGTTGCACGCTTCCGGACGAACGGCGGGACTCCCTTCGACTATATTCCGCATGAGAACGACGTTGGCATGACGGCAATATTCGGGCCTATCGGTCGAGGAAAAACGACACTTATGACCTTTATCCTGGCGATGCTCGAGCAGAGCATAGCCAATCGCAGTGGCACGCTCGTCTTCTTCGATAAGGATCGTGGCGGTGAACTGCTGGTGCGCGCTACCGGAGGGACTTATCTCACGCTGCCTAGAGGTGTGCCAAGCGGCCTTGCACCTTTGCGCGGCCTGGAGAATACAGCATCGGCGCGCGATTTCCTCCGCGAGTGGATCGTGGCGCTGATTGAGAGCGACGGCAGGGGCGGAATTTCACCGGAAGAAAATCGCCGGTTAGAGCGCGGTATCCAACGGCAGTTATCGTTTGAGCCGAACATGCGGTCGCTTGTGGGCCTACGAGAATTCTTGTTGCACGGGCCGTCTGAAGGTGCAGGAGCCAGATTGCAGCGGTGGTGCCGGGGGAATGCGCTTGGCTGGGCGTTTGACGGCGAGTCTGATGAAGTGAAGCTAGATCCTTCGATTACGGGCTTCGATATGACTCACCTCCTTGAATATGAGGAGGTATGCGCGCCAGCCGCGGCATACCTTTTGCATCGAATAGGCGCCATGGTTGATGGCCGACGGTTCGTTATGAGCTGCGACGAGTTTCGCGCCTACCTGCTGAACTCGAAATTCGCAGCAGTCGTCGACAAGTTCCTGCTGACTGTTCGTAAGAATAACGGAATGCTAATTCTCGCGACACAGCAACCTGAGCACGTGCTTGATTCCCCGTTGGGCGCCAGCCTCGTCGCACAGTGCATGACAAAGATCTTCTATCCATCACCCACGGCCGACCGGTCCGCCTATATAGACGGGTTGAAGTGCACAGAGCGAGAATTTCAAGCTATCCGCGAGGACATGGCAGTCGGCAGTCGCAAGTTCCTGCTTAAGCGCGAGAGCGGAAGTGTCGTTTGCGAATTTGATCTTCGCGACATGCCCGAATACGTTGCTGTGCTGTCCGGGCGGGCCAATACGGTGCGTTTGGCGGAACAGTTGCGCGAGACCTATGGAGGGGATCCCTCTGCCTGGCTCGAAAAATTCATGACGCGCTACCATGAAGCACAGGATTGATCTGGAGATCGAAGTCATGAAAACCACGAAGCTTGCAATAAACGCACTATTCATATGCCTGCTTCTGTCGGGGACCGCCAGAGCACAGTTTGTTGTCAGTGATCCTCCGACGGAGGCCGAAACGCTGACAACGGCCATCAATACCGCGGCGAACCTCGAACAGTTGATCACGATGGTGACAATGTTGACATCGTCGTTTGGCGTCACCGGCCTGTTGTCCGCGCTCGATCAGAAGAACCAATATCCTTCTCCCAATCAACTCGACAGGGAAATGTTTTCGCCCCAGATGCCCGCTTCGACAACGGCGCGTGCGATCACCTTGGATGCCGACCGGGCAGTCGTGGGTAACGACGCTGAAGGAAGTCTCCTGCGCGAACAGATTGCGGGCGCTGCAAATGCTGCCGGTGTCGCTGCTGATAATTTGGATGCAATGGACAAGCGCCTTACGGCAAATTCTGAGACAGCGACCCAGCTCTCCCGTTCACGCAACATTATGCAGGCAACTGTCACCAACGGGTTGCTTCTCAAACAGATCCACGATGCAATTATCCAAAACATTCAGGCAACCAGCCTGTTGACGATGACCACAGCACAGGCGGGCCTGCACGAAGCTGAAGAGGCGGTGGCCCAACGAAAGGAACACCAGGCAACTGCGCTCATGTTTGGCGCGGCTTCGCTTCATTGAGCCCCTTGCTCCTCGTCCAGAAGCAGAGCCGACCTTTCCTACAGAAATCTAAGGCTGAATCCAGGTAAGGGCAAATGAATTTTAGCATTCCAGCGCCTTTCACGGCGATACACACGATTTTCGATCTCGCCTTTACAGTCGGACTGGACACTTTGCTTGGGGATATTCAACGGGCAGTGAGCGCACCTCTCGTGGCTTGCGTGACACTGTGGATCATAGTCCAGGGCATCCTTGTAATGCGTGGAGAGATGGAGGCACGCAGCGGCATTACTCGGGTTATCATGGTATCGATCGTCGGTGCCCTTGTCGTTGGGCAAGCAGACTATCATGATTACATCGCCTCGGTTTTCGAGGATACGATTCCAAACTTCATTCGGCGGTTCAGTGTCAGTGGTCTTCCTTTGGAGACCATCCCCGCCCAACTCGACACGATGTTCTCGCTAACACAGGTAGCCTTCCAGAAGATTGCTTCTGAGATCGGGCCGATGAACGACCAAGATATCCTCGCCTTTCAAGGCGCACAATGGATCTTCTACGGAACGCTTTGGACGGCGTTTGGAATTTACGATGCAGTCGGAATTCTCACCAAGGTGCTGCTGGCGATCGGCCCATTGTTCCTGGTGGGCTATCTCTTCGATCGCACCAGAGATATGGCAGCGAAATGGATCGGCCAACTTGTCACCTACGGGATACTTCTTTTTCTACTGAACATAGTGGCGACTATTGTGATTCTGACGGAAGCGACCGCGCTCGCAGTAATGTTGGGAGTGGTCACTTCTGCCGGCACGACCGCCGCCAAGATAATCGGCCTTTACGAGATCGATATGTTCTTCCTGACGGGAGATGCTCTGATCGTCGCACTTCCGGCAATCGCTGGAAATATTGGAGGTAGCTACTGGAGCGGTGCGACGCAAGCTGCAGGTAGCCTAAATCGCCATTTCGCCCGGGTAGTCCGCCGTTAGCTTAAGCCCCATGAATGGAGGAATCCTATGAGATATTGTCTGCTCTTTCTGATCCTCGGCCTGGCGTCTTGTCAATCACATGACCAGTTGGCGAGCCCCAAGGGGCCCATATTCCCGCTGAACGTCGGGCGATGGCAGCCTGCTCAGCCGGACCTTCAGCCTGGAAACGCGGGAGGAGCAAATGAAGGACCCTGAACATGCCCTGCTGGTAGAGCGGGAAGCATTGGCGGACCACTATAAGCAAGTACAAGCGTTTCAATCTGCGCGTGCCAAATCAGCTCGGCGAATTTCCAGAGCCTTGGGCGCTATGGCAATTGTCGCGGTCGTGGGAAATGTGGCGCAGGCTTTCGCTATCGCCACGATGGTCCCACTGAACAAACTTGTGCCAGTCTATCTGTGGGTACGCCCTGACGGTACGATTGACAGTGAAGTGTCTATTTCGCGCTTGCCTGCAACGCAGGAGCAAGCAGTTATTAATGCATCTTTGTGGGAGTATGTCCGTCTGCGCGAAGGCTATACGGCGGATACAGCCCAATATGCCTATGATCTGGTCTCGGACTTCAGTGCTCCAACTGTGCGCCAAGATTATCAGCAATTCTTCAACTATCCCAATCCAAGCTCGCCCCAAACCATAATCGGCAAGCGCGGAAAGCTGGAAGTCGACCATATCGGCTCAAATGAGATCATGCCGGGTGTGCAGCAGATCCGTTACAAACGCGCCCTCCTCATAGACGGGCAGACTCCCATAGTAACCACCTGGACCGCAACAGTCCGCTATGAAAAACTGACGAACTTGCCAAGCCGACTGAGGCTGACCAATCCAGGCGGTTTAATTGTCACCTCCTATCAAACCTCGGAAGATACGGTTTCGAACGCGACGCGGAGCCAGCAATGACCAAGCTTCTGTTTTTGGCACTGGCCTGTGTGCTTTTTGTTACGAGCGGGGCGAAGGCGGAAGACACGCCAGCGGTCGGCACCCAAGATCCACGAATGCGCTATCTCGCCTACAACCCTGATCAGGTTGTGCACCTTTCAACCGCTGTTGGGGCCACCGTGGTCGTAACATTCGGTGCCAACGAGACCGTGACAGCCGTCGCCGTTTCCAACAGCAAGGACCTCGCGGCTCTGCCCCGCGGCAATTATCTGTTCTTCAAGGCAAGCAAGGTCCTCCAGCCACAGCCCGTCATAGTGCTGACTGCAAGCGACGCAGGAATGCGGCGCTATGTTTTCAGCCTCACGACAAAGACGATGTCTCGTCTCGATAAAGAGACGCCCGATCTCTACTACAGCGTGCAATTCACTTATCCCGCCGATGCTGCCGCTGCTCGCCGAAAAGAGACAGAACAGAGAGAGCTGGCGGGCAGGCTAAGAGCGCAAACACAATACCAGCATCGAGCACAGGACTTGTTGGATCAGCCGACAGCAACCGGCGTCCCGGGTGCAAAAAATTGGAACTATGTTGCCCAAGGAAACCGTTCGCTGGGGCCGCTCGAGGTCTTCGACAACGGATCTACCACGACATTCCGCTTTCCCGGAAACGTGCGTGTACCTTCGATCTACGTCGTCAATCCAGATGGGAAGGAAGCCACTGCCAACTACTCAGTTAAAGGAGACTACGTGGAGGTCGCCTCGGTCGCCCGGGAGTGGCGTCTGCGGGACGGTCATACCGTGCTGTGCATCTGGAATAAAGCATATGACGCCATCGGACGAAAGACTGGGACTGGTACGGTCAGACCCGATGTAATGCGCGTGCTGAAGGGGGCGAGGCGATGAATGAAGTCAACTCTCAACCTGGAGCAGCTATAGATGCATCGGCATCTCTGGTCTCCGATCCTCATCGCCGACGTCTTTCGGGATCGCAGAAGCTTGTTGTTGCCGGTCTGGTTCTCGTACTGTCGTTGGGTCTGATTTGGCTTGGTGCGCGTCCAAAGAAAAAGACCGAGCCCTCTCCCCCAGACACAATGATCGACGCCAACACCAAGCCTTTTCGGCCGACGCCGATTGACATCCCCTCAAACCCTACGGCTTCCCAGCCAACCACTGAGGCAACCTCTCCGCCCGATCAACATCAGCGAGAACACAACGAAGTGCGGCCGGAAGAAACACCAATCTTTGCCTATAGCGGAAGTGATCAGAGTGACAAACCTACGCGGAACGCCGATATTCACAGCGACGGGGAGGATAATAGGAAATCCAGCTCATTACCGGAGTCTGAGGCGTCTGCTGAAAACGATCTTTCAATCCGCATGAACCCCACCGTGTTGGAACCCAGCCGTGCTGCGCTTTTGCCGCACCCCGATTTCACAGTTACGCAAGGGACGATCATTCCCTGCATACTGCAAACAGCCATTGATACAAACCTGGCAGGCTATGTAAAATGTGTGCTGCCCGGGGACATACGCGGAGCAACCGGCAATGTTGTGCTCCTGGATCGCGGCACGACCGTGGTGGGCGAAATCCAGCATGGGCTGCAACAGGGAGATGCCCGTGTTTTTGTTCTCTGGAATCGCGCCGAGACGCCGGCTCACGCCGTCGTTTCTCTTTTTTCTCCGGGTGCTGACGAACTTGGCCGATCCGGACTGCCAGGCACGGTCGACAACCACTTCTGGAAGCGTTTCGGTGGGGCTATGCTCCTGAGCGTCGTCCAGGGCGCCGTGCAAGCGGCAAGTCATTACGCTGGCAGTTCGGATGGCGGGACCAGCTTCAACAGTTTTCAAAATAACGGTGAACAAGCGGCCGACACAGCCCTGAGGGCGACCATAAACATTCCCCCAACCTTGAAGAAGAATCAGGGTGATACCGTCTCCATCTTCGTAGCACGGGACCTGGATTTCTCAGACATCTACCAGCTTCACATAACTGGTGGATTGGCGAAGAGTTGGCATCGGCGTTAATTCTCAGATAGCCAAAGCATCGGAGATGCACACATGGCAGTAAATCCGCAATTGCGCTTCCTTCTCAATCCCGTCTTGAAATGGCTCGATGATCCGAAGACTGAAGAAGTGGCGATAAATCGGCCTGGGGAAGCATTTGTACGCCAGGCAGGGGTTTTCACTAAGTTCTCTTTACCCCTCTCTTATGATGATCTCGAAGATATCGCCATTTTAGCGGGCGCATCGCGCAAACAAGATGTCGGCTCGCGCAATCCTCTTTGCGCCGCTGAACTCCCCGGCGGCGAACGAATACAAATTTGTTTGCCGCCAACGGTCCCATCGGACACGGTGAGCTTGACGATTCGACGGCCAAGCATTCGCGTTTCGGGACTGGGCGAAGTCTCGTCTCGTTACGATGCTCGCCAGTGGAACAAGTGGCGGATGCGGAAAACGTGCCAAGATCGACAAGACGAAGATATTCTTCGACACTACGACAGCGGCGATCTGGAATCATTCTTGCGTGCATGCGTCGTCGGTAAGTTGACAATGTTGCTTTGCGGTCCCACTGGAAGTGGCAAGACAACAATGAGCAAGACCTTGATCAGTGCTATTCCGCCGCAAGAAAGGCTGATCACCATTGAAGATACGCTCGAACTCGTCATTCCCCATGAGAATCATGTCAGGCTGCTCTACTCCAAGAATGGGGTCGGACTGGGTGCTGTGACTGCGGAACAACTGCTCCAGGCAAGTCTTCGGATGCGGCCTGATCGAATACTGCTGGGTGAGATGCGTGACGATGCCGCGTGGGCCTACCTGAGTGAAGTCGTCTCAGGACATCCCGGGTCGATTTCAACCATACATGGGGCAAATCCCGTCCAAGGCTTCAAAAAGCTGTTTTCGCTGGTGAAGAGCAGCGCCCAGGGGGCCAGCTTGGAAGATCGCACGCTAATCGACATGCTCGCAACGGCAATTGATGTCATCGTCCCGTTCCGCGCCTACTGCGATGTCTACGAAGTTGGCGAAATATGGCTCGCGGCCGATGCCCGCCGGCGCGGCGAAACGATAGGAGATCTTCTAAACCAGCACTAGATATCCATGCCAAAATCCTGGCTCCGCCTTTTGCAGCGTCAAGTCGGAGCAACCTTTGTCATCAAACTGAAACAAGCCGTTAGCATTGTCATGCGCGGTTTAGCCGAAAATTTGCCGAAGTATCCGTATAGCGAGAGAAAATTGACGAGCGGTACGATGCGTACAGCCTTTGCTTGTCTAGATACTGTGAGTTCCACAGAATCGGGAATTGAAAGGTAAACTGTTGAAACACGTTCTTGTCATCGATGACGATGCCGCCATGCGCCATCTTATCACTGAGTGTCTTACGGTCCACGCGTTGAAGGTCACTGCCGTATCAGACAGTCAACAATTCAACCGCGTAATGTCGTCTGAGACGGTCGACGTGGTCGTCGTCGATCTCAATTTAGGGCGTGAAGACGGACTTGAGATCGTCCGCAGTCTGGCCACAAAATCCGATGTTCCGATTATAATCATCAGCGGCGATCGCCTTGAGGAGGCAGACAAAGTTGTTGCGCTCGAACTGGGGGCAACCGATTTTATCGCAAAACCTTTTGGAACACGCGAGTTCCTGGCGCGCCTCCGTGTTGCGTTGCGCGTGCGACCCAATGTGGTGCGAACCAAAGACCGGCGCTTGTTTTGTTTCGCTGACTGGACACTTAGTCTCAGGCAACGCCGTTTGATGTCCACACAGGGTAGCGAGGTGAAACTTACCGCAGGGGAGTTCAATCTTCTCGTCGCTTTCCTTGAAAAGCCAGGTGATGTCCTGTCCCGTGAGCAGCTTCTCATCGCGTGTCGCGTGCGTGAGGAGGAAGTATATGACAGGAGCATTGATGTTCTCATATTGAGGCTGCGCCGGAAACTTGAGCGGGATTCGACAAACCCAAAGTTGATCAAAACAGCGCGGGGTGCCGGCTATTTTTTTGACGCGGATGTGAATATCTCTTACGGCGGGGTAATCGCCGCCTGACGGACCCGAATTTTCGCGTTATCGTAGTGTGTCACAATTCGCTTGGTTGATCCGACTGCCAGGGACAAACTTTCCTGGCCACACCTGCAAACGATCCGCCTTCGGGCGGCCTGTCGCGTCATTCTTAAGAGGTCAACGGCGGGTCTTTTCGCCAGCAAAGAAGGATGCCAGCGCCGCAGTGGCGAGCTTCTGTCCGAAGGCCCGCGCGGTCTCTAGTCCCACGGGATCAAAATGACTGCGAGCGACTTGGAGCAGCGACACCGGGAACATACGGGAGGTCTGAACAAGGATGGACTTTTCAGGGGTGATATCACGGACCGGATAGCTTTTCGGCGCGGCACGAAACGATCCATCGGCCAGCATTATCTCGAAATCGCTGAGCGCTCGGCGCAAGATCATTTGCAGCGATTTGCAAGGGCTGTATTGACGGATAAGGTTGTCATAAACCGCCGATACATCTGGCGCAGGCGGACGGGCCGAAAGAAACACTTGTACCTTCTCGGAACCTGCAGGCGCGCTAAGGGCATCGACCGTAGGCGTTGGATGCTGATCGGGATGATCATGTCTGGTTGCGGCTGGCCGACTTTGACGCGGCGCCAGATCGATATCGGTGGAAAACTGCGAAACGGCCAAGTTGGGGGCTGCTATCGGCAGGAGAGGCCGTACTGTCTCGGTTCGAGCAACAGCAAGCTGCCTAGCCTTCTCTACCGACAAAACGGGTTTGCGAATTCCCATTTTCAGGTCTCCAAGGCATCGCCGATCAAGTGTGAAAGGACGACGAGTTCATCCATTGCGATCCTGAGGTTCCGCTCGATGAGGCGCATCGTTGGATCGGTTTTCGTATTCAGCAGCGTTAGATGCAACATGCCCCGTTCTTTCATCGCCGCGAATGCATCTCTCTCGTGCATGGGCGACTGAACGACGGGGAGGTTCTCTAGCATGTCTGACATTGCCCGTTGCGAGGCGGTGAGGCGGCCGACCGGCATGCGCTGGCGTAACACGGCCGTTGGAATCGTCAGGTTCTCGCTCAACAAGAGCTCGATCACATAGCGATAAGTTGAAAGTGCTTCATCAACATCAAGCGGCGTTAACATAGTCGGGATCAAAAGCATGTCTGAGCTAGCGATAATCGTATTGTTGAGTTCGCTCGAACCACCATGTGTATCCGCTAGCGCATAGTCGAAACCCTGGCGCTCGGCCTCCTCATATCCCGCTTCGAGAAGCGACATTTCCTCTGCGCTATAAACTTCACAGAGAGGATCCCAAGTGTTGCTTCGTATAGCATTTTCCTTCCATCGCCTGAGTGGTCGGTTCTCGTCCGCGTCCAATAGAGCCACTCGTCGACCGCTGTTTGCAAAGGCGGCACAGAGACCCATAAGCGCAGTCGTTTTGCCAGCGCCTCCCTTGAATGAGCAAAATGTAAGTAGTTTCATGTGATTCCTGCCGTATCGCGGGTGATGACAAATTGTATTTCTGTTGGTTCATGTATTCGCACGAATAGCATGAAAGGTATGCTGGTTCACGCGATTTTATATTTCAGATTCGTTTCATATAAATTGCAGATGTAACGATAGACTATGCAGTATTCCTCTTTTATTCTTGATTGCGATCGTTTTGAGCACTAGTTATTGACTTTGCCAACGCGGTGGTTCCGCGAAAAAACTAGATCTTTCCATCCTTCAGTGGAGGAAGCTATGTCGCAAAACAGCACGCCCACCTCGAATGGCGTCGCCACCGCCTCGTATGAAAGTGTGAAGATTGAGAGCTTCAAAGTCGTGAGCGCGCGTTTGCGATTGGCCGAGTACGAGAGTTTTTCCAGCCAGGCACGGTTGCTCGGGCTCTCCGACAGTATGGCCATACGAGTCGCGGTACGCCGCATTGGCGGCTTCCTCGAAATTGAAGCCGAGACCCGTCAGAAAATGGAGGCAATACTTCATTCAATAGGAACGCTTTCAAACAATATCTCGGCGCTGCTTTCCGCCTATGCCGAACGTCCGGAAATGGATTTGGAGGCTCTGCGAGATGAACGCATCGCTTTCGGTATGGCTTTCGCTGATCTCGATGGCTTGCTCCGTTCCATCTTATCCGTATCACGACGACGGATAGATGGGTGCTCAATGCTTAAAGATGCTCCGCAGCATTGATGTTGCGCCTGCTTAGGAGGGTGCGGGATGGCCGATCCAGCTCAGGTTGTCATTCGAATTGTGCCTAGGGGCGGAACTAAAACCATTCAGCAGGTTATTAATCAGTGGGAATATCTCTCCAGGAAGGGCAAGTTGGAGCTCCGGCTCTCAGCCCGGCACCTCGATATTCCGCTACCGCCTGATCAAATTACCAGGTTTGCTCGGAGCTGGGTTCTGGAGACCGGAAATTATGACGAGAGCCTGCCGGACGAGCAAAGGCAACAGGACTTAACCACGCACATTATCGTAAGCTTCCCCCCAGGTACGGATCCTACGTCGGCTCATGCAGCAAGCCGCGAATGGGCGGCCGACATGTTTGGGTCAGGCAATGGTGGCGGCCGCTACAACTATCTTACAAGCTTTCATACAGATCGCGATCATCCGCATCTGCATGTCGTGGTCAACCGACGGGAGCTTTTTGGGCGGGAATGGCTGAAAATATCCCGACGCCACCCCCACCTCAATTACGACGCATTGCGTGTCAGGATGGCAGAGATATCGCTTCGCCACGGCATTGTTCTTGACGCAACCTCGCGAGCAGAACGTGGCATTACCGAGCGGCCAATCACGTATGCAGAATATCGCCGTATCGAGCGCGAACAGGCCGAACAAGATCGTTTCGAGGATTTTGATGTCGAATCGTGGTCGCCGGGAGGAACTCACCGGGAACTGAAACGATCTTTCGATTCTTCGCACGGTGAGCCACTCCCAAATATGCCAGAAGGCTCGGCACGAAACGGGCGTCTGCAGTCGGCGTCTGGCTACGATGCTCAACCGCGCAGCTCTGAAGCCGATGGGCGCGATCACAATTTGAAGAACGGCTCTCCCAGTGTCGCCGGAGACACCGGGCGGAACCTTGAGGGGCGTTCTGGTCCTCGCCGCCTGGCAATAGAACCCGTCACGCGCACAACAAGCAAACGTGACGATCGGCAACGGCTTCATCCAAAACGGTCTCGCCGTGACGAGGAAGAGCAGAGCGGCGCAAAGCGCATTAGGGTGAACAATCTTGAGGCGGGGAGGGCCCACACCGGCGTAGGGGAGGACCGGGACGATCCGGATACATCGCCGATAGAGCCTGTTGAATCAACTCCTCTGCGGGCCCCTGGACAGACCAACAGCGCAGCAGACCTGTTGCCGCCTCCAGCCGATCGGCCGCGGCAGGGAGAACCAAATTCTAAGCGTCCACGCGATGATGACGCCGAACCGAGCGTTCGCAAGCGTGCAAGAGATGGGCGCAGCCAGGATGGATGAGACATCGAAGGTGGAAAGGAACTAAATTATGGCAGACGAAGAGTTCCGTCGAGACTTCAGCAGCTCCGCTCCCGTGACTTCGAATAGCCCAGGAGCCAGAACTGTACCAGTCCCGCTCACACCACGATCGACCGCTGTCCGACAAGACGGCACGGACCCCATGACAACAACTGGTTTCTCACGATCACCAATTTCTGGCGGCCTACCCGACCTTCCGGGTACTTCAACCGCAAATCAGGGGCCAGCAGCCCATGTCCGGAATACCCATGCCGGAATCCCACTGAGATCAACCGAGGCTCCCGCGGGCGGACCTGCAGATTTACCGATGAGCGAACGGTATCTTCGTGCGACAAGGCAATACTTGCGTGAGACTGAACAGGAATACGCCGCCGAAGGCCGCCGCGAAGCGACTCCATCGTCACGTTTTCGCAAAGGAGGAACAAAGCGATCACGCGAAGATGAGCAGTCTGGTGACGATAGTGAATCCGTTGCGAAGCAGCGCGCCCCCTCAGAAAACGAGATCAATATGATTGCAAGACCTCTGACTGTGGAGGAAGGCGCGACTACGGCGCCCAGGTCGCAAGGGTCGCACGCGTCTGTGATGGGGCTGGATGATCTCGAGGAGATTGAAGAGAGTTATTCGGAACCTCAACATGAAATTTCGACGCTTCCTGTTGACACAACCACGTTGGTTTCAAGTCTGGACACCGTCATTGCAGGAGAGGGGCAACCTGAAGAAACATTCGACGCTGCGCCATACGCGATCGAAGACGACAGGGATAATGAGGGGGCGGCTAACAGCGTTCCGTCGACTCCACAACTTTCCTCATGGCCGGGGTTAGATGACCTTCATGAGTTTGACGATAGTGCTTCGCCTTATGGACACAGTACTCAGAGTTTTCCTGCTAACATAGCCGCTGGGGATTCAAGCACTGACGCAGGGTCCCCCAGCATTGCAAGCACCCAAATCCTCGAAGACGTTAACACTGACGATTCCGACGAGCGGAACGAGCTCGATGGCCAAACAGTTTCAGGATCGATCCATGAAAGTTCGGTTCAAGCTGTGAGGCCGCGGCAAGAGCGCTTCGATGACTTCCCCGATTTGACCGACGAGGAACTGGCTAGAATCGACGCACTATCTGAAACTCGCACCACTTCGAAGGGGAATTCTGCATCCGATATTCATGCGGTCATGCCGGATAATGTTCTCTCGCGAGTGGATTTTGCTGTGGGTGCCGACGAGCTGCGTGCAATCCCTGCGGTCCATCGGGAGGGTTCTCGGCTCGAGTTGAACCCACCAGAAGGAAAGTTCGATGACTTCCCCGATTTGACCGATGAGGAACTGGCGAGAATCGACGCACTATCTGAACCTCGCACCACTTCGAAACGGGATGTTGCACCCAATATTCATCCGGTCATGCCGGATAATGTTCTCTCGCGAGTGGATTTTGCTGCGGGTGCCGACGAGCTGCGTGCAAGCCCTGCGGTCCATCGGGAGGGTTCTCGGCTTGAATTTAGCCCACCAGAAGCAAAATCCGATGACTTCCCCGATTTGACCGACGAGGAACTGGCTAGAATCGACGCACTATCTGAAACGCATTCCAAGAGACCTCGCTCCGCGCGGGATGTTACAGGCGATTTCCATGGGGTCAGCTTGAATGAGGCTTTCGAGAAAGTGGGTTCGCCCACTATTGCCCCGGAAACGAGCATCGAACGCGCGCCTGGATCATCACAAGCGATCCGCAAGGACCTTCCTGGCTTGAGCACCGTAGAGCCCTCGCATATCAGCGAAGCATCGCGTGTTAACATAGCTTTTGAAAAGGGGAAACAAAAGGTCGCGTTAGGAGATGAGGTTCGGCCAGACCTCAGCACGTCCCAAGCTTACCAGCCGCGGCACCCGTCAACCCATACGATTTTTGATGCTGAACATATTGGTGATAACCTGCTGATCGGGAACGAGCCAGTTCCCCCGTGGCCCCATCCGTGGGAGCATGTCGTGCTCTTTGAGACATGCCGACAAATATTTGAAAGAAAAGGGAAGTGGCCCATTGCGGAGGACTTGGACAACAGTGTGATCCTGGTCAAAAAAGTGGATGGCGCACAAACATCTTATATGCCCCGAAATCAGCTTCTTTTGCATCTCGGTCCCCAAAAGTATCTCGAACGAATGAAGGCGCTCGGTCTTTCCGAGAACACTTTCAGCAGGCTGAAGACCGATAGGCAATATCACTATAATACACCTGCTGGACCACGAGTCAGCGATCATGACTATGAGTTCCCGCTACAGGCAGGTGTGCACAATCCGGAGGTGATGGTTCAGCATCGTGGTGGAACCTTCTTTGCGTTTTGGCCAAAGCTCCTCAGGCTGGAAAAACTTGCCACTGTGACGAACACGTATGGCACGGAGAATGTTTGGCTCAAATCACCAGACAACGCTTACATGACGCCGGCGACGTATAATTCCAGAGCGGCGGATGGCGCCGAAGACCTTTTTGCCAAGTTCATACATCCCGCTCATGTCTTCGACCACGCCGATAACCCTGAAACTTCAAGCGTAAAAAATGTCCGCGACATCATGCCCGGCGCAAATCGCGCGCAACCTACCGATCGCACCGGGGCGCAATCCGTGGGTCGCAGCGGACACAGCCGCGACGCGCCGCTTGATACGAGGGAATCCCGTATGCGTGAAGACTATGGGCGGTAGTTTCAGCTATCCGCACAACAAGTTGCCCTTTCCGATAGGGGATCGAAGCGTGGTCACGTGATGAATTCAGGCAAGTACACGCCAATACGCCTAGCTATAAGCATAGTATGTTCACTGGTCGCTGGGTTTTGCGCGGCAAGTCTCTATGCAACATTCCGCCATGGCTTTACTGGCGAAGCGATGATGACGTTCAGCGTTTTCGCGTTCTTGTACGAGGCACCACCTTATTTGGGATACGCAAGCCCCATCTTCTATCACGGATTGGCGATTATATTTGCCACCTCCGCGTTCATACTGCTGTGCCAACTATTCCTATCGATGCGCGATCCCGAGCATCACGGAACTGCTCGCTGGGCCGGGGTTGGCGAAATGCGATACGCCGGCTACCTCCAGCGATACAGTCGCATCAAGGGCCCCATCTTCGGAAAGATATGTGGGCCGCGCTGGTTCGGAAGCTATCTAACCAATGGAGACCAACCTCACAGCCTTATTGTCGCGCCAACCCGCGCCGGTAAGGGCGTTGGCGTCGTTATTCCGACATTGCTAACCTTTCAGGGCTCGGTGATTGCTTTGGATGTGAAGGGTGAGCTTTTTGAACTCACGTCGCGAGCGCGTAAATCGAGCGGCGACGCGGTTTTCAAGTTCTCACCGTTAGATCCAGAGCGGCGAACGCACTGCTACAATCCTGTACTGGATATCGCCGCGTTGCCACCCGAGCGGCGCTTTACCGAAACGCGCCGCCTCGCCGCCAATCTTATCACAGCCAAGGGCAAGGGAGCAGAAGGTTTCATTGACGGCGCAAGGGATCTTTTCGTTGCAGGCATCCTGAGCTGCATTGAGCGCGGCACACCCACAATCGGTTCCGTTTACGACCTATTTGCTCAGCCGGGCGAGAAATACAAGCTTTTTGCTAAACTCGCGGAGGAAACCCAAAACAAAGAGGCTCAGCGCATATTCGACAACATGGCAGGAAATGACACCAAAATTCTGACATCCTATACATCGGTGCTCGGCGACGGCGGGCTCAATCTTTGGGCC
The DNA here is from genome assembly GCF_013337045.2 of Agrobacterium vitis. NCBI lineage: Bacteria > Pseudomonadati > Pseudomonadota > Alphaproteobacteria > Hyphomicrobiales > Rhizobiaceae > Gillisella > Gillisella vitis. The sequence goes on from NZ_CP118263.1 coordinate 93,843, forward strand.
GATCCGCTGGTCAAAGCAGCGACAAGTCAATCCGATTTTTCCGTTTACGACCTACGTCGGAAGAGGACCTGCATTTATCTTTGTGTCAGCCCAAATGATCTTGAGGTCGTAGCGCCGTTGATGCGCCTCCTCTTTCAGCAGGTTGTGTCAATCCTTCAGCGAACGCTGCCTGTTAAGGATGAACGGCATGAGGTCCTGTTTCTCCTCGACGAGTTCAAGCATTTGGGCAAGCTGGAAGCGGTGGAAACGGCAATCACCACGATTGCCGGTTATAAGGGCCGCTTCATGTTTATTATACAGAGTCTGTCGGCCTTGACCGGAACTTATGATGAGGCCGGCAAGCAAAATTTCCTCAGCAATACGGGCGTGCAGGTATTCATGGCTACGGCTGACGACGAGACACCAACCTACATTTCTAAAGCTATCGGCGAATACACGTTCCAGGCTCGCTCAACGTCATACAGCCAAGCTCGCATGTTTGATCATAACATCCAGATCTCCGATCAGGGTGCTCCTCTTTTGCGACCCGAACAAGTCCGCCTGCTCGACGACAACTACGAAATAGTCCTTATCAAGGGCCAGCCTCCTCTCAAACTCCGGAAGGTGCGATATTATTCCGATTTCATGTTGAAGCGGATTTTCGAAAGCCAAGCGGGTTCCCTTCCCGAGCCCGCATCTTTGATGCTCCCGGAAGACACGAATCTCTTTGGCGACAATCTCAGTCAACGAGCAACTGGCACCACTATGCTAGAGGCGGTGCAGATCGAACCGACAGACTATGGAGAAGCCGATACTTCCCTGAGTAAAACCATGGTTGATGGAGAGGATAGTGTCGCAATTGGGATGGAGGTTTACCCTGGGTCAAACGAAGTTGGTGACATTGGCGAGTGCAGCGGTTCCGCCGCCGCCGAACCTGTGTCCGAGATGCCTCCGGAAATAGCTCCAGCACTATTGGCGCAACGCGAGCTCCTCGAGCAGATCATTTCGCTCCAGCGACGCGGTGAAATTGCGCCTGACACTTGAAATGCGTTGTGACGACATTTCCGATCGAGCCTTGTGAGCGCCGTTAGATGCCAGTTCGTGAATTCATGACCAACGAAGTTTGCAGATTGATGAAACATCGCCATGAACCCGCCGGGAAATTCAAAAATTGGGCTCACCGCGTCGGCTAGATCCTCGCCCGACGTTCACTCCGGAGTTAACCCTGTCCTTCGTCCCAAGGAGTTCAGGAACCGTTGTGCTGGCTCCTCATCTGGCAGTCAAACGGATCGCTGGGAAGAATCATCTGCATCTTTCTTTTACGATGGAATGAGACTGGGCGCTGCAGAGCGGTCGGCATACGAGGCCTGGAATGAAACGGGCCGACCGACGTGGAAAGACCTCGTGCTGAGTGCCCGTCTTAATGATATCGACAGTTCCGCTTGGAATTTCGATGGCAGACAAACGACCTCGTCGGTTTTTGTCTATGAGGGTGTTCCTCTGGGGGAAGGAGAACGACGTGTCTACGAGGAATGGCCGGAGCCCGGACAGCCGGGGTGGCAAGAGCTCGTTGTGAACGCTCGCATTGCAGAACTACACCCGTCTGCTTCAGTTTCGCATGAGCGCGATCCCCCTGAAAGAAGCACGGAGTTCCGGTCCGATGCGCCCAAGCGCAAGCGGAAAGGCTCAATAGACCAAGACGAGAGTGTCCCTGCATCATTTTACTATGATGGGATGAGGCTCAGCTCACCCGAGCGCGAAGTATATGACAACTGGAGCAAACCGGAACCACCTTCGTGGAGAGACCTGATAATAGACGCGCGTCTTGATGCTATTGACAGGTCCGCCTGGTTCCATGAATCGGGAGGCGCTTCGGTCTTTGAGTACGAAGGGATCCCGCTGGGTGAGGGGGAACGCCTGGCATATGAAAGGTGGCTGGAGCCCGCGCAGCCCGGATGGGAAGATCTCGTCGTGAACGCACGCGTTGCTGAATTAAACCAGTCTGATCGGACCTCGTGTGAGAACGAAAGTCTTGAAGCAGGAAAGGAACTTCCACCTGACGAATTGGAGGGCATGTTGGGCTCCCCAATTGACGGTGCGCAGGACGCTCGTGCATCCTTTGTGTATGATGGAGTGACACTCGGAGCGCCCGAGCGTGACGTGTACGAGAACTGGGACAAGCCCGAACGACCCTCATGGGAAGATCTAATCCTGGATGCCCGCCTCGCTGCGGTACAGGATTCCTCGATCTCAAGTTTGGCGCCTGGAGAAGAAACCAACTCAGCTTTCTTTTATGACGGGATTGCGCTGGGAAACGCGGAACTCCGGGCATACGCAAGGTGGAGGCAGCCTGCTCAACCGCGGTGGCAGAATTTGGTGGTGAACGCGCGTTTGTTGGAACTTGACCCTTCGGCTTGGATTCGCGATGAACATGACCCATTTGAGGAAGTCGAGGAGCTCAACTCGCCTTCGCGATCGACTTCCCCAAGTGAGGCCAAGCGCACTTTGGGTAAGCTTGATCTCAATCGACCGGCCCACAGATGTGAAAAAACTTCAAAAGAAACGTGTCAGACAGGGCCCGGGACGTGCCTACGGTCGGAGATGCGGAGCGCAGCTCATGTTGAACTTTCTGGACTGAACGCGTGTCGGGAGAACACAATTGCCAGTGGCCATGCTCTCAATGGCGGAGGCAAGATAAAGAGGCTCGGCTTCAAAAGCCACTTGACTGGAAACGGGGCTCTCCAAGGGCTGAATCCCGGTACGAAAGGAACAGCGTCCGACGAAGGCGGACAAGTTGTTCCGCCAGTCCGATCCAGTTGCCCGAGAGGCGATAATATCGGCACATACGGAAGTCGTAGGAACGAACGGGCGCGGCTCGCTACCGAGACTGGACAATTCGAGTCGGAGCACATTTTTGGCTTTAAGGTGGTCCACGAAGTTTTACGCAGAACGAAAGAAGGCCGTCGTCTCGAAAGGCCAATGCCTGCCTATCTTGAATGTAAAGAGCTTCATCGGCAGCATGTTGGAACTGGATGGAGGCGAAGCGGGCTAGTTGGGCGTGGATGGACAGATGATTCCAGTTATCGCTCAGATCAACGAGCAACCTTGTCAGACCCTGTCGCGTCTGCTGAAGGTGCAGCGGCTTCAAACGGATATCAGTTGAATCAACTGGGTTACGCACACCAACTCGCCAAGGATGGCCTGCAAAGCGTATCGTCCGACAGCGTTACTATGCCAATTCGTGTCGCAACAACCAGCTACAATTATACGGTAAGCCGTGATCCCCTGCTGTCACCTCCCAGCAAAGAGCAAGAGCCGCCAGTGCTTCATCTTGGGCCTCGTGGGCAGACAGAAGCTGTACTCGCGCGCGAGACTGCACTGACCGGACAATGGCCAACGCGCGATCGTGAACGTGAAGTCTATGGAGAGTTCCTGGCCCTGTACGATTTCAAGATGAAACTTGAGACCAGCTCGCTCAGTGTACGGCAAAAGAGAAAGGAACTCGTCTCCGCGTTGGACCGAACCGCCAGTTTGATAGGGGCGGCGCCTTTGAAAGCTCAGTCGCAAAGCGCGGAACACTATAATACGGCTGAGTTGCCAGACGAACGGCGGGAGTATGATCCGCGCGAGCGAGGCCGACGAAGCCTCTTTCAGCGCTGACGGTGGTACAGGAATGACCAACCGATATCTGCAGGCCACCGCGTGCCGATCCTCTCCGGAAAATCGCGTCGAAGATATCTGTGCTTGGCCGTTTGCCCTTTTCGCATGAGAACTACCAGATCGCGCAAAGCTGAACGAGGGTTACAGATGAAACGATAAACCCGTTCAACAATTTGGTCCCGGATGGTAGTTTCGACATGTTGTCGATTTCCATCCGGACTCTGAATTATGCTGCAGGAAAGACCTGCTGGCACAGGAATCCGGAGAGATCAACAGGCTGTCACGACTGGCCATCGGACGACTCGCGCCCCGTGTCGCTGAGTTAATCGGCACCGCCACGTAGAGCAACCGTTCACGAATGACCGTGATTGACTGGAGCAGCAATCAACAGGAGCCGGGCTCTGCCCTGCAGGAGAACAAAAATGGCGATAGTCAAACTCAATCCCAGCAATAGCAGCAATTCCTCGTCGCCCGAGACACATCGAGAAATCCAACAGAAAAAGACCGATAATCACGAACCAAGCGGTTTCACACAGTTGGACCTCGACATGATCGAGCTGGAGAATTTTGTTCATCAGTGCCCGCTTCCCAACGAAGACCTGGCTGACTGAAAGGAGTTCGATAATGAATCCGAACAGTGAAGGCAGTGATGAAAACAGCGTCGTAGTGGGCGTGCACAGCATCGAAACTGCCAATGACGGTTCCACCAAGCGGCAGAAGATAGTCAATTCCGACACGACCAACGATTTCGAGATGGTGAGTAGCCAAGAAACCCACGAGTTTGGCGACCACGGCAGCAGCTCCGCTCAGACTGAAAGCCTCGAGTCCCGTCTGCATGAGACGAGCTCCCACCTTACGCAAGCTGACACACACAATGATTTATCCAGCTTGTTTGCAAACATGGCATTGCCGGGTCACGACCGGCGGCCAGATGAGTATATTCTTGTCCGACAAACCGGAGGTGACGCGGTCGCCGGTGTCACTAAAGGTAACCTCGAACATCTACCGACCAAGGCGGAATTTAATGCGAGCTGCCGTCTCTACAGGGACGGAGCAGGCAACTACTTTCCGCCGCCGCTCGCATTTGAAAGGATTGCCGCTCCGCAGGAACTCGATACAAAATCGCGTTTTCAACACAAGCTGGAAGTGTGGAATCGCGCTCATGCCGAGATGGGTATCACGGGTACCAATATTTTTTATCAGACAGATAAAAATATAAAGCTTGATCAAAACTACAGATTGAAGCCAGAAGATCGGTATATACAAACAGAGAAATATGGCCGCAGAGAAGTTCAAAAGCGCTATGAACACGAATTCCAGGCAGGATCGCTGCTCCCTGACATTCTGATCAAGACTCCGCAAAACGATATCCATTTCGTCTACAGGTTCGCAGGTGACAACTATGCGAATAAACCCTTCGATGAATTCCAACGCACCATAAAGGCCCAATATGGCAACGACACCGAGATCAAGCTTAGGTCGAAGTCAGGTATTATGCATGATTCCAAATACTTGGAAGCATGGGAAAAAGGCAGCGCGGATGTACGCTTTGCCGAGTTTGCAGGAGAGAATCGAGCCCACAACAAACAATTGCCGCTCGCGACGGTCAATATGGGACGGCAGCCAGACGGGAGCGGCGGGATGACTCGCGATCGCTTGGTTAGTGTTGGTTTCCTGATGCACAACGCACCCAATTCCCCCTGGGCGCTAGCGTTGAAAAAGGGAGAATTATGGGATCGCGTTCAAGTCCTTGCTCGCGACGGAAACCGTTATATGACACCTCCCAGACTGGAATATTCCGATCCCGAACACTTCACGCAGTTGATGGGCCGAGTCGGATTGCCCCTTTCGATGGGCCGACAAAGCCATGCGAACACCGTCAAGTTTGAACGGTTTACCGAGCAGGCAGCGGTGATTGCTTCGAATGGCGCGGATCTACGCGACATTCGAGACCTCTCTCCGGACAAAGTGCAGCAGCTGACGGATAAAGATGTGCTCATTGCGGATCGCAATGAAAAAAGCCAGCGGACCGGCACCTATACGAGCGCTGCGGAATATAAGCGCCTTATGATGAAGCTGCCAGAGGACGCTGCCCAACTGCTTGGCGGTCCCGCCGATAAGTATTCACGTGATTTTGTCCGCCCAGAGCCCACTTCCCGACCGATCATTGATAGCCGTCGGAGCTACGAAAGTCGGCCGCGGGGCCAAACTGAAAACAGCCTGTGACTTTGCTACTGCCGCGCCGGCAATGAGACTTGTCACGTCACAAGCATCTGATTGAAAGAGCTTAGTCATGGTCAACATCACAAAGAAAACGGTCGCGAAATCCCCTACAATCGACATGCGCCGCGCTACTCAGCGCCTGGTTGAGCAAATGCGCAACGCGGTGCTTACGGAAGAGAAGGCAATGAAGCGGCGCGGGCGGTTCGAAGCTCCGCAGAAGAAGCAAAAATACGCTGCGGATATTCGGCTCGTCGACAAGTTGGGCGCCAGCTTTCGGGGTGAAATCAGCTATAAACTTCTCGGAAATAAAAGGCTGCGAGTTGACAACGCAAGAGAATTGACGCGCGAGCACGGCCTACTAAGAAAAAACATGAAAGTTTTGAAGCGTAACCTGGAGACAGGAGCGTTTTATTTGAGTCTTCACGAAAGGAAGACGTGGGCAAGTGTTACCAGGCATCAATACGGTGAGGACGGCACTCTTCGTACAAAGCATGTAAAACATAGAGACGGACGTTTTGAGGAAAAATGGGAGCGGGACGAAAACGACACCCTGATCCGTACACGGTATGTCAACCGAGGCAGGCTCAACCGGCGGCTGTTTCAGGCCACGTCCGAAGAGATGACTGCGCCTTACCGCAGTGGACGAGAGAACAGACTTTATCGCAAACTAACCCGACAAGTAGGTTCCAAACGGGAAACATTTGAGCGGGACGACAAAGGTAATCTTGAACTTATCGCTCGCAAAGGACTTGGTTTTTCCAAGAATTCAACAAAATCGGAAGATCACAATACCTCATATACAAAGATTCGGAAACTTGGGGGCACTTTCAGCAAATCTTATAGATCTCTCCTGGACAAGGAAGGTAATGAACTGGGCCGAGATATCTTAAGTCACCGGCGGCTGTTCAATAAGAGATCGGCGATCTACGACGACGCCACAGGGGAACTGAAAGGCACTAAACATACTTTCGGCAAGCTTTATAAAAATGAAGCCGAATACCTGAGCGATCAGGTGATTAAAGTTTCGAAAAAAATACTTGGCGTGACAGTTCAACGGAGGCTGCGGGGGCTAAATGAGCAAGAACACGACGCCCAGACACTGCGCGCGTCAGAGTCCGTCCGTCATAAGCAGGCTTGGCAGGAGCGCGAGGCTGCTTCCAAATTCCCGACTCCAGATCGTCAAGCGAGAGTGGTGACTTTGGACGATAGCCGAGCGTTGCACATTCTCCCGCACCACAATCAAACCGGAGTGCAAGCGGGAACAAGCCTGTCGGAGCCTGTGGAACATCAGTTCTCGCCAACTTATCCGGAATCAAAGGTTCCGGCTCCTCTTCAGTTGGAGGGAATAGAGGGGCAGGGCAAACTCGAGGCATCGTCACACGTGTTATCCGGTGTGCGAGAACCGGCAAAAAAGGTGGATTCTCAGGGCCAGTCGGTGCCGTTAGTGCCGAACAGTCATGCGTTAGATCAAGGACACCAGGAGCTGTTGAACCTCCTGCAGAGTGTGCCAGTCCCGACTCTGCCAGCACATAATGGCGACGGGCTTGGGTACGATAACCCTGGTACATCCTTGCCAGAAAGCTCTGTGGCGGAGAGCTTGGTCCATGAACCTTCGGAGGGGCATGTGGGACGTGATCGCTTGACTAACGCCTCCATCGATCCACAAGCATTATTCGGCGAACCGGAATTGTCGCGCCTTTCAGAATTTAGACCAGCATCTCCCTCGCGAGTCGACCACCTGACAGGCTCGGAACAGGAAGCGTTGCTGAATGAGTTGCTTGGTATACCGCTACCTGTTTCTTCGCAGACGGTCGAACCGCGGGAGCTCAACACTCCTGAAAATTCGCGGAGTCGAGAACGCTCGGCGTCACGAGGTTTTTCACTCTAGACGGATTCACATACCAAGCAGCTCGAGCCTTCCGCCAGCGGAGCTGCGGGCTGAGACCGCCTTGCCAGGCTTGATGCGATAAGGGCCTTGGTCGCCACCATGATCCGTACGCGGTTCTTCCATGCGACCAAGCTGAAGAGCGGCATGTAGTAGAGCAGGTTGATTTCGTCCGGGTTCACCGGGTCAACACCGGTGCCCATCAACTCGGCGTCCACCATTACACTGAACAGATGGGTCTTTCTAATTGCAGATGGGGAGTCAAAATTGTTTTTTTGCATTCCGCTGCCGGGTCTATCGCGGAAAACGCCTGTCGCCCCCTCAAGGAGCTGGCCTTTCCACTGTTTATATGAGGTTTGTCAATCAGGGTGTTGATTAGGGAGGCATCTTGGCTTCTCCGATAGACTGCTCCAGATGTGAACCCTTGCGTGACGCGGCTTTTGAGCTAGCCGGATCCAGCTTATATACGGTCGCTGTGATGAGCAGCAGCACCAACATCCTGCTTTCGACGGACAGGGTTCAGGTGGACGATACCATACTTAAATATCGGCGTTTTGAATGCCAAACAGTGGATCGGCTCGCCCCACCTGGGGTCTTCCAGGACTGATCACATCCTGGAGGATGGCGGAATTTGAACGGTGGACGATCAGGCAGGCTGCACGATAGCCCCCTCGATGACCACGCCTGCGGTGATATATTTCCATAGGGCAACGAGTAGCTTGCGGGCAAGAGCGACAATCGCTGGCTGCTTATGTCGGCCGCCCGTTTGCGCCATTCGCTGCTTGAACCATACGGCGAGCGCCGATTGCGGCTGACGTCTTATGCGTCGACTTTGTACCGTTCACGGCGTCGTACCTGTGACGGCGGGAGCAGTCTTCGCCTTCCGGGGCAGATTGCCTCGGGATCTGCAAGGAAGCTTCACCGGACGCAAGCGACGCGTGAGCGTCCGGTGAGCTGTTTTTGCTGATCGGGCAAATCAGGCGATGTTCTGGCATTCGAACCAGCATTAGTGCTGACATTAATACCAGAACAAAGAGGTTTCATGGCTCGCATGGAGATCATGTCCGGTACCGAGCGCAGGCGGCGCTGGTCGGACGAGGCGAAGCTGAGGATACTGGCGGAAGCTGATGAACCCGGTGCTCGCATTGGTGAGGTGGCGCGCCGGCATGACGTTCATCCTGGCCAGATCCGCTTGTGGCGGAGGTCGTTCATCCGAAAAGACTTGCCTGAGTCCATGATCCTTGAGTACCCGCTCAAGGTCCGTCAGCGCTTGTAGCGATACCTGCGGCTCTCCCAGCTTCATCGCGGCACAGATCGCGCGGTCGAGCATCCACCGCTCCACGGCCGTCGTCACTCCAGGTTCGTGCTCAACAACGACGACTGCCGATCCGCGGCGATGTTCGCCGTAGTAACGGCGGACATGCCGACCGTAAAACGCATGCCAGCGGTAATGGATCTCGACTTCTGCCCCGATATGGGCAGAATGTTCGGTAGATGTGCCTCGGCAGAAAAAACTCTTATGACCATTATCAAGGTTTGAGGCGCGCTTTAAAACACCGCCTGCAAAGCAGGCAGTGTTTTAGCATTACGTAACGGTCGGGATGGGTCAGAGCGCCGGGAATACTCGACGGTTGCTCAAACTCTTGTCCTGGGATTGGCTACCCAATGGTGACGATGCGTCGGAAGGCTGCCTCGATCTGGCTGCGGACATAGGATAAACCCGTCCAAATTTTTGCCCGAGGATTCCTTCTCCGCTCCCGACGCCCTGACCATTCCCGATCGCTGATTATGGGTTAGCTGCTCAAGAAGCAGCCGACGTTGTTTCGGATTCAGTTTTGCGAGCAACATCCCATAGGAAGCCGACAAGCTCGCGAGCGACCGCGGTGATGGCCACGTTGCTCTTCTTACCTGATCCGACTAATTTGCGGTATCGTGCGCTCAACCTAACCTGGGCTTTCCAGGCGATGTCATTAATGGCCTGCGGGACGTCCGGGCGTCGCTTATGCATCCAGTTCCCAACCTTGGCCTGAACGCGGTAGGACCAGGCAGCTTCGAACAGCAGGGCGCGAAGGGCCGAGTTGCCTGTCTTGGTTATCCCGCGTGGCCGAACGGAACCGCCGCTTGAGTGCTCTCCAGGAATTAGTCCAAGGTATGCCATTAGCTTCCGGGGATTGTCGAAACGCGAAAATATTCCGATCTCGGCGACCAGTGTTGCGGCAATGACCAAGCCTATGCCTTTGAAAGCCTGCAGGTTCACCACTGTACGTGCCAAGGACCATGTCTGAGAAATGACAGCGATCTGATCTTCCAACTCCTTTTTGCGGGCCTCGGCCTGTTCCAGTCGATTCAGATAGCTTTGAAACGCGATCTGCTGCGCATAATGTTGGAAATGTCGATTGCGTAGCCAGGTCCTATGTCGCGACGTCCATGACTTGGCCGAATACCGAAGGTCATGCTTCAACAAAAACAGTTGGATCAGTGTTCGAGCTTTCCGCGCATCGTGAGACGCGACAGACCGGGCTCGCACTAGGTCCCGCATCGCCTCGTGCACGACATCAGGAACCCAAACGAAGGTAAGTTCTCCGGCGCGCAACAGCCTTGCAAGCATCACGGCGTCGCGGGTGTCGTTCTTCTGCCGATTGCCGGGCCGGACAGGGGTATGGCTTGGCGCGACTACCCGGCAAACAAAGCCCAACGCCTCAATTTGCCGAAAGACATTGTATCCACACGGCCCCGCCTCGTACAAACTCAACCCGTCCGTGCCTGCTCGAAAGTTTCTTTACAAGTTTGGAGATCGCGGCTGGCTCGTTCGGAATAGCTCCGAAGAGGCGGACCTCGCCAGAACGGCCAGCGTCTGCAATGGCAACGGAGATCGAGTCTTTGTGGACGTCCAACCCAATATATGCATCGTAGTCAGTCATGATGAATCCATCCTCCTATCGGCCGAAATGGCACCAGGCTATGCTGCGCTCACTGAGCGACATCGCAAGAAGGAACGGTCATAGCATCTGGTTATTCGCAGGCTCGGACAAGGGCGGTGAGCGCATCGCCAACATCCTGACCATCATCGAAACGGTCAAACTGCACGGCCATAATCCGGAGCTCTACCTGACAGATGTCCTGACCCGGATCCAGGATCACCCCAAAGACCGATTTGAAGATCTGCTGCCCTGGAACTGGATGCCAGCAAAAGCTCGATGCGAGGCCGCCTGATGGCTCGCTCGAGGTTCATCTATACGCTCAGCCAAGTCGCCGGCATGATCGGCGAAAACCTCGAACTGATCGAAGAAGTAACCGCAAACCCGGACAACATCTCCGAGGGCGAACTGGTTTACGTCAGCGATGGCAGTGAAGATGGCCCGAAGGGTCTGACCGGGAATGGCATCGAAGAACTTCAAAGCCTACTTGCCGACATCAGGACGTGGGACGGCGGTATCCGCGAGTTCCTCATCGACACACAGTGCGATCCTGAAATAATCGACCGCGTCATGGCCGATGAAATGAAACGCGGCTCGTAGCTTCCATCTCTCGACACCCGAAAACGCTTTCGCCGGACGCTCACAGCGACGCGGCGGCGGCGGCAGGATATATTGAATTGTAAATGTATCCAGTCTCGAGAATTATACACGGATCGCCAATGAATATGATGATAAAATTTGAATATAATTAAAACAAATCTATCTATTTAGTGTAAAGTGGAAATATATGTGAAGCACAGTTTCATTACATTGGGAAAATAAACAGATACATTTCGAAAAAATACATTGATTTGCTAAACCTAATAAACAAATTATTCTGGTTTCGATATTTTTATTCCGACGTTCCTACATCGACATCCAGATGGGGGCTTAGATGAGAAACTTCACGATCGATGCCCTGATTTCGCCATTCCCAGATAGCCATTTCATCTTCAGATCGATCTGAGATTACCCAGTCCGCAATCGTTGCAGAATTTCCTGGTGTTCCTTTTCTCCAACGTATGTGTTTCCGCTCGTCTGTCTCATGAGGTCGAGCCCTGCCTGTGTTAATGTCGATTGAGAACTCAGCCCTCTCGCCGGAATTCAGTAAGGCCGCGAAGTCGTAGCATCTGGTGACCGCAGCGAACTTTAGGTGAGGGCGTTTAGCTTTGATCATTGTATCCTCCTTGACGTAGTGCGCGAGTCTCACTGCAGCTTGATCAGAGTCGAAAGCCAACAAGACATCTTTATCGACAACCCGATCCAACAAATTTCTGGACACTTCGGAGAAAACAACATGTACCGCCACAACCCGCATGTCCTGCATCAGCAAGGAATCAATCCAGGCTTTGCCTGCCAAATACAAATCATCGACTGTGGGTTCACTAACTTGACGCAGACGGGCTAATCGGCAAAGTTCTTCAGGAAAAAGAGCGGGCATCAAAGCGATTGATTTTCTCCAATCAGATGCGGGCTGGGCTGTTAAAACTGCGTCGACAAAGGCACCACCGTCCGGGTATTCAAATGTGTAGAAAAGTACAACAGCTCTTTGATGGTATACCGGTCGGTGGCTAAGCCAAGCCACAATCACGTGAGCCTCGTAGTTCCTGCCGTCTAGGAAAATGGTGGCATCTGGATTAGCCGAGAATACCTTCCCCAATATTTCGTCTAACAAAGGAATATGATCAATGGTTTCACGATACCTATCCTGTATTATCCCATTGGACACCTCTCGAATAATAACAGGCACATTATTGATGTCTGATGAGTGAATTTCATTGAAAAATTTATCTCCCAGTTTTTCAGACACTCGCCAGGTATTAAGATCATGAGAAACCACAGGGATATTATCTGAAGTTAAACAGACGTCTAACTCGCTCAGATTACGTCCTCCTTGCCCCAGCGCGGCTAACAATGAGCTCGCGGTGCATTCTTGAATGCGGTTCCCTAAATTGAACATTCCTCTATGCTCAATGACCTGTAAGGGCAGGTTCTCCTCGAGCCGCTCTAGAAGCTTTGGGACAGAATGGCGTGCGAGAACCTCAGGGGGAGTGACGTTTTCTGGAAGATCCCAATGAAGCGTCCAAGCCGGCCAAGCGGTTCCTTCCATCTTGTGTGGCCTACGCTGACAAAGCACCTGCGCAAAAAAACGGGACGTCAGGACGCGTCTTGATGAGAAAACAACAAAGCATTCTTACATTCATAGCCATCTGCGAACTAAAGCGGATTGCCGGGAGCAAAATTTGAATTGTTGCGATCTCGAGCTAAAAGTGACAAGCAAAAAACTCGGTGCGACGTATAAAAATACCGGCAAGATATATATTTAAATGATGGATAAAGGCTGACAGTTTTAACTAATAATGTAGTGGGGCTCATTAACCTAGCTGGAATCACTGCCCGCCTAATCAGTCAGTGTCTTATTTTCGGTGTCAGTTTGTCCCCCACTATACGATTAGTTGCGCAAAATACTCAAACTGCAGGCCTCACATCGCGCCGTTGCCGGCGGTTTCACCGAAATGTGGGCCCTACTTTGAAAAATCGTCCAACAACATAAATTTGATGAGCTAAAAAACGAAATGCTTCGGTGCGTCTCAATTGATTCAAACCGCAATCCCGTGATTGATGCTATCGGGTAGCCAATATTAAGGGTACTCAAGCACGTATAATAATCAACCTAGACTGATTGACATTCAAAAAAGAACCCTCTTGTTCGATATGGATCACAGTCGGCCGATATTCAACGTTATCGACTGCTCGCATATACAAGACCGGCGTGAACTTGAAATCGTCCTACTTGCTACAAGGAGAGCTTATCTTAGGTTTGCACAACAGGATCTCATACCTGCTCAACGCTCCTGGATAGATTCTATCATTGATACCAATGTACCGATTGATCCAGCTATAGACGAAGTGGTCAAGCGCTTTCGCAGTGTTGCTTGCTTGCCAGCACCGGTAGGTATGTCCCTGAATATTGTACTCAATGATTCTCTAATGTACGTTTATTGTTCGTTTCAAGAAATGCGAAGGTATGCATGCGAGCGATTTTATGAGGGCTTTTCCGGCAAAGGCGTGGTCATCTCCACCGTTCCACCCTATTCCCAAGGAATAACAAAAGAAGCTATGAGGTGTTGGCAGAACGAGGTCTGTCACATTACAAACAATGAAAAAAATGATTTGGATGCTTATATTGCTTTCCTTCCGAATACTTCGCTTCAGAACACAAGTTTCTCGCACGTGAAGATCGACGGCGATGCCTTCCTGGCGCCATCCCGGGCTGACCCTTTCTGTGTTGAAATAGTCGCGGTCGGCAAAGCTCTCTTTCAGGATAACGGCCTGAAAAAGGCACCCAAGGCGGGGTGGTCAATGGCTCTCACCTCCTTGTTGAAGCGCTTGGTCTAATACGCACATCTGTGCGAGCGGGAATGAAGCAAAAGTGTCCGATTGTAACGAAATGTATCGATCCTATGTAATGATAATAAAATTATGTAGCCTGCATGCAGAGAATCAGTGTATTTTGAATATGTACTTTAATCGCCGATGTCGTATTGTTGTGTGTTTTATGAATAATAAACTATTCTCTATGGATATATCTGGTTAATATTTGGTCTTGAGCCGCAATCTAATCTTTGAGCCGTTCTGGCACTCAAAGCAAACTGTAGGTGCAGTCTATGGAGTTCTCTGATTTAATTTTACTTGGGAATCCTGACTGCTGAATTATAAAATAATTCATGTTCTAATCTGTGAAGACGCATTAACTATAAATTTTATATATCGATTTTTATTATATCAAGCAGATGTTTTGATTTTGGGAACGACAAAGACGAACTGAATATTCTATCAATTTCAAGAATAATTCTAAATGAAGCGCAGATTTGGAAAACAGCTAATTCAGAACATCGGGGAAAGAACGAAAATTTATCGCTTTTTCTAACGCTGCCCCGATTGCTAACAGACGGTGGTCTGAACCCGCTAATCCATCAATTTCCATTCCAACAGGCAAGCGATCAGGTGTAAGGCCGACAGGAAGGCTCAACCCAGGTAGGCCTGCGTTGCTGCTTGGATCCACGTTTCGCACGTAGATCTTGAAAGTGTTCACCATTGAGCCATTGTGGATGACTGAGGAATCCTGACCTATGGCTTTGGCCGCCAAGGGTGCAGTTGGGAAGAGGATTGCATCTAACCGATAGAGTCTGAAGTAGTTGCGATAAGCGGCTTGGAGCCTTGGCCTGAAGGATTGACGCGCCAGTTCATATTCAGCGTTGGAAATTTGATGTCCATCAATTTGTGCATTGACAATGTTCGCTACATCGGGACTACGAATTTCTTTGATAACGTCAGAAAAAGAAACTGTTCCCACAAAATCGTCGAGATACTGTTTTAGGGCGTGCGGAAATTCATAAAGCGCAATTGGCAAACTTGCACCGCTGTTCAGATCCTCTAGGTGGGGGATATCGGCTTCAACAAACGTTACGCCTCTGTTGGCCAGCAAGCGAATCGTCGTTTCAGCCGCGAAGGCCACATCAGCATCAAGGTCATCGTAAAAGTAGGTAGTGGGGAGGCCGATCCGAAGCCCCTTCAGCGGTATGGGTAGAATTCTCGCCGGTCTTCCGGAAATAACCTGGTCGAGGATTACAACATCGGCTACGCACTGCGCTATGATTCCGGCGGTGTCCCGGGTGGGGCTGACCGGTATTATCCGATCTCTTGGATATCGACCAAGCGTCGGTCGAAATCCTACTACGCCACACAGGGCTGCGGGTAGGCGAACAGATGCCCCGGTATCGGTGCCTATGCCGCCTAACATCAATCGGCTTGCCACCGCAGCAGCCACACCACCGCTTGAGCCTCCTGGTATCAGACTTGGATTCCACGGGTTCCGCACCGCCCCGGTGGCATAGTTGTTGCTCGTAATTCCGAACGATAACTCATGCATGTTTCCCGAGGCACCCGGCAGTGCTCCAGCTGAAAAAAGTCTTTCTGCGATGCGGGATGGTATCTTTGGCAAGTGGTTTATCAGCGCTGGCGTAGCAGCGCTTGTAGGAAATATGCCGGTCGCGATGTTCGCCTTGAAGCAGAGCGGAATGCCGCGAAGACCTACCCCGGCGTTTCCATGGCGATCAATTTTTTTGGCCCTCCGCCGCAAGCCACCCCAGTCTGTTGCCAGAAGGGCATTCAATGCTTTTGCAGCTTCACAACGCGCGATTAGAGTTTCTACTAGTTCTAAGCATGAGTAGTCTTTCCGTCTTAGGCGTTCTAGGGTTTGTGCTAACGAGGTAATGGGCACCATCTTTCTGGATTGGGGATTTTAAGCCCATTTCAGATCAAATAAATATACCGCGCTTGGGCCCAAATTGCGCGATTATTGGAGGGAATTTCCCAATCACGGCGTATGATGCGAATTATTGGAGGTATTAAGGGCACTTTTTCAAACGGAAACAGTATTGTATCAATCAAT
Source organism: Agrobacterium vitis (assembly GCF_013337045.2). Classification (NCBI taxonomy): domain Bacteria; kingdom Pseudomonadati; phylum Pseudomonadota; class Alphaproteobacteria; order Hyphomicrobiales; family Rhizobiaceae; genus Gillisella; species Gillisella vitis. Next base: position 110,002 of record NZ_CP118263.1, read on the forward strand.
ATTCAACCTGATTGAGCGGCGAGGTGGACCCGCGTGAATATTCTATTGAAAAACGCCAAAATTGTCGCTTTCCATTGGGATGTCAATGCACAGTATTCCCCGATTCTCAACTTAAATAGAAACGGTTGATGTCTTTAGTTATCTACACAAAGACCAATCTTCCCTAGCAATGTCAGCCTCATCTCTTCTTGATAAACAATGCGATCATTTCTCTACCAAAATTGTGGATCTGATAATGGTCGACAAGGCTGATGAGTTGGACCGCCGCGTTGCCGCAGCCTTCTCAGAACGAGAAGCTTCGAGGGAAAGAAGAATTAGTCAAATTTCCGGCGAGTGCAACGCTGGGTTAGCTTGCAAAAGGCTTGCCGACGGTCGCTTTCCGGAGATCTCAGCCGGTCAGAGGGTCGCAGTCCTCTCCGCTTACATCTATGTTGGCGAGGAAATTCTGAGGTGGATACTCGAACCAGAAGCTTCGGTGCGAACAAGAGTGAGTGGTCTCGTTGCCATCGACCTTGCACCATCTTGCATGGATATCTCCAGAGCTCAACTTCTCCAAACCATGAATTTGCTGAGTGGTAAAAGATGTGCACCCAGCGACCTTAGTCATTTCGTGGCCATTTCAATCTCTGAGACTGCCCGCTCCCGAACCCTGCAAATGGCGCCGTACGAAGAAGGCTTGTTGAAAAGCGTTACCGGGTTTACCGTAATCATTGAAGAGGCAGTACCATTTGACATGGTAGCTTATGGTCGAAACCTGATGCTGAAAGCCTCGGCAGGGTCCTTTCCAACGATCGACTTGCTCTACGACTACAGGTTGTTTCTCGACAAATGTTCAGATAGTGGGCGGATCGGCTTCTTTCCAGAAGATGTTCCCAGGCCAAAAGTAGCGGTCATTGGGGCTGGCATTTCCGGGCTCGTGGTGGCAAGCGAACTGCTTCATGCTGGCGTAGACGATGTTACAATATATGAAGCAGGTGATCGGGTTGGAGGCAAGCTTTGGTCACATGCTTTCAAGGAAGCTCCGAGCGTCGTGGCCGAAATGGGGGCGATGCGATTTCCTCCTGCTGCATCGTGCTTGTTTTTCTTCCTCGAGCGGTACGGTCTGTCTTCGATGAGGCCGTTCCCAAATCCCGGCACAGTCGACACTGACTTGGTCTACGAGGGTTGCCGATACATGTGGAAAGCCGGGCAGCAGCCACCGAAGTTGTTCCATCGCGTTTATAGCGGGTGGCATGCGTTCTTGAAGGACGGTTTCCTTGAGGGAGATATTGTGTTGGCTTCGCCTGATGCTATCACTGAGGCCTTGAAATTAGGGGACATTAGGCGGGCTCATGACGCCTGGCAAATTTGGCTGAACCGTTTCGGGAGGGAGTCGTTCTCTTCAGCGATAGAGAGGATCTTTCTGGGCACGCGTCCTCCCGGTGGTGAAACATGGAGTTTCCCTCATGATTGGGACCTATTCAAGCTAATGGGAATAGGATCTGGCGGGTTTGGTCCAGTTTTTGAAAGCGGGTTTATTGAGATCCTTCGCTTGGTCATAAACGGATATGAAGAAAATCAGCGTATGTGCTCTGAAGGAATCTCAGAACTTCCACGTCGGATCGCCTCTCAAGTGGTTAATGGCGTGTCTGTAAGCCAGCGTATACGCCATGTTCAAGTCAGGGCGGTTGAGAAGGAAAAGACAAAAATAAAGATAAGGCTTAAGAGCGGGATATCTGAACTTTATGATAAGGTGGTGGTTACATCTGGACTCGCAAATATCCAACTCAGGCATCGTCTGACATCCGATACCACCATTTTTCGTGCACCAGTGAACCAAGCCGTTGATAACAGCCACATGACGGGCTCTTCAAAATTGTTCCTGCTGACTGAACGTAAATTTTGGTTTGACCATATGCTCCCGTCCTGTGTCCTCATGGACGGGGTCGCAAAAGCAGTGTATTGTCTGGACTATGAGCCGCAGGATCCGAACGGTAAAGGTCTGGTGCTCATCAGTTATACATGGGAGGACGACTCCCACAAGCTATTGGCGGTCCCCGACAAAAAAGAGCGATTATGTCTGCTACGGGACGCAATTTCGAAATCGTTCCCGGCGTTTGCCCGGCATTTAGTTCCCGCTTGCGCTGATTACGTCCAAAATGTTGTTCAACATGATTGGCTTACAGACGAGAATGCCGGCGGAGCTTTCAAACTCAACCGGCGTGGCGAGGATTTTTATTCTGAAGAACTTTTCTTTCAAGCGCTGGACATGACTAATGATACTGGAGTTTACTTGGCGGGTTGCAGTTGTTCCTTCACCGGTGGATGGGTGGAGGGCGCTATTCAGACCGCGTGTAATGCCGTCTGTGCAATTATCCACAATTGTGGAGGTGTTTTAGCAAAGGACAATCCTCTCGAACACTCTTGGAGGAGATATAACTACCGCAATAGAAATTAATCTGCGTATCCTGTTACAAGTATTGCACGTTTTATAAATTGCTATTAATGAATCTTGATGTTTTAACAACGAATATGATGGTGTAAATAAAATTTCTGTAATTCTATTAACTTCCATTATGTTGAAGTGCGCAGTAATATGTTGAGGTATAGTTAAAATATCAACTGTCGCGTTTATTGAAATGGTAATATTATTACAAATATAGAATATCTTTTATTTTGTCACAATGACAACGACTGCAAGAAGTAAATAATAGACACCGTTGTTAAGGAATTGCTATCATATGTGCCTAACAATATGGACATATTTAAGTCAAATATGAAATAGTCGCCCTTATTTTGACGTCTCACCTAATCAACTATTACAAACGATTTCACTCTCTCGCCAGCAATGATGATTAATCAGCGCAGACAAGTGGCAGTAAAGCGCGGAAAAACGTCCTCAAGTGGCATGAATAGCTGCCTCTATAGTGCTGATTTAGTCAGCCTTATTTTGACTTAAAGGCGCCTGCGTTGGTGACAAATTGCTTTCAAGGAAACAGCCGTGCCCCACACTTTGTTGAAAAACAAGTTGCCCTTTGGAGAGACGCTAAAGCCATTTGCTCTTCAATAAGGAATCTCGAGGAAGACAATATAACAGCCTGTGATGATACACTTCTCGAACCAAAAAAATATCAATTTGTATTCAAGATATCGCAAAACACTTATGGATCTCTGTCTAATTTTCGGTCCAACTTGTACAGGAAAGACATCGACCGCGATAGCTCTTGCCCAGCAAACCGGGCAGCCAGTCCTTTCTCTCGACCGGATCCAATGCTGTCCTCAACTGTCAACCGGAAGCGGACGACCAACAGTGGAAGAACTGAAGGGCACGACCCGTCTATACCTTGATGAGCAGCCTCTGGTGAAGGGTATCATCTCAGCCAAGCAAGCTCACGAGAGGCTGATCGCGGAGGTTTATAATAATGAGGCTCACGGTGGGCTTATTCTTGAGGGAGGATCTATCTCGTTGCTCAAGTGCATGGTGCAGAGCAGTTATTGGAGCAACGATTTTCGTTGGCGTATTATTCGCCACAAGTTAGCAGACGAGGAGACCTTCATCAAAGCGGCCAAGGCCAGAGTTAAGCAGATGTTGCGCCCCGCTGCAGGCCTTTCCATCATCCAAGAGCTGGTTCATCTTTGGAATCAGCCTCAACTGAGGCCCATACTGGAAGGGATCGATGGGTATCGATATGCTATGTTGTTTGCTAGCCAAAACCAGATTACACCCGATATGCTATTGCAGCTTGGCGCAGACATGGAGGATAAGTTGGTGGAAGGAATAGCCCAGGAGTATCTCAGGTATGCTCGCCTGCAGGAGCAGGAATTCCCTTCAATTAACGCAGTCGCTTTCGAAGGATTCGAGGGTCATCCGTTCGGAATGTAATAGGATCTCCTGGCGCCCTGGGGATTCGCTATGTTTGCGATTGGCAACGACGAACAGCCCTATCCGATGAAGACAAAAATCGCAGAACGAGTTGGTGGAAGGGATAGCCCAAGAGTATCTCAGCTATGCTCGGCTGCAACATCGCCGCTACGCAAAGCCAAAGATAGATCTATCTTTGCATAATAAAATACGATTAAGTATATTATGGAATGTTCGATTGGTATTCGTAGATGTTTTATTGTTCATGGGCGTGTTTCATTGTGTATTGTATTCTCATAGTTTTGAAACGAGACGTTTCATAAATAAAATTACGCACGACTAATAATAGTAATAATAATATGTGTTTGGGCCACAATTGCTGTATTTAGACCATATTAATTGCATTGCGAGAGACGAAAATGACGAATTTTATTTCGGTACTGGATGATATTAGAAACATGAAAAACAACAAGATTCAAAGCACGCGTTGATAGATTAAGTTTTCTGGTAACCGCGACACCTAACGTGTGAGATGGCACGATCCCAATGCGACAATGGGATAGTGAATGAGATCGGATAATTGGAACTCTCTCGTTTCCTCTTCCTCTTCCTCTTCCTCGTTTTCGATACCTTCGTTATCCTCTCCTTCCTCAACATAATTACCTTGCCTGGCGTACCAACCATAACCTTGACCGCGGATTACATCAGTCCTGATCCGTATGAACAACTGGCTCATCAGGATCGCTAAAAAAAAGCCGTTTGTACTCGGACCGTGGTGGTAATTAACGAAGCCTCCTTGACCGCAACTCTGTTGCAAGATTGCGTTCATTTCTTGTGGATCCAATAGCCATGGGGGCATTGCGGTAGCTACTGTCCCGAAGGCCGGAGAGTTGGACGGTAATAGGCGATTGAGACCACACAATTGCGCTGTTACTTCATCGACGTAAACATAGGTGAGCCTCTGGTCTGAAAGGAGATACTCGTCATCGTACTCATTTGGGTTAACAACGGAGCGGTTAAAGTATACGAGTTGTGACAGGGTGGATCTGAAATCGGTACGAGCCTGGCGCAAGTGTTGACTCAACTCACTAACTCGTAGGATGCGTCTAAGATCGCGAACCTGCCAAGTAGGAACCGTCATTTCGTATATTGCCGATTTGCCGAGGGGCTGTGACAGAAATGGAGTGATGATTCGTGTTCTTATAGTGAATGGGCAAGCGATTGTGGCCGACTCGATAGCATTTTCACGAGTGCACTTGGTAGCCTCGTCAGGCAATCAGCGCGCAATAGTCGCCGCATGTGGAAATATTTCTCCAATCAGGCGCATTTTTCGCAAAATGTGTCATATTTTTTGTCTTTTTTGTCCCAAAAGTCGTGGATTGGGTAATTAGATCGCAGAATGTGGCAAATTCTACGCCGAACTGCTTTTTGACATTTACGCCCCAACTTTTTCTTCGGTGGACCACCGTCGGCACGAATTGTTTGTCTTTTTTAAAGAGCGCTTGGTGCAAATTTCAGATTTCAGAGAAGATATCTATTCCGTCTGAGGCAAGTTTTCTGCTTCTCAATTACAAGTTGGAAATGGAATACAATCGTCCAATGTTCCGACCGAGATACGTCAAATTTGTATCTGATTCATCGTTGGGAGATTTCCGTCTTAGGGAATCTAGGGACGCATATGTAGGGTTTATCAATAGTACATTAGCTAGTGCTCAGAAAGTGTTGGAGGAATCAATTCTAAAAGCTAAGGTTTGCGCAGCCGACGGGAGGTTATCGCATTTTTCTGAAGCGCCGTGTCTGCAGGGTCCTTCTTTTGACACCTTGTATTCAGTGCTTCCCGGCACTGATTTGTGGTACGTCTACGGTAGTTCCGACCAAATTCATCGGTTTGTGGAGTGCGGAGAATTTTTGTGCACTACGGCTTCCAGATTTGTCGCCTGTACTGAATCGCCTTACACCGACGGAGTGACATCCCAGACGATATGGAAATGGCACAACCAGATCTCACCTGGCTCTCGGCTTTCCCTGAAGGATGTGGAGGCGTTTTTCGCTTTCCTGCCGAATTTATCTTTTTTCAAGACGAACTATTCACTTCTCGAAATCCATGGCATGCATCAGCGCAAGTTTCTTGCCCCAATCCCAGGTTCACGGTTTAGATGCGAAGTTGTCGCGTTTGGTGAGGCCTTTCCGCCGTCGCCTAAGCTCGTACCAGATGCGAAGATTGTCAGCGTTGAGAGGCTTTCTAAGTGGTCCTACGGTAGTTGTTTCCGGTGTTAGATTAGCGCAGAGTGTTGATTGCGGATGTGTATTGCTTTTCAAATATTAATGTTAACTGAATCTTGAGTGTGTTTTTAACGTTATATTATATCATGGGGTTTTTGTATTGTAATATAAAGTAATTCCGGATGTGATAATTAGTAGTTAAGAATGTCTGTGTGAGGTGATTTCCTCTAGGAAAAAATTTGCTTTTATACGAAATTAACATCCTCTATTTTGTTGCTAGATCAATATAGAAAACATAAAAATAACAAAGTCGAAAGCACAAAAAACACATCTGATAAGAAAAAAACGCGTTACATATTACATGAATATGATAATTCAACAGAAAATATATTAGATGCATCGCAATACGGTGATAGGGGTGCGGCCTTATGGAACTTTATTACAGGAGGTTGGAACGAACTGCTTGGCGCACGTCTTCTTTACTTCATCTTCTCGTCCTTAACAAATATGGTGGCACCAAAGCGGATCAAGTCTCCTGACCTGAAGTTACCAATCACGCTGGATGTTTTGTCAGTTGGCGGAAAGTTTCCTTTTCCCGCATGAATAATATTGATGAACGCGCGGGTGAGGGGCATCTCGATTTTGGTAATAGTTGCAATTGCCGCGATATCCTCCAATGAGCATAATTCCTCAGAAAAATAACGATGTTCCATGTTGTCAGGGCATGCATAATGCACGTTATGAGGTGATGGTGCGAGGCAATATTCCCTTAGGGTCGCATAATCAGTGCCATATTCATCGTTGCATTCCTGCAAGAGAGAATTGAGATGCAACCCACACGCTTTGGCAACCTTCCGGCGCTCTTGGTCTATCTGCTCTTGGACCTTGCAAACGTAAGTGTTGGATCCTTCACCATAAAAGAAAAAGCCCGTCTCGGCTCGTGGGGTTCGCTCGTCTAGTTCAAGAAGCCACTGCTCAGCTCTTTTGGTAAGGGAATTGACAGGGTCGCGCAGCCTTCCGATGTTCATGACAGCGGCAACCGCATGAGTGATATAGTTGGAAAAGAACAGCACCTGCAATGGTGGGATGGGGATGATCCTAGCCGTAAATAGCTGGGCGAAGATGATCTTGATATCTTCGGGTAGATCGATGACGCCAACATCATTTCGATGAATTGGGAAACACGACAGTCCGAAAGAAGCTTTCATTTCCTTAATGTTGACCTTACATTTTTTTTTATCCGATAGCTTAGACGTTGTGGGCGAATTATCCGTCTCGAGTATTCGCTTGCATTGCAGTTGCCTCTCGTACTTCATGGAAAAGCCATGGCCGCAGACGACGAGAATATCCTTTTCTGCGAGTTCACCGTTGAAGTTGGCGAGTTCACTGACGAAGCTGTCGTGAACGTCCGCACGGGTGACAATAATCAGTAGATGGCTGGAGCGAATAACTGCGAGCAGATCATCAGAGGCTGAGACCGTAAATGAACCGTTGATCACTCCCTCGGTGGTGACGACTCCTTCATTGGCTTTGATTGCTGAGATCGATCCTGGATGATCCGCTGGTGCCCACAGAGCCGTGGAAACGTGCCGAGAGGCGAACCAAGCCGCTAATGCAGTCCCAGCGTGACCAGAACCGAGGACCCCTACAGTCAAGGGAAGGGGATGATGACCTGCGGCGGGAACAGGTAGAGAAGTTGAGGATGAAGCGAGAGCCATTGTCGAATATTTTGGTTGAGAGAGAATATGAGATATCTGATTGAGTTCCGAAAGGAATTTATGTGGAACGTCAGTTGCGTTGTGGCAAGAAACTCTTGCTGGCTGACAGTGATCTGAGGCGACTTTTGTACGCACAATAGTGGTTTCTGACGTATGTGCTTAGCTCATTAAAGCTCTAGCAGCCGGCGGCTGAGTGACTCCTTCAACTTTAAAGTTCAATCCATCCCAAAATTAAAACGGCTTGTCCAACGTCATCGCCCGGGTCAATAGCGTGGCTGCCTTAAATTTTGCGCTCCTGATCTGTTCGTCATTTTCCGTAATCAATTGTAAATATCAGCGTTTGACAGGATATATTGGCGGGTAAACCTAAGAGAAAAGAGCATTTATTAGAATATTTGTATGTTTGTAAGGGCGTGAAAGACTCACTCGATCGTTCGTTTGTTTGTGCGTGCCCCATAGAGCCCGTTCTGGATGCTTGACGGTCGACGCGCTATTGGCGTCTCTTCAACTTGCCAAAGTTCGGAAAGCCTGACGACGCAATACCGCTCGAACGTTTTCACCATCAGAGTCAACCTTATGCAGCCTGAACGGTCGCACGCGCGCAAAACCATGGTAGACGGCTGTCTCCACCGCTGCGACCGGCGAAATCTGGTAGGCTGATCCAGCCAGCTGAATTTTTCCACCTTCGATACGGTTGCTGAACGGGGCAAGGATCCCATTCCTCACGCCATTCTGCGATTGCAGCTCTTCGATATCCCGATAGCCGTCGACGATACTTTCGCCTTCCTGTCCATCGGCACTGACAGTTCGCCAATCGAGAAGTGTCGCCCCGACCAATGCAATCCGGGCTCGATAACCGCGACCGGGGACCTCTATCGCATCGATGCCGGATACCATTGTCGTCAAGACCGATGTTAGGTCCGGGTTGTTCTTTGTGCCGAGCAATCTTCTCTCTCTCATATTAGTGGCTAACCAGGAGACCTTGAATTTTTCTCCGCTACCGGTCGATCCTAGTAAGGAGGCGACTTTCGCCGAGAAGCCCCTGCTCATCCATGATCGGATGGGCGACCGACGTTATGTGCGCGTTGATCCGTTTGAGGTCGCGCAAAATGTCGAGATGCAGGGAGCTTGTCTGGAGACTTTCGACGCGACCGGCCCGGAGACGCTCAAGATGGCGCTCCGCCGATCGCTTCTCCATCCTGCGCACATCGATCTTTCGCTCCATCAGCTGTCGCGCAAGACCCGCATCACGGGTCATCAGGATAGTCTGAGCGATACGGAGATTATCGATGGTGAGTTGGAACAGCTGCTGCAGTTCAGCAAATCCATCCTCGGAGAAATTCAGGCCCTGACCAACCTTTTTAGTCACTTCAGGCAATAGGCCTTTTTCGATGATGTCGCCGATATGTTCGAGGTTAATCGCGTAGTCGATTATGACAATCGACCGCCGGCCCTCCTCGTCAGATAATCCATTGCGGCCAAGCTTGGATAGATAGACCTTGATCTCCTGTTGTATTCGGTCGACCTGGCGCTCAAGCGCGGGAAGCTCAGTCAAACCCGCAGCATCATTCTGTTCGAAGGCGTTGGAAGCCCGCAACAACATTTTTTCAACGAGATCGCCGACGCCCAGCACCTCCCGCGCCGCGCTGGTGAGCGCAACGAGCGGCGTCGAAAGTTCATCCTGATCGAGGAATTTCGGTCCGTTTTCCGGCTGGATCCTGTCCGGGATGATTTTTGCCATCCGGGCTGATAGAAAGCGCGAGCACGGCCAGGCTATAGCGGCCAAAGCAATATTAAAGGCAAGATGGGCATCAACGGGAAGCTTTGACGCGGGTAGCGGCAGAAGTGATAGTAAATTTGCAAACTGCTCAGCGAATGGAAGGGTCAGGAGACAGCCGATCCCTCGAACAATTAGGTTTCCAAGCGCTACGCGTTTGGCTGCGGCCGAACCTGACAGAGTGGCAATCACCGGCGGGATCGCACCTCCCAGATTCGCGCCGAGAATGAGCGCGACAGTCAGGCCACCTGAAAGCATCCCGGTTGAGGCCAATGACAGAACAAGGATGACGGCCGCTAGGCTAGATGACGAAATGAATGCGATGGCCGCGGAAAGCAGCATTGCGACCGGCAAGGCATTGTCGAGTAGGCCGATAAAAGCTGCAAGCGCCCGCGAATGTCGAAGTGGTTCCGTCGCGCTACTGAGCAAATGAAGAGATAGCAGCATGATTGCGACGCCGATCAAAGCCGCGCCGGCGCCTTGGCGTGGGACTGACCTACTCCGATGGAGTACGATTCCAGCCGAAAGCAGCAGTGGGGATACCCATTCGATCCCGGTCGCAACAATCCATGCCGTGACGGCTGTTCCGATGTTCGCACCGAGGAGCACGACTTGCGCCATCCGCGGCTTGATCAGTTCGCGCTCGACAAAGGAAGAAACCATGAGAGCCGTTGCGGTCGAACTTTGCAACGCGACTGTCGCAAGGAAACCCGAGAGCAGGGAGCGCAGGCTCGTGCGCGTGCCTGTCGCAAGTCCCGTTCTCAACCTTGCTCCGAGCGCGCGCGTGGCGCCGTCCTTTACCAATGACAGGCCGAACAGCAAAAGCGCGATAGCGCCGAACAGATTGATCATGACGAGCGTAGAGCCCAACAGTTAATCCCCTCTTTCGGTTTGACGGGACCCATGGTCATATGTGCGATCCCCTGACGCCGAAGGGGAACCGCACCGAGCAAACATGTGGTGGACAGCGCGGGAGGAACGCCGTCCACCAACATCCTGTCGCTCTCGCCGCTTCGACAGGACTGAAATCATGGCTCCTCCATCGATGAGCTGTAGTCTGGGCGTCTCCCTCATTTGGATTGAAACTCCAGCCGCAGCCTGTAGCCACGGCTTTCGCCAGGCCCGAGCTTGCTACCGTCGACTGGTCGAAGATCTGATCGAGGTTCGATCCCAAGTGCAAATACGCCGGACTGATAGGCACGCCAGGTAGCAAACCTCGGGAGCGCTTGTTGATCATAGGTGAGGGAGAGCGAGAAACCGCATCGCTCGTTCTCAAGAACAATTGGCATGTCATGCGGAGTCACACGGCAGTCGACATGATCCACCTTCTCACCGAAATCATCATGCGGGATCGGCGGGGTCGAGTTGATCTGTGTTAGTACAGCTTCTGGAAGCCCTCTTATCGTCAAACTGTCGTCCAAGAATGGATATCCGACATTGAAGTGGTACAAAATAGCGTGGTCGGATGGCCGAAAACTTCTATTCGTCACGGTGTCTTCGATGAATACGACAGGTTCGAATACCGGCACGGTTATCTTGCGGTGCAGTTCCAAGACCTCTCCGAAAACAGTTGATTGCCGTACGGTTCCCTCGCAGATGATGACCAGTGTCTCGACGTCGACACCGTATCGATTCAGTCGCGCCTTTTCTGACGAGATCCGACCGTGCTGCGGTAGGCGGCGTGTCTTGAAATTTGGATATCCGTAATGCGTAACATCGGCCTCATGAGGCTTGCTGTACTGATCCAGACCGCAGGTCACGAGGAACCCATCGAAATTGCGGAAGAAGCCCAGTCCTTCCTCCGAATCCGGGTCATGTGGCGAGAACGGCAGTTGATTGGGCGAGTGCCACCCGACATTCACCCCTTTGAACGACAGGGATGACAAGTCGAAACCACGATCGACCGAGATCTCGAATCCGACGCCGGCTCCATTCCTGGCAACGATAAGACGTTGTCCCCTGCCAGGGCCGTCTTGCAGTGTTAAGAGCCTAGCGTCGGCAACCGAACGGAGGTCTGCGGTTCGGCGGAGCAAATCCATGTCCATCAACTGGTCCTCATTTCACGGCGCGGAGCGCTGACGCATCGGCAAAACCATAGTTTTCAAGTTTGGAGATCAAGCCACGAAGCTCCGGCTCCTTCACTGACGAAGCGGCTGCCGCCGGTGTGAACCAACTTAGTCTGCGCTCATTCTTTTCGGGGTAATCGGTCTCAAGTTCTTGCACATCGAGCAGGTGGACCTGAACCATTGCGGGGACGAGCTTTCCGTCATCCAGCTTCTTCACATAGGTGTAATGACCCCATGCCTTCTTGTGGATACGGCCTCTGACCCCGGCCTCCTCCCAGGCCTCGGCGCACGCAACCTGGTGGGGCTTCTTTTTTCCCATCGGCCATCCCTTTGGGATGACCCAGCGGCCGCTGTCCCTGCTCGTGATCAGCAGGACCTCGATCGCTCCGTCTCGGCTCGGCACGCGTCGAAAGCAGATAGCAGCATATTGCGTCCTGACATCGCCTTTTGGAAGCTTGTCGGCTACGGCTGCAAACTCCGTCGATGGCGAAAGTTCGGTATTTTCGTGTGCCAAGTCGAGGGCCTTTCACACTCTCGTCATGCAAGATTGCTATAGGATTGACGAACCAAGGACGACGAATGTCCCGACTATTCAACGCCTTGATTGACGAGGTGCTTGCGCGTTTTGTCTCATGGTGAGGGGCGTCGCACGTGTTCTCGCGCGACAACCGTTCGTACAAGGCGATCGAGGGTTAGGCAGCCGCCGAGAGATTGTTGAGCACGGGCTTTACTCGATTAAGAAATTCGTCCGAGCCGCACACGAAACGAAGTTTCTGGGGAAGCTCCGTCTTGTCCCAATCGATCGTGTGACTGACGCCCAAGCCGGCGAGAATTGGCAGCGCCGCCATGACGTCCCAAGTGGAGTCGCCGACAGAAACGTAGCCATCCGTCTCACCCATCATCACTTCGATCAACGAGAGCGTCGCTGACCCCGTGAAGCGGAAGCTTATGCGAAGGTCATCCGAGATGAAGCGCAGGACCTCCAACCTGTCAGCCGTCGAAACCGACGGATGAAAGCTGAAGCCAGTCGATGCACGAGACATGTCGAGCGCGGGCAATGGACCGAGAGGCTTCCCATTGAGTTGCGGTACGATGGCGTGACCACCAATCAACAGCAGATCGCGCGCGGGAGCGAAGATAACGCCAAAGGCAGGGCGGCGGTGCTCGTACAGCCCGATAGACACCGCCCAGTTCTGGGCGCCGCGGACATAGTTGAACGTTCCGTCGATCGGATCGATGACCCAGATGCGACCCGAAGTCCCGGTGATCTCGCCACCCTCTTCCCCGAAAACGCCATCGTCTGGAAAAGCTTCACGAAGCCTTGCGATAATCAGGGCTTCGACCTGTGTGTCGGCTTCGGTGACAAGGTCGAGGTGCCCCTTCTTTTCAACCGGCAAGGTGGCCAACTTCTTGAAATAGTAGAGGGCCAGGTTTCCCGCTTCTCGCGCAATACCCTCGACGATGGTCGCCTGCTCCGAAGAGACTGCTGTGATGGCCTTATCCACGAGCCTGATCCCGCAACCGTGCGACCTGTGCGACGTCGTCACCGAGGAGCTGATCGAGCTGACCTTCACGGACCCACTGGACGACCTGAGACTCGACGTCCACGCCGTACTTCATCAATTTCTCATGGTGGCCGGCCGGCAGATAGCAGAAGGCCGCGAAACCATCTTCGTGAAGCTGGCGGGCCTCGCCGCTGGCGAAATGGTAGACTTCGATATTCATGGCATCGAGATTGGCCTGGCGAGCAAGGGACGCAGGGTCGATAAGGCGAGAGTGCATCAGGCCGACCGTTGGAACATCCGGGATAGCTTTCTTGACATCCCTGAGCTGGACATAGTCGAACGACGAGAACTGCAACAGGTCCGCGGCGCCAAGCTCATCGATTAACGCCCGAAGCTTCGGGAAAAAAACGTCGTTCTGGTCGTAGATCTTGAGTTCGAGCTGATAAATGATGCCAAGCTCTCGAGCGAGTATGAGCGCATCACGAAGTCGCGGTACCTGCTCACCCGCAAACTTTTCATTAAACCAGCTGCCGGCATCTAGCTTAGCGAGCTCAGCATAAGTCATTTTGTGCACGATGCCGTGACCGTTGGTCGTGCGATCGACTGTCTTGTCATGCATGAGGACGAGTTCGCCATCGCTTGTAATCGAGAGGTCCGTCTCGCAGGTGGTCAGCGGACCGCCATACTCAAAAGCCTTGCGAAACGCGACCAGCGTGTTTTCCGGAGCGCCCGCACTGTGGCCGCGGTGGCCGCCTATACGCATGTTCTCGATCGACATTCTAAGGGGGTTCATTTTCTCTTCCTTCATTTATCGGAGGCGCGCGTCGAGACGATCGCGCAAATAGTCGCCAAGCAGGCTTATGGATAATGTTGTGAACACGAGGACTACGCCTGGGAAAGCAGCAAGCCACCAGGCAATCGCAAGGTAGTTTCGCCCGTCGGCAACCATAAGTCCGAGGCTTGTGGACGGCGGCTGGATGCCGAGCCCGAGAAAACTCAGACCACTCTCGAGCAGAATGAGCTCCGGATAATTTACAGTGAGTTGAACAACGAGCGGGCCTGCGATGTTTGGCAGTATGTGACGCAGGTAGATGCGCCATGATGGTACGCCGACGATCCGCGCCGCCTCGGCGTAACCGTCCTCGTTGGCACTCAGGACAAGGCCGCGCGTCAGACGAGCATAACGCCACCAGTTGTAGATCCCCGCTAGTAAGACAAACAGCAGCGGGTTCGAACCGAAAAACGCCAGTACGCCAAGAGCCACGATGATGAAGGGAACGGACTGCATGGCATCGGCAAAGCCCATGATGAGGTTATCGACCCAGCCCCCAAAATGCGCAGCCAGAAAACCCAGAATGGTGCCGATAAGCAAACAGATCACCGAGCCTGCGAAGGCGATCATCAATGTCATCTGGATCGCAGCAAAAAGGTTGCTAAGCACATCCCGGCCGAGATAATCCGTGCCAAGCAGATGTCCTGGCAGGGTGCCCGGCAACGCGAAGCGTGCAAGTGGCGACTGTTGCAGATAGTGGAAGGGTGCGATCCATTGCGCCGTCGCACCGACAATTACGATCGCAGCGATCCATATTATGCACAGCCAGATGCTGATCGGGGTTCGGGTGGCAAAATTCCAGAATTGCCCCCTCGGCAAGGAGAGTATCTTAGCGTGGGTCATTATTTCTGAAGCCTGATCTTCGGATTGAGGACCGCGTAGAGAATATCGACGGCCAAGTTGATCGTGACCATAAAGGCCGTGAAAAGAAGGATCATTGCCTGCACAACGTTGAGATCGCCGTGGGTCGTTGCATGAACGAAGCCGCTTCCGAGGCCCGGCCAGGCAAAGACGGTTTCGATGAGCACCGAACCGCCCAAGAGACCGCCTGCGACAAAGCCCAGCATGGTCACCATCGGGATGGCGGCGTTAGGCAGCGCGTGTCGAAGAATGACTTCCCACTTTGGTATCCCATCGGCTCGGGCGGCGGCGATGTACGGCTGCTCGAGCACCTCAATCAGCGTCGAGCGCGTGAAGCGCGCGATTGTGGCCGCGTTGAAAAGGCCGAAGGTTGCGACGGGCAGAATCGCGTGCTGCCAGGTAGAACTGCCAGAGCTCGGCAAGACACGCAGCCAAACGGCAAACACGAAGATGAGAGTGAGACCAAGGAGAAAGTTGGGAACGCTGTATCCGAGCACAGCTCCCGTTATGACGGCTTTGTCGACAGGGCTATCGCGTCGAACAGCAGCGACGATCCCGACCGGTATGCCGAGGAGCACACTCAGAATGAAGGCGGATACCGTCAACACCAGTGTCTTTGGTATGCGCTCGGCAATGATCGAAAAGACCTCGCGTCCGTCGGAGGATGAGACGCCAAAATTTCCTTGGAACGCATTGGCCACATAGATCAGGAACTGCTGGAGGATCGGCTTGTCGAGGCCCCAGTCGGCGCGGAACACCGCCAGCACCTCCGGCGTTGCACGCTCGCCCAGCATCGTCTGCGCTGGATCGCCGCTCAGTCGAAGAACGATGAAGACAAAAGTCACGGTGAGAAAGAGAACGACCAAAGCCCGAAGGGCACGAGCGATTATGAAGCCTATCATTATGCGATCTCCTTCCGGCAAATCTCGGATGACACGTCTTCGGCGCGGTGACATGCCACCTGCTGGCCGTCGAATTCGCGAAGCTTCGGCGTTTCGGACGCGCATCTGTCGATGGCAAACGGACAGCGCGTCCGGAAAACGCAGCCTTCGGATGGTTTGCTCGCATCGATTTCGCCCTGTAGCGGTGGCGGAAGGTTGCGCACGCTCGGATCCATCGTCGGAACTGAATCCAGGAGCGCTCTCGTATAGGGATGGCGGGGCCGTTCGTAGACCGAACGGATATGGCCGGTCTCAACGACCCGCCCGAGATACATCACGGCGATCCGGTCGACCAGGTGTCGAACGATGCGAAGATCGTGGGTGATAAACACGTAGGCAAGATCCAACTCCTGCCAAAGCGACTGGAGTAGCGCCACAACCTGAGCCTGGACGGATACGTCCAGCGCCGAGACGGCTTCGTCGAAAACCACCAGTTTTGGGTCGAGGATCAAAGCACGGGCAATGACGACCCGCTGGCGCTGGCCACCCGACATCTGGTGCGGGTACCGGGTCATCATCGCACTTGACAGCCCCACACGCTCGAGAATAGCGGCTGCGCGCTCATACGCGCTCGCGCGACCTGCAACGTGATGAACAAGAAGGCCCTCGGCGATCTGCTCTCCAATCGTCATCTGCGGGTTCAGAGCCGACAGCGGGTTCTGTTGCACAAGCGAGGTGCGCATACGGAACTTCGTCCAGTCTTTAGAGCTGCGGTCCTTGTGGTTCACGCCCTCGAACAAGACATCTCCGCTTGTCGGTGGGGTCAGGCCGAGCAGGAGCCGACCAAGTGTCGATTTGCCGCTTCCGGACTCACCGACCACGCCGAGGCGTTCCCGCGGCGCGAGGTCGAAGCTGATGGAGTTGACCGCAAGCTGGCTCGTCGGCTTGGCGAAGAACCCGGTCTTGTGGCTAAAGGCCTTGACCAGATCGTGGGTTTGAAGCAATGGCGTATTCATGCGACCACCGGATGGTAACAGGAGGCTTCATGGACGAGGCCTATATTTTTGGGCGCTGGGAAGCGTACGGAACATTCGCCACTCGCACGCGGACAGCGTGGATGGAAATGGCATCCCTCCGGAAGGCTATCGAGAAGGGGTACCGATCCGGGGATAGGGATCGGAGGTTCGCGGTCCGCGGGATCGATACTGGGCATACAATCGATCAGGGCCTGGGCGTAGGGATGAGCCGGGCGCCGGAGCAGTTCTGTCACGGGCGCCGTCTCGACGATCTTACCGCAATACATCACCGCTGCGCGGTCGGCCAAACGAGCGATTACTCCGAGATCGTGCGACACGATGAGGAGTGCCATGCCGGTTTCGGCCTTCAATTCTTCCAGCAAATAAAGGATCTGTGCCTGCGTCGTCACATCGAGCGCGGTAGTTGGCTCATCGGCGATCAGCAATTGGGGCTTTGCCGCAAGCGCATGAGCGATCATGACGCGCTGGTTCATGCCGCCGGAAAACTGGTGCGGATAGGAACGCAACCGGCTCTTGGCACGGTCGATGCCGACGCGCTCAAGAAGCCGCATCGCCTCCAGCCGCGCGTCGCTGCCCCTGAGACCCTGATGCCGGAAGAGGGCAGATTCGAGGTAGTAGCCAATTGTGTGCACTGGGTTCAGGCTGCTCGTCGGATCCTGGAAGATCATGGCGACCGATGGTGCTTTCCCCTGGCTGTCGGCCTGCGCACCAGAACTCAACGTTACCGTTCCGCCCGTTTGAGCAATGCCGCGCGGCAGCGCTTTGGCAATGGCATAGCAGGTCATGCTTTTTCCGCAGCCGGATTCGCCAACGAGGCCGAGCGTTTGACCCGCACCCAGCGAAAAACTGATGCCATCGATGATCTTGAGCGCGCGCGCCGGCACCTGAACGGTGAGGTCGCGAACTGCTAGTAGACTTGTCACTTGAAAACTCCTCCCCGGCGGCGCGCCTCCAGATACGCGCCACCACCAACGAAACTCACGCTCAGGCGAAGCTGAGGTTGTTCCGGAACTCCATCATTTCGAAGCTTACGGGCGTCCAGTGGACATCCTTGCGGGCGGCGTAGACGTCATAGGGCTGGTAGAGAATGACCGCGGGGGCCTCAGCTTCGAAGATATCTCGCATGCGATTGTAGGCGTCGGAGCGTTCTTTGCCGTTCGGCAGCACCGTGACCTTATCGCACAGCTCGTTGAATTCGGCCGGCGCTTTCCAGCCCCACCGCTTCTGAACCTGGCCGTTGGGCCCGAACTCGGGAACGATGGTGGCATAAGCGTCCGTCATCCACTGACCGTTGGACCAGTTCCGCATCCAGCTCTTTTCGTCAGGCACCGTTGTGCCCGGTGCATAAATTTCCGGCACGACGGTGACGCCGATTTCCTTCCACATTTCGATCATCATCATCAGCGCCGGAACTGCGTTGGCGTAGTAGTTGCCCATCGTACGATAGGTGATCGGCGTGCCGTCGTAGCCACTCTCCTTCACCAGGCGCTTGGCTTCCTCGACATTGTATTCCATGGCGGGCCGATTTGGATCGAAGGTTTCGCCATAGTTCGGGAAGTTGAAACCATGCGGGATCGAGGCCTTGTTCTTCCAAAGGGATTCGACCATCAGCGGGCGATTGACCGCAAGCGCCAGCGCACGACGAAGCGTCTTTTCCTTGAAAACCGGCTGGTTCATGTTGAAGGTGAACATCTGGAAGTTCTCGATGAGCGTTCCACGTGTTTCCAGGTCGGGGTAGCTGTTGATCAGTTGGATGTCGTCGGGCGTCAGCGTTGTGACGATGTCGTATTCGCCGCTGATCAGGCCGGCGACCCGCGTGGCTGGCTCTGCGACAAGCTGGTACGTGATTTTCGAAGCCGTCGGCTTTGAACCCCAGTAGTCGTCGTTCGCTTCCAGCACGACACGGTCGCCGCTGACGAGCTCGACAAACTTATACGGACCCGTTCCGATCGGCTTGTTGCCGAATGCAACCGCTCCAAGGTTCTTGTAGTATTCCTTGGGAACGATGCGACTCATCCAGGACGCAGCGTAGGTTTCGATGAGATAGCTCGGGGTTTTCGTGCGAAGCACGACCGTATACTTGTCCTCGACGACGGGCTCGTCGAAGGCGAGCGAATAGGACTTGCCGAGCGGGATTGTCTTGATCGCTTCGGGCCCCCAGAGCCGCTCCGACGAGAAGGTATACGCGACATCGTCTGCGGTCATCTCCACGCCGTCGTGGAACATGACCTTCTGGCGTAGCTTGAAGCGTACGGATTTGTCGTCGATCCGCTCCCAGCTCTCGGCAAGCGCCGGCACCAGCGTAATGCCGCTGCCTGGTGCGCCTTTTCCAAAAAAGTCGCGGGCCACGAGCGTGTCGTAGATCTGGTTCACGATACGCGGACCAACGTTGCTGATCGCATTCACCGGCTCAAGGGTCGGCGGCAGGCCATTAACGCCAATCCGGAGCTCGCGTCGTTGCTGCGCGAAGGCGAACTTCATACTTGTGGTTGATGCAAGCGCTGCAACGCTGGCACCGATGATGAAATTTCTGCGGCTAGTCGAAAGCATCTAAGAGCTCCTGCTTGGCATGATGTGAGGGAAAGGTGAGTGAGGCTTAAGTCGCGATGACAAACTTTTTGCGCAGCTTCTCGGGCGCGGCTTCGATGATGGTTTTCGATCCACTGTCGGTGACCACGATGCCGATTTCTTCGATCTTCCCGACGACAGACAGGCTGCTCTTGGTGAACTTAGAATGATCTGCGACGACAATCGTCCGCCGAGAGACTTCGACCATGACCTTCGCGATGCTCGCGTTGACCGGTTCAACGGTGCAGACCAGACCGCGATCGACGTCGATTGACGCAGCATTCAAGACAAGCTTGTCGACGTTGAACTGCCGAATGAACTGCTCTGCCAACGGACCGCGGAAGGAGTGATTCGAGTCGGTGTATTCACCACCTACGGAATAGATCTTGTGATTACCCTGGCGCGCCAGCTCCGCAACGATGTCGAGGCCGTTCGAGATGATGGTAAGGCTCTGGCGACCCGCGAGCATTTTCGCGACTTCTAGCGCGGTTGTGCCTGCATCGAGCAGGATCGTGTCTCCGTCAGAAATCATGCCAACAACGGCGGCAGCAATTGCAGCCTTTTCAGCCTGCTTCCAGACCAGACGGGCGGAGTTTGTCGCATCTTGCGCTACCTGGTTAAGCCCGACTGCGCCACCATGCGTCCGGCGAAGAACGCCCGACTCCTCAAGTTCCACGAGATCCCGACGAGCCGTTGCCACAGAGATCTCAAAACGCTCCGTTAGCGTTTTGAGATCAACGAAGCTCTGCTCACGCAGAAGCTCGACGATTTTTGCCTGTCTGCCTTCGGCCTGTGTCGGGATTGGATGCGTTTCATTCATGGTAATGACGTTTCTCGTTCATGTGTGAGCGTTATCTATCTACCCTAGATGACACCCATATGACGAAAACGGCATGCAACGTAAGTACATTGTATTTTGCGGGGCACCAATTCGATGCTGCAGTGCGCTAATCTGCCTCAGAATGAGCGATATCGTTCACGTTCTGAAGGATAAATTTATCTGAGAGTGTTAGGCATTCAATCACTCCTCGCGGGCGCGGTCTCAGAGTGGCATTAGGCGAGCACTTAGTCTTGGGTTCCCAATGCTTCGCCATTCGCAAGGCGGTCAAGGAGTTTCAGGCCCGAATGACACGCGGTGATGTCGAGCGTGGGCCGGAATAGGCCCGTGGCCCTTTTCCTCGCAAAAAGCCGACAGTATCGTGCGCTCCGCATCCCTATCAGGCTCTACGGATTGAAACGCAAAATGGGCAAGACGAGCTGGCGTTTCGATCGGGCGAAACGGGCGCGCATGAACCTCGCCGAGAACAGATGCACGATCGCGATGAGGCGAGAGCGCTTGTGTCGAATTCTCAGGCGAAGGTGTCATGGTGAGTGTCTTCCCAGTTCAGGACGCGGCCAGCAGGGCTTGCCGCCGGAGCAGCATTCCGAAAAGATCCCTTGGCTCGTCTGGGTCGGCTAGAAGGTCGAGTGGGCTGCTGTGGCTTGATCCCTCAACGCGGTCGCGGACGTAGCGCAGCGCCGAAAAATCCTCGATCGCAAATCCGACGCTGTCGAAAAGCGTGATTTGCTTGTCGCTCTTTCGGCCGACGTCCTGGCCAGTCATCACGCGCCAAAGTTCCGTCACAGGATGATCTGGCGCGAGTTGCTGGATCTCGCCTTCAATCCGGGTCTGTGGCGGAAACTCCACGAAAATATCCGAACGCAGCAAGATATCGCGGTGCATCTCGGTCTTGCCCGGGCAGTCTCCGCCGACACCGTTGATGTGGACGCCGGGGCCTATCATATTGTCACTCAGGATCGTAGCGTTGTTCTTGTCGGCGGTTACGGTCGTGATGATGTCCGCGCCTTCCACCGCCTGTTCGGCGGATGTGCAGGCCTCGATCTGAAACCCGAACCGCTGGAGATTGCGGCTGCAGCGAGCAGTCGCCTCCCGGTCGATATCGTAAAGCCGTATCCGATCGATACCGAGCAGCGCCTTGAAGGCGAGCGCCTGGAATTCGCTCTGGGCACCGTTGCCGATCAGCGCCATCGTGCGCGCATCTTTACGGGCCAGATACTTTGCCGCGATCGCGGAGGTCGCGGCCGTTCGCAAGGCCGTCAGGATTGTCATTTCCGACAGCAGCAGCGGATAGCCGCTATCGACATCGGAGAGCACGCCGAACGCGGTCACCGTCTGGCGTCCCGACTTCGTGTTTTTCGGATGGCCGTTGACATATTTAAAGCCGTAGAGCGTGCCGTCGCTCGTCGGCATGAGTTCAATCACGCCGTCCCGCGAATGCGATGCGATGCGTGGAATCTTGTCAAAGCTTTCCCAGCGCCGGAAATCTTCTTCAATATAGCCGGCCAGTTGAACAAGGAAGTTCTCGATCCCGGTGCTGACCGCCAAATCCATCATGTTTTCAACACTGATGAACGGAACGATGTTGAGGTTGGCAATTGCTGGCATCTTTTGGCCCCCTTTATTGGTTTGATAGACTGCCGGACGAGCCCCGATCACACGGGTTCGGCCGTGATCGCGTACCCGGTAACTACCCGTTTCTTGAGCGTGGGCAGATCCAGCGGGCCGAGGTCTGGAAGCAGGTCGTTTTCTTCGGAAAAGTCGCGTCCGTAGCAGGCGCTTAAAATTCGCACGCCGCTTTCATGCAAAGGCGCCGATACGCCGGCTGCTTTTGCCAAATGCAGGGTGGGGATCAGACCAAAGGGAACGTCTTCGAGCACGTAGCGAGTATCAACGCTCTTTGGGCCTGCCGGGTCGCTTCCGCGCTCGACCAGGATCGACGATATTTCCGAAACGGATTGGCCGGATATGTCGAACGACAATCGGAAGTGATCGAAGGTGGATCGGACCGTCTTGCCGAAGGCGGAAGCGATTGCCAACCTCTCCAGATCGAGCGCCTCAAGGAAGCGGCCGACGGCAGGCGTGACGTTGGTGTTCTGACCCCATTCCTCAGCTCGCTCGATACGTGACAGATTGCACAGCGCGATGCCCATATGGTCCTGGGGATTGAGATTGCTCAATGCGATCGTGAGGATATCGTCCTTCACGTCGAAGCGATCACCGAACAGAGCGACACAGGTGTCGTGCGCCCGTCCTGCGAAACGTGCCGGCACGGTCGCCATATCGACCTTTGCCCGGATGGCGCCGATGTTGAACGTATCCGCCTCCCGCGGCTTGCATGTCAGCACAGTTGTGCTCCATGCCGTGATTGGGATCTCGATTCCACGCTCGGCCAACCCTTTGGCGAGGTAGAGCGCCGCAAAGGAAAGATGGGCGCTGATGATCACCGAATGACGTGCGCTGAGGTGCGGCAGAAGAGCGTCGAGAACAAAGCGGTGACCATAGGCGGGCAGCGCCAGCACGATCACATCGGCTTCGGCCAATTCCTGGGCGTTCGTGCAGATATGCGGGTGGAACTCCGTGCTGATCGCACCCGTGATCTTCACCGGTGCGCCGGCAGAGAAAGCAGCAGTTCTTTCGCGTGAACGCGACCAGATCAATGGCTCATGTCCATTCTGCAAGAGGAACGCCGCATACCCAATGCCGATCGATCCTGCTCCGGCGATTCCAACCTTCATCTTCTTCCTCCTGGTTTCGAAGGGTCGTCTCGATGCGAGAGGCAAACCTCGATCGCACCGGGCCACACCCGGTGGTCAAAATGCTGTTGTCACCCTGTCGAACACGCGCCGGCCGAACAGGCTCGCGGCAAGATCGGTCATCAGTCGGGCCGTACGTCCTCGCTCGTCCAGAAACGGATTGAGCTCCGCAAGGTCGAGCGAGGTGACGAGACCGCTGTCATGGAGCATCTCCATGATGAGGTGTGCCTCTCGGAAAGTCGCCCCGCCCGGAACCGTGGTGCCCACCGCCGGCGCAATCCCGGGATCGAGGAAGTCGACGTCGAGGCTGACGTGCAATCTGCCCTTGGCCTTGCTCACGCGGTCAAGAAAGACGCCGAGCGGGCGTACGACGCCTTGCTCGTCCAGAACCCGCATGTCGGCGACTTCGATACCGATCTCGGCAACCCGGCGCCTTTCTTCCGGGTCGACCGAGCGAATCCCCATCATGGATACGTTGCGGGGATCCACAGGCGCGGCCAGCGGCGGTAGCCCTTCGAAGCCAGGCTGGCCCGTATAGTAGGCGACCGGCGTGCCATGAAGATTGCCGCTTGCAGTCGTGTGTAGGGTATGCAGGTCTGCGTGCGCGTCCAGCCAGAGGACGAATTGCTCCTTGTCGAGTTCGGCCGCTCGTTCGGCCACCCCGGAAACGGTGCCGGCAGACATTGAGTGATCGCCGCCGAGAAAAACCGGAAGATCGCAGCTGCGGGCCATCTCCAGCGCTTTTTTGGAGAGACTGCGCGTCCATCCCACCATAGCGTCGAGGTTCTTAACAGCGGAATTGGTGTGACTGATTTCGGGCTCCGCCGTCGGCGTCGCATCTCCGAGATCAGTGACGGCCCAGCCCAGTTCCGTCAAAGCTCGCGACAAGCCGGCAGTCCGAAAAGCATCAGGCCCCATCAGGCATCCGGGTTGGGATGCGCCGCTTTGAACGGGGGCTCCCAGGATTTGGCACGTCTTCAACTCATTCTCCTTGCGACGCCGCGAGGCGTTCATTTCTTGACTGCACCTTTGGTCACCACGCTGTGGCGATGGCCGAACGATCACTCATGTGTCGACGCTGAAACGACTTCCTCGGCCTGCTGAGCTGCAAGCATCGATACCGTTAAGGGAACGAAGGGAGGCCGCGGATTGAATAGGCCGACCTCGCCAGCGGTCAGACCGGCGACGGACTTCACCAGTTCGTGCACCGGGTAGCCGCACTGCCTTCCCTGACAGGGACCCATGCCCGCGCGTGTAAAACTCTTCAGCTGGTTAGGGCCTCGGCAAGCGCCACGGACAGCAGCTTCCCTCAACACGCCCGCGCTCAACTCTTCGCACCGGCAGACGATCGTTGCGTCGTCCGGCTGGGTCCGCGCAATATTCGGCGGATAGACTCCATCCAGAAATCGCCGGAACGCCTTTTGCCCGGCATGATGTGCCCTTAGCGGTTTTGTCTCGGCATCCGCCTGAGCGGCCGTCAGGGCGCCGTCACGAAGAAGGATACCGGTCGCGGCGATCTCTCCTTCGATCTCGGCATTGACGGCGCCGCCGATCCGAGCACCGTCCCCGGCTATGTACAGTCCGTCCGGACCTGCGTTCATCCACTCGTCGCGCTCAAGCCGGAACGCTGACTGGCCGACATCCCACATCAGTTGCGCGCCGACCGACACGGCCAACTGATGGCTTGGCACCAGCCCCTCGTGTACAAGAAGGGATTTGACCTCCAATCGGTCGGACCTGCCGTTTGAAGTTTCGAACCGTACAGTTTCCAGTCGTCCGCTTCCTTCGGCGCTGATTTTGACCACGTTGCGTACGTGCCGAACGCCACTGAACTGCGGTAACCAGGCAATCCCTTTCAGGATTTGGCCGGGCTCCTTTAGCGCCCCGCGAAAACCGCGCAGCGAACGGCTGATGAGACCCCGAGGGGTCGTATCGAGATAAGCGACGGGCTTTGTCCCGGCGAGCCGCATCTGCTGCATGTATAGTAGGGGAAGAGGTCCGCTCCCGACCACGGCAACTGGCCCCCGTGGCAGTTGGCCCGCCGTCTTAAGGAGAATCTGTGCGGCGCCGACCGTCATGATGCCGGGTAGCGTCCAGCCGGTGAACGGAACCGGGCGTTCCTGTGCGCCCATAGCGAGCAAGAGATGCCGTCCCATGACAGAACGAATTTCTCCACCCTTTACATATTCCACCGTCCAACCCTGGCTGAGCCTGCTTACCTGAGCCTCCGGAATGTAGTCGGCGCCGCAGGCCAGGAATGCTTCGATTTGCCGGATACCGCGTCGATATTCCGCCCCCAGAACGTTTATGACCGGGCTCGTCGCGTTGCGGCCGGCATTGCGCCAGATCTGACCTCCAGGCTGTGATTGCGAATCCAGCAGGATGACGGACAGACCGCCGCGCACAGCGCGCCTCGCGGCGGCAATGCCAGCGGGGCCGGCTCCGACGATCAACAGGTCGGCGCTCGAATGATGGTTCATTTCAGCCTCTTCGGATGGTCATGGCGTTCGACCCTCATGCCGGCTTGAACCGCTTGCTGACAGCTTCGGATCGTGCCGATGTCTTCGATGTACACGATACATTCGAAACAGACGCCCATCATGCAGTAGGGCGCCCTGGGCTGGGCGGAAGGAAAGGAGGTCCGCGTATGGATGTCGTCCAGACGCAGAAAGACGGCGGCCAGAGGCTCCCCATCACGAGCGGTCACAGTTCGACCGTCGATGGTGATTTCCACGCTTGGGCCGGAGGGAAAGAGAACTTCACTCGTCACGCCGCGATCCCCATCTTGAATCTGCTGCCGCGGAAAGCGTCGTAGGATGGCTCCCTTCCATCGGCTGCCAACCATTCGGCAAAAGGACCCGCATGCAGAGCGGCAAGGGTGACGCCGGAATGGCATGCGACGACATGGATGCCGGGGTATCGCCGCGACCGATCGTAGACCGGCACCCCATCCGGGGTCAGCACGCGGAGTCCCGCCCATTGCCTTATGACACGCAACGCGCCGACGTCAGGCATCACACTGATCGCGCGATTGGCGATATGACGTGCGCCGCCAGCTGTCACATCGGTAGACCGGCCCACACGTTCATTCGTAACGCCGAGCTGAAACGTGCCCGTCATAGTCTGACGAATACCGCTGGCGGCGTAAGGAAATACCGGGGCGACCCGTTCCGTGATGAGAAGCTGCCCCTTTTCCGGAACGAGCAGAAGTGGAAGGTCCAGGCTCTTGGCAAAAGCCATGGAGTCATTTCCCGCTGCAATAATCACCCGCTCCGCTTCTATCGTGAGGCCATCCGTTGCCAGTCGGAAGCCACCAAGCGTGGGCGCGATGCTGTCGACGTGTTCGCCCGTCACCAAGGTTCCACCGAGGCGCACAAATCCCTCCAGCAAAGCGCGAAGGACCAGGAGAGGATTGACGTCACCGTCCATATGACTGAACGACGCTGAACACACCTTCGGCCCGAGACGGATGTCGGGAAGCATGCGCTCAAGGCGCGAGCGCTCCAGCATCTCGAAACGATAGTCAGGATGAATGGCAGCCATCTTCTCGCCGATGGCTTTTTCTTCTTCCGCCTGAGCTTCCGACACACAAAAGAGCAAACCACCGTTGCGGCGGTACTCTACGTCGACACCGGTCAGCTCTTTCAACTCGGAGGCAAAACCTGGCCACAGCTCAGCGCTTTGCCGCGTGATGCGATGATATTCAGGATATTCGTCGCCCTTGCCTTGAACCCAGATCAGGCCGAAATTTGTTCGGGACGCACGCAGCGCATCGTCCGCGCCATCGATGATGATCACCCGGCGCCCCAACTTGGCTAACCCGTATCCAATTGCGGCGCCCACTACGCCGCCGCCAACAATGGCCGTCTCGAACTCGTGATCCATTTAACCTTCTCACAATACGAAGGCTTCCGTGCCCGGGCGAAACGTTCGATCCGTGGCCATTAGCCCCCAGTGAGCCAGACGCATCCTTCAATCCTCGTGCGGTCGGCTATACAGTGTGTCCAGCTGTCGCCGTTTGACGGCCAAGTTTTGAGGACCTTCTTTGCTTCGGTTTCATCAGTCTTGAACAGATGATCACCATGTGAAGCGGGTCGATTGCAGATCTGGCTATCTTGGAATTCTTGCCTTCCAGCTTAGGGATAAGGCGTTGCCGTCCATGCTACAAGGGCAGTAATAGGCATACGGCGATGTTCAAATGTTATGAAGGCGGCATGGTCCTAGGGCCGTCGCGAGCGACAGGACGAGATCTCAGTCACCTTCGTCGCCCTCAGTTTCTATAAAGCAGGCGAGTCTCATCCGTTCCGATTGATTGCCGTTGCCAATCAATCGGTGGGATATGCAAATTCTCCAAGCGGAGTGAGCAGCGTATTCATCGCTGAAATATCGCGATGATCATTCCAGGACGGAGACAGGTTTCATGCAGATCAGAATAGATCGAAATACCCCGCAGGCCGACCAACTGAAGAAGCGAGGGTGAGCGGCAGATGCTTAGAATCGGCGTTGATATCGGTGGGACGTTCACAGATTTTTGCGGGTGGCGTGAAGGAGAGGACAGGATCGTCACTCTGAAGGTACCTTCGACTCCTCCCGCTTTCGAAAACGGTTTCCGCGAGGGATTCGAAAAACTACTGGAACGGCTCGCGCCCGAGCCGGGCGAGGCAGCCTTCGTCATGCACGGCACCACGGTCAGCACGAATGCCGTAATCGAGCGAAAAGGCCCGAAGATCGCGTTCTTCGTAACGAAGGGATACAGGGATCTGCTCGAACTGCAGCGGATCGGCGTCCGCAACCCTCTGAACCTGTTCGAGATCCGAACCAGGCCGCTGATCGATCGCGAGATGGTTTTCGAGGTTGAGGAACGCCTGCTGCGCGGCGGCTTGGTTCGAACCTCGATCGACGAGGCCGCAGTCGAGGCACTTGCCCGTCGTGCAGCCGACGCAGGTGCTGCCGGCTATGCGGTCGCGCTGCTTCACAGCTACGCCAACCCGCAGCATGAACAAGCGGTCGCGCGGGCTATCCGTAAAGCGGTCGGCGAAGATGCCGAGGTCAGCCTGTCCAGCGAGATCTGGCCGCGGATCGGAGAATACGAAAGAGCGATCGTCAGTGTGCTCAACGCTTTCGTGAAGCGCCGGATGAACGAGTATATCGGTGCGGTCGAAACTTATGTGGCTGAACGGTTGCCAGGGTCGCAACTTTTCGTCACACGCTCGAACGGTGGTGCGATGGCCGCCAGTGAGGCGCGCAACTTCCCCGTCCATACGCTTCTGTCGGGTCCGGCGTCTGGCGTGACGGCTGTGCAATATCTCGGCCGCGCCTTGGGCGAACACAACATCCTCACCATGGACATGGGTGGCACCAGCACTGACATCTCGCTCGTGCGCGATGGCGAAGCTCTGACCTCGACTTCGGCCGAGGTGGGTGAGTTTCCGGTTGTCATGCCAGTTACCAGCATCGAGGCGATCGGCGCAGGCGGCGGTTCGGTCGTCACGATTGATGGCGGGGTGTTGCGTATCGGCCCGCGCAGTGCTGGGTCCTATCCTGGCCCTGCCTGCTTCAGCCGAGGCGGCACGGAACCCACGCTGACCGATGCCTTTTTACTTGCGGGCTATTTGCCTGAAGCCCTTCTTGGCGGCGATATGCTGCTCGATCGTCATGCCGCCGAACGCGCTATGGCGCCGATTGCGGAGACTCTCAAGACGGACGTGCTCAGCGCCGCGGAAATGTGCGTCACCGTCGCAAGCTCGAACATGGTGGCCGGTGTCTTGCCTTATCTCGCACGCCAGGGCGTCGATCCCGAAGATCTGACGGTGCTCGTTTACGGCGGAGCTGGCGCGATCCAGGGGCCGCTCCTTGCGGCCGAGATCGGCGTGAACCGCGTTCTTGTGCCGGCGACACCTTCCGTATTCTGTGCCCTCGGGGGCCTTGTCTCTGATTTGAGCAACGACGCGCTCGAAACCGTCCACGGCCTTGATATCGATGGTTCTCTCATCGCGAAGAAGTTTCAGGTCCTTCGCGAGCAGGGAGCCGAATGGTTATCGCGGCAGGCACCGCCGGAGCGTCTCGTGTCGAAAACGTTCGAGTGCTGGGCCGAGATGCGCTACGTCGGGCAGTCCTTCCAGGTCGACGTGCGGCTGCCGGATACGGCGATCGAAGCGCACGACATTGCCGCAATGCATGCCGCCTTCCACCAAGAGCACGAACGCATCTACAGCCATGCCGACAAAGCGGCGCCAGTCGAGTTCGTCGACCTGCGCATGCGCGTGCGTGGATCGATGTCGATACCTCAGCCCACAACACCGGAAACGTTCGGGGCTGGCGGTGCGCTCAAAACGGTTCGTTCGATGCGCTTCCACAACAAACTCATTCCCGAGGTACGCGTCTTCGATCGCGCATCTCTCACCCCCAACGATGCGATCCAGGGGCCGGCCGTCATCGAGCAGCGTGATGCGACGATCGTCGTTCCGCCAGAGTTCGTTGCCCGCGTCGGAGCCTTTGGCGCAATTCTCATGACCCGGAGCTGATCAATGGATGCCGTTCGTACTGCCGTCATGAACAATCGATTCAACGCGATTGTCGAAGAAGCCTCTGCCGCGATCTACCGCACCGCCCACACGACTTTCGTTAAGATCGTGCAGGATTATCAGTGTGCGATTGCGACTGCCGAAGGCGAAATGTTCGCTTATCCGATGTTGTCTGGCGTCAATGTCTTCGTCGGCTCCCCGTTGAAGCCGACGCTGGATGCCATCGGCCGGGAGAACCTGAAGCAAGGCGATATCATCATCACCAACGATCCCTTTGCCACGGACGGTCTGGTGACGCACCTGATGGACGTTACGCTGCTTTATCCGATCTTCTACGACGAGAAGCTGATCGCGATCGGCTGGGCATTTGTCCATGCGTCCGATATCGGCGGCGCCGTTCCAGGAAGTATCTCGCCAGCCTTCACGGAAGTATTCCAGGAGGGCCTCCGTGTCAGGCCAATGAAGCTCTACGAAGGAGGGGTGTTGAACGAAGCGATCAAGTCGATCTTCCAGGACAACAGCCGAATTCCGACCGAGTTGTGGGGCGACATTCAGGCCATGATCTCGGGCCTGAAGAGCATGGACCGGCGCGTCAGCGAGCTTTGCGAGCGATAT
Organism: Agrobacterium vitis; assembly: GCF_013337045.2. Taxonomy (NCBI): domain Bacteria; kingdom Pseudomonadati; phylum Pseudomonadota; class Alphaproteobacteria; order Hyphomicrobiales; family Rhizobiaceae; genus Gillisella; species Gillisella vitis. The sequence continues at coordinate 140,044 of NZ_CP118263.1, forward strand.
GATCGTGAGAGTGTCGAGGAGGGGATGCAGGACGTCATCAACTACGCGGAGACCAAGGCCCGCGCGGTGATCAGGACGATTCGGGACGGTGTATATACCTTCTCGGACTATCTTGAAGGGATCCATGATGGTCAGCTGGCCTATTTCAGCGTGACCATGACGGTGAAGGACAGCGAGATCGAGGTTGATTTTACCGGCACGGATCCGCAATTGGCGGCCGCCTACAACCTGGTAACGGGGGCAACCACCCACCCCTACATTATCCAGTGCCTTTACGCCTACATCCTGACCGTTGATCCGCTGACGCCGCGCAACTCCGGTATCTTGCGGGCGATCCACGGCCATGCTCCGCGCGGCACGGTTCTCAACGCGGTCTATCCCGCATCCGGCGGGTCTCGTGCTGCATCAGCGACACGCGCCTACGACGTTATCCTGGGGTGCCTCAATCAGGCACTACCGGAGGGCCTTGCCGCAGCCGGTGGCGGTATGAGCGGGGTTATCGTCGTTTCGGCTCCCGATCCTCGTACAGGCCGTGACCGTGTCAACGTGGTGGGTACGATCGACGGCGGCGGCGGTGCCCGCCGTGGCGTTGACGGCCTGGACGGATCGGAAGTACGCTACTCACAGCGCAGCGTGCCAGTCGAAGTCATCGAGATCGAAACGGTGCTGGTCATGCGGGCGCTCCGCCTCGTGCCGGACAGTCGCCGCGCGGGAAGATTCGCCAGCGGCGCCGCGCTCGAAATCGAAATGGAAAACACGTCAAATCGCGCGGTCATAACGGTCAGAAACCTGAACCGGTTTGTGTTCGCGCCGTGGGGCTTCAAGGGGGGAGAGATCGGTCTTCTGGGTAAGGCAATCGTCAATCCTGGCCGACCCGATGAGCGATCGGTCGGCAAGATCTCGGTGCTGGAGCTCGGACAGGGCGATATTCTCAGGATCACCAGTTCCACAGGCGGGGCGTTCGGCGAACCTCTTGAGCGGGATGTGGCGGCGATCGCGCGCGAGATCGAAAACGGCATGATTTCCCCGGAGCGGGCCGCCGACGTCTATGCTGTCGTCTTCGACCGGGACGGTAAGATCGATGAGGCGGCGACTGCGGAACATCGCCGCGAACGCGGGAACCAGAGGTCCGGCGACTTCAATTTCTGCATCGAACGCCAGCGTCAGGACCAGGTGTGGTCGCAGCAGACACGCAGGGAACTGGCATCGCGAGCACTGACCTATGAACAGCGCATCCGCAGCCAGCTTGTCGATCGCGTTCATCACCGCCTGTTGGCGAAAGGTGAACGGGTTGATGCCGGGAAACTGGATCAAGTCATCGCCGAAGAAGCTGGCCGGTTGTAGCGGCGATGGTCCTGTGATCGTAAGCAGTTAGTGTGAACGGTCGTCTGAAAGTGCGGCTATTGGAAGGGATGCCTCCTCCAAGGGGGCATCCCTTGTTCATTCAGGATTTCAAAAGCGCCGCTATTTTCGCGCTGAAATCAGGTTTTGCGCAGCCAACGTCGCAAACTCGACGAAAGGCAGTATCCCTGGAACCGGGCAATCCGGATTCCAGCCCACGGCCATCGAAATTTCGACGGACATATCGTCCACAACTCGGGTAACAACGCCGTCGGGGGTCATCGCAGACACCCACTCCGGCAGGAATGTGATCCCGACGCCGGCAATCACCAGGGCCAGAGCTGTATTGGTGTCGGAGACCGCTATGTCGTTCTCGATCAGCAGGCCGGCGCCGACAAGTTGTTCGTATACAGTCTCAAAACACGATAGCTCGAAGCGCTTGAGCGCGAAAACACCGTGCCCGGCGAAATCTGACAATCTCAACGCCGGTTTCCTCGCAAGTGCCGATTGGCGAGGCATGACGGCGACAAATCGTTCCGAGAGCAGGTGGCGAAACCGCACGAGATTGCTATTTGATGGCGGTCGCATCAACCCGACATGGAAGTCACCGCGCTCGATCCCCCGCAGAAGCTCGATAGAATCGACCTCTTTGATGACAAGCCTTGTCCTGGGAAACCTTTGCCGGAAACGGCTCAAGATCAAGGGGAGCAATTGACTGGTGGCCGGGCTGATCGCTCCGATGATCAGCTCTTCTCCGCCGGGACTGAGACCGCCGGCTTCCAGCTTGGCATTGAGGATCGCCTCGTCGATTTTCAAAAGGATCTCGCGCGCGTGATCAAGGAATGACGCCCCCGCACGCGTCAGCTCCACGCGCCGCGTAGAGCGGATGAACAGTTGCACCCCCATAAGCTCTTCGAGCCGCTTGATCTGCTGGCTGAGCGTTGGCTGCGACATGTTCAGTCGGATCGCGGCTCTGCGGAAATGTAGTTCTTCAGCGGCAACGACAAAGCAGCGGATGCTTCCGATCTCTATTTGATACGACATCTCCGCTCACCAATACAAAGCAACGTAACAGTCAAACCCGAATATTTGAATGTTACGTCGAGTTTCGCCTGAGCGCACTCTTTCGATCGGTAATCCAACGGGGATTTCCAAGTTCTAATGCGTCTCCACGGCCTTCGGAGCCGTTCCGCCCACCCGGGCGCGCATGTGCGGATTGAGCCACCACTCCGCCAGCATGACCAGACGGCTAACAACGAACGTGATGGACAGGTAGATCGCACCGGCGACGATGAACACTTCGACCGGGCTGTAGGTAGCCGAGATGATCTGCTTCGCCAGACCGGTCACTTCGACGATCGTGATTGTCGAAGCAAGCGACGTCGATTTGATGATGAGCATCACTTCGTTGCCATAGGCCGGCAACGCTTGCCGGATGGCGATCGGGAACACGATTCTCCTAAACTGGAGAATTGTGGACATGCCAACAGCGCGCGCGGCTTCGATCTGCCCGAGAGGAACCGCCTGTATGCCGCCCCGGATGATTTCGCTGGTATAGGCTGCGGTATTGAGGGCCAGAGCGAGGATCGCGCAGAACCACGGTTCGCGGAACGACGACCACAGACCAACTTCCGTGAGGAACACTCTGAACTGAGCCGACCCGTAGTAAATCAGGAACATCTGCACCAGAAGCGGGGTCGATCTGATCAGGTATACGTAGCCGTATGCTACCGAAGAAACGATGCGGTTTTTCGAAAGCCGCATAAGCGCGACAGGCACCGAAACAACAAATCCGATGAGAAGCGATATGAACGCGAGCGCCAGCGTCGTGGGGACGGCAGCAATGAGTTTGGGGAACGACTCGATGATGAGTTGAATATCCATATTATTGGCTCCTCACACCGCGGTTCGCCCACTTTTCAGCTTTGAGAAAGCCCCGATTTGACACGGAGGAAAGAAGAAGGAAGATCACGAAGGCGGTGATGTAGAAGGTAAAGGGCTGCTTCGTCGAACCTGCGCCCATCGCCGCCGTCCGCATGATTTCGACCAGGCCGACAACGGAGATTAGCGACGTGTCCTTGAGCGTGAACTGCCAGACGTTTCCAAGGCCTGGGAGGGCGAACCTAGCCGCTTGTGGGATCAGCACCCGGCGCAGCCGCAGCCATGGACCCATCCCAATGGATTTCGCCGCTTCGATCTGACCGGGGGGGACAGCGAGAACGGCCGCGCGAATGACCTCGGTGGCATATGCTCCGGCACTCACGCTGATACAGAGCACGCCGATCACGAAGATTGGAGGCTCGATGTATCCGCCGTATCCGAACAGTCCGTTGGCAATGGTGCGCAGGAGTGTCCCGCCACCGAAGAATACCAGAAAGATGATGAGTAGTTCAGGGACGCCGCGAACGACCGTCGTATAGACGTCACCGAGCAGGCGTAGTGACCAGAAACGGGATAGCTTTGCCGCAGCAAAAATCGAACCAAAGATGATTCCGAAAAAGTACGAACAGGCTGCGACGACAACGGTCATCATTGCCCCACGCACCAGTTCATCGCCCCAGCCGGCATCTCCCCATTGTAATAGTGTTAAATCCATCGCCCACGCCTCAAGCTTGCAAAACGGATAGAGCGCCGGACGCACGAGTGCCGACGCTCCAACTAAAAGAGATTTACTGCTTGGGAGACGCGTCGTAGCCGAACCACTGTTGGGACAGCTTCTGGACCGTGCCGTCCGCGACGGCGGCATCAATTGCTTTGTCGAACAGCGCTTTGAGATCGGAATCCTCTTTGCGGATGCCAACGCCGACACCCTTTCCGAATAGTCCCCCCGTCATTCTCGGGCCAAACATCTTCAGGTCCTTGTTATCGGGCTTGTCCGTCAGCGGCTTCAGGAAGCTGACCGAAGCCAGGCTCGCGTCGATCCGACCGGCCTTCAAATCCATCACGACGTTGTCGATGGTGTCGTAGGTCGAGATCTGCACGCTCGGCATCATCTGTTTCATGAACGTTTCATGAGATGTACCGGCCTGAACGCCAAACTTCACGCCCTCGAAAACCTTGGTGAATTTATCCAACTCGGCTTTCTGCTCGGGGGTGATATTGTCGAGCGGAAGGTTCTCGACTGTAGCCGGAGTTTTCAGAAGCGGGCTGTCCGCTGTCGTCAGGAACGTCATCGGCGTGAGGAGATACGGGCGGGAGAACGAAATGACCTTTTCGCGCGCCGGCTGGATGCCCATCGCTGCCATAATGGCATCGTACCGACCCGCGGTAAGGGAAGGTATGATCCCGTCCCAAGCCTGCTCGACGAATTTGCATTCGATGTTCATGCGCTTGCAAAGGTCGTTTCCGAGATCGATGTCGAAGCCGATCAGCTTTCCGCCCGCATCCTTGAAGTTGTAGGGCGCGTAAGATCCTTCGGTCGCAATTGTGATGCTCTTGTAGTCCTTGGCCACTGACGGGCCTGCCGCGACAAGGACGCCGGTCACAATTGCCGCAAGCGCATTCAAGTTGAAGAATTTCATAACGTTCACCTCTGTTGCTGTTATTGTTTATTTCGAATCTTGACTCTTCTGCGCGCTTACGCGCTCACAGAACGCTGGAGAGGAAGGCCCGACACCTTGGTGACGTCGGGTTCTGGAACACTTCTTGCGGCGTTCCCTGCTCTTCGATTTGCCCCTTTTCGAGGAAGAGAACCTTGTTCGATACGTCGCGAGCAAAACCCATTTCGTGCGTCACCACGACCATCGTCCGCCCCTCCTCGGCGAGCTTCCTGATCACCTTCAGGACTTCACCCACCAATTCCGGATCGAGGGCAGAGGTTGGTTCGTCGAAGAGAAGCGCGCTCGGCTGCATAGCCAGTGCGCGTGCGATGCTGACGCGCTGTTGTTGCCCACCTGACAATTGAGACGGGTAGGCGTCGTGCTTGTCGGCAATACCGACCTTGTCCAGGAAATCCATTGCACGGTCGCGCACGTCGCCCTTGGGCTGCTTGAGAACGTGTACGGGGCCTTCCATGACGTTCTGCAGGACAGTCATATGTCCCCACAGATTGAAGCTCTGGAACACCATGCCAAGTTGCATCCGCATGCGTTCGATCTTTTTGCGATCGACTCCGACCAATCGGCCGGCCGCATCGGTTTTGACGACAACCTCCTCCTGCCCGACCGCGATACGGCCCTTATTCGGCGTTTCGAGGAAATTCATACAGCGAAGGAAAGTACTCTTACCGGAGCCGGAGCTGCCAATTATCGAAACGACGTCACCCTTATCGGCCGTGAGTGAAATCCCCTTCAGAACTTCGAGCGTTCCGAAGTTTTTATGCACGTCTTCTGCCACCAAGGTGGGTTGAGTAGCGTCCATTCGCGTTCCCTTGTTTTTCATTCCTAATCTCTTGCAATGCAGCGGAAACTCTCACGGCAGGACAGCCGAGAATGACGCCGCTGGCATCTGCCAGCATTTATTTTCAACGATGCAGCACGTGTTAACATGCCCGCCGAAGTGCAATTCGAGATTAGGACCCAGTTTTCTATTGTTACTAAAAGCTTGCCTTCCATATCGCAAGGGCAGTAATAAGCATGCGCCCATGCGCATATGTTATGGAGGGGACAATGATTCAATCGCGTCAGTTGGAAGCGTTCCGGGCTGTGATGCTGACGGGAGGTATGACGTCTGCAGCTGATCTTGTGAGGATCACACAGCCCGCAATTAGCCGGCTGATCAGGGATCTCGAAGACGAAATAGGGATCAGCCTGTTCGAGAGAACGGGCAACCGCTTACGACCCACTCGTGAGGCCGGTATTCTGTTCAAGGAAGTGTCGCGACATTTCAACGGGATTCAGCACATCGACAAAGTCGCGGCTGAACTGAAGAAGTCTCACATGGGGTCTCTAAGGGTCGCCTGTTATACGGCGCCGGCTCTGAGTTTTATGTCCGGCGTCATTCAGACGTTCATCGCCGATCGGCCCGACGTGTCGGTCTACCTCGACACGGTTCCCTCCCAGACGGTCCTCGAATTGGTCTCGCTCCAGCACTACGATCTCGGAATATCGATATTGGCTGGCGACTATCCTGGTCTCACCATCGAACCTGTCCCTTCCTTTCGTGCGGTCTGCCTGCTGCCGCCGGGGCATCGTCTCGAAGACAAGGAAACTGTTCATGCGACGGACCTTGAAGGAGAGTCATTGATTTGCCTCTCTCCAGTAAGCCTTCTACGGATGCAAACGGACGCCGCACTGGACAGCTGCGGCGTCCACTGTAATCGCAGGATAGAAAGTAGTCTGGCGCTGAATCTCTGCGATCTGGTAAGCAGGGGAATGGGGGTTGGTATCGTCGACCCCTTCACTGCCGACTACTACAGTGCAAATCCGGTTATTCAGCGCTCCTTTGATCCGGTTGTCCCCTACCATTTTGCTATCGTTCTTCCGACCGACAGCCCACCGCCGCGCTTGGTTAGCGAGTTCCGGGCAGCGTTGCTTGATGCTTTGAAAGCCTTGCCCTATGAAACCATTTGATCGTCAGGATCGCAGCAAGTTGTCAAAGATATCGAGTCCAGCCCGGTGTCGTGGTCGAAAGGCTGGCGAACCCGGCTTATTCCGTTCTAGAGGCCACCAGTCGGCGAGATTTACCCGCACGAAAACATTGTTGCTGATGCGATAGGCAGCGGGACCGGCGCGCAGCTCGTCGAAATCACGGCTAGACGGAGATTCTGTGGCGACTGCAGATAGAAAGATGCCTCCGAACACTGTGGTTCCCGGAACGCTGTAATTCGAGCGGTTGGGTACTTTCGACACGGTGATGTTTTGCCCGAACACAACAGACTTGTTGGGTCTGGGCACGTGTCTCATCGATATGCTCCTGGGAAAACAATGTCCTGATCGACCAGCACATTGAATTTGTAACCAGGCCGGATCTCGAGCGTAGGCTGCACGTCCATGTTTCTCTGGATGGTCCGGTCAGCGACGCGCCCGAAAGTCTCTGCGAAGTTCCTTCGCGCCGCATCTGATGCCGTATCCTGCGTCGCCAGTGTCGAACTCTCGGGCACGGCCATGTCGATCCCCGTGCCGATCACCGCAATAAGGACGGCCGAACCAAACGTCTGGAGCCACTTCCGATCCACCTTATCGCGGAAACCGCTGTAGCCCTGCGCGTCCGTCCCGGACATGCCGCCGATCTGGAGCGTCGAGCCATTCGGGAAGATGATGTCCGTCCAGACGACGAGCACACGGCTCTGGCCGAACGACACCTTGCTGTCATAGCGGCCGAACAGTTTCGTTCCCTGCGGGATCAGGAGGCGGTGTCCTGTCGCCGAGTCATAGACGTTCTGGCTTACCTGGGCAGTGATACGCCCGGGCAGGTCGGAATTGATCCCGGTGATCAATGTCGCGGGAACGACCGAGCCACGTTTGAGTTCGTAAAGCGACTGCTGGGGGACGACACGGTTCGGAAGATAACCGAGCTCCTTGAGGTCGGCATTGAAGAAATCCTCCTTCGTCTTCTGGCCGTTCGGATCAACATTTTGCCCGGCGAGACCCGCACGAAGATCGGCGGCGTAGAGGTCGGATGCTCCGGGAGCCGTTGCCGTGGAAACCTCGTTCGTCGTCCCGGCCGTGTCGTTTGCATTAGCTCCCTGCCTGTCAAACTTGCCGCGGTCGATAGCGATCGGTGAGTCATAGGCGGCGTCATTGGCCTGCAGCCGGGCCATTCTCTGGCGCTGCCGCTCACGAAGATATTGCTCTTCCTGCTCGCGCTGCAAGCGGGCGCGCCAGACCTGTTCAGATTCCAGTTGCGGTTCCGTCCGCGCATCTTCCCTTTGACCGGGCTGAGGTGTGAATGGATTGACGGAGCGCTTCTCCTCTTCCCTCTCGACCGGCGTCGGCTGCAGCGTCGTCACCTGCTGCGGCTCGCCGATGATGCCGTCGGAAACGCCGCGCTTGATCTGATCGGCGAAGGTTGACGCCGGATTGCCGGAGCTTGTGTCCGGGCCGGTGTCGCGGAAATACAGTCCGCGTGAGGTCAGGCCGTAGAAGATGACGGCTAGAAAGACGACCACAAGCACGATCACGACGATGATCGGCATGCGGTTGATCCGGCGCATGCCGGAGCCCACCTCCTCGTTTTTAGAGCCGCCGAGCTTGAGCGATTGAACCATGACCGCCCTCTCCACTAACCGCGTTGCATGACCGAGAGCGCGCTCGCCGGCTGCGCGCTCATCGTTGTGACGGTATAGGCGCGGCCGAGTTCGACGCTGTTGGTCGACAGACGGGCGAGCACTTGCCCCTCGAAGGGAATGACGACATAGGCGAGCGGCACGGTGCGCGTCGTGCCATCCGTCTTCTGGTCGGTCACGACCGCATAACCCCATCCCTTGAGGGACGCCTCCAACGCTTGCCCGAAGGGCGAGCCGTCCTGCTTCAGCGAGACGGTCGCGGTACCAGGGCCGATCTGCTCGGCGAGCGTGCTCACCATGTCGCCGGCAATGGCGCTGGCCGCCGGCCCCGAGATTTCGGCAGGGGCATTGCTGGAGCTCAACCCGTCCGTCCCGGCGGATTGGCATCCGGAAAGGAGGAGGGCGAGGGCGCAGGTGGCAGCGAGGCTGCGGAGGGGGCGCAAGGGGTGCGTGCGGGAGGGCAGGCTTGGCATCACCGCCCTCCCCTTTTGATTGTCACCTTCTCCTGTTTCCAGCCGACGCCGGAAACGAGAACCGCGCGATCGACGTGATAGTCGACCACCATCATATCGCCCTTCATCCGGTAGTTGACGATGCGGTTCTGACCGCCGGAGACGACAAACAGCACCGGCGCGTCCTGGCCGGAGATCGAGCGCGGGAACTGGATATAGGTCTTTTCCCCGTCACTATAGACCCGTGTCGGCCGCCAGCCGGCATTGCCGGAGACGGAATAGGAGAAATTCAACTGCTCGGCCGGTACGCCGGCGCCGGGGATCGTGCTCGCCTCCATCCGTGCGTTGATGTCGGCGAGCTTGTTGGACACGTCTTCCGGATATTCGAATCCGACGCGGGCCATGTATTGTGTCTGATGCGACTTGAGCTGGATGTGATAGGTGCGGCGCGAGGTCGTCACCACCATCGAGGTGACGAGGTTCGGCTCTGATGGCTTGACGATCAGGTGGATCGCCTGCCCACCCGCAGCACCTGACGTCGCCGGCTCGACCTTCCACCTTACGGTGTCGCCGACGAGGACGTCGCGCACCACTTCGCCGCCCTGAAGCTCGATGTCGCACACCTGCAGCGGCGAGCAGACGACGGAGGGCTGCACCTCGCCGTAAAGGAAGATCACCTTCCCGTCCGGTCCTTTCGTGACAAGTCCGCGTGAGCCGCGCCACTGAGTGGAAATCCCCATCCCCTTCGCCTCATTGGCGGTGACGCCATCGGCTGCGAGCGCGCGTGAGGAAAGAGAAGCCGACAACGGCACGAGAGCAACGACGATCGTGGCAGCAGTCAGCGTGGCCGAAAAACGTCTCAGTCGAATGTTCATGTTCGGGGCCATGCCTTTCAAAGCTGCGCGGTCCAGTCGAGATCCCTGAGATAGAGTCCGATCGGGTTAAGCCGGATGACGCCCTCGTCCTGCGGCGGTGCAAGCGTCACGGTGGCGATCCCGCGGAACCGGCGTGTGGCTGTCTCTTTGCCGCGGCGATCGCGCTCGAATTCAGTCCAATCGATCTGGTAGGACTGGTTCGACAGCGCGACGATGTTGTTGACCTCGACGGCGACCGTTGCGTTCTTCGCTTTCTCGAAGGGCGAGGAGGAGCGAAACCAGGCGTTGACCTTCTCGGTCGCCGGATCCGAGGTCCGAAGCAGCGCATAGGTGCGGTCGATATATTGCTTCTGCACGACCGCATCCGGCGACACCGACCGGAAGTTCGAAACGAAACTTCCAAGCGTGGCGCGCACCACGCGCGGGTCGGCATATTCGATCTGCTGCGGAAAGCCGGCGCTTGAGGCCGTGCCGAGCTTGTCGACCTCGACGATATACGGGACCAGCTTGACCTGCGTGCTCTGGTAAAGAGCGTAGCTGAAGCCGACGACCGCCATGGTCATCCCGGTGACCCCGATCAGGCGCCAGGCCGCGGCTGCCTTCACATAGGAGCCGTAGCGCTCGTTCCATTCCGTTCTCGCAGCGATATAGGGATTGTCGGGCGGGGTTCGTCCGGCCATGTGCGGTCAGCCTTGTTTGTTTTCGTTGACGGGTGGAGGCGGAGGAGGCGTCGAAGGCCTGCCGGTTTGCCGGGTCTGATCAAGCTTGGCATTGGCGAGGCCGAGCAGAGAGCCGGCATAGGCGCCAGGCGACGCGATCGCCTTTTCTCGTGCCGCTGAGCCTGCCGCCCATCCGGCGTTGCCGATGCCGGACGCCATGCCGCGAAGTGCAGCTCCGGCCATGGACGAGCCCCCTGCCCTCGCCGAGCTCGCTGATTCTGCTCCCTTGATCGCGGCGCCCGCGCCAAGGAAGGCGCCACCGGCGGCGAAGGCGGCCGTCTGACCACCATGACGGATCGCCTCCATGCCGCCTGAGACCGATGCGCCCTGCACGACGCCCTGGATAATCGGCGGGACATACATGGCGATAATGAAGACCACGACAGAGATACCGGCGATGCCGATCGTGGTGATGAACTGGTCGGAGGTCGCCGTCGGCGCCTCGGCCAGCCCTATCAGAATGTCGGACCCGATCTTGGCGATCATCACCAGCGCCATCAGCTTCATGCCGACGGAGAAGGCGTAGACCAGATACCGGACCGCGAAATCCTTGGTATAGGAGCTGCCGCCCAAACCGAGCATGATCATGCCGGCGAGGAGGCCCACATACATCTCAACCATGACGGCGACGAAGATCGCTGCGACGAGCGAAAAGGCGACGACGACCACGATCATCGCGAAGACCGCTGCGATCGCCAGCGCATTATCCTCCCAGAGGCCGAACTTCGCCTGTTCCGACATTTTGGAGGCGACGCGGATACCCGCGTCGAAGATGTTGGCCGGCGAAGCCGAGCCCCCGCCCGCGCCGATCTGGAACAGGCTGTCAACCACCGCCTTGGCCAGCGCCGGGCCGCGGTCGAGGATAAAGGCGAAGAGACCGATAAACATGATCCGACGCACGAGCTCGGCGAACCAGGCGTCGAGGCTTGCCGCATTGATAGCCAGCCACACGGCGGCGATACCGATCTCGATCCCGGCAAGGATCCAGAACAGCGACCGCGCCGCGTTCATGATCGTCGTCTCCCAGCCCTTGGCGGCGGTAACAACCTGGTTCTCCAACGTGGTGAGCACGGAACCCTGTTGGGCGAGCGCCGGCGCTGTCGCAAGAGCCAGGATCGCGATGACGATGAAAGCGGTTTCGAGCTTGCGGGACGGGCGGACGACTACCATCGCGGCTTCATTTCCTGCCCGCCGCGCACGTCGCGATCCGGGTCGCCGCCGAGGAAGCGCTCCCGGTGCTCGCGCTGCGCTGCGCCAGAACCGGACGTCCCGGCCGGTGTTTCAGTCGCAGCATCCGGTTGGACCACCACCCAGACGATCATGCCGGCTCCGAAGGCGACCAGACCCGCGACTGCGAGGACGATGAGGATGCGCGGGCTCACCAGCGCGGCTCCATCGTCTGCCCGCCGCGAATGTCATTGGTCGGCGCGTTGAAGAATTTTTCGCGTCGGGCCTGGGCGAGGTCCTTCTGTGCCTGTTCCGACTGAAACCATGTTCCCATCATTGTGGTCTGCTGCGACACCAACCCACGCAGCTTCTGCATCTGCGCCACCTGCTGGGTGGCGATCTGGTGCCCCACCTGCAGGGCCTTCATCTGGCCGTCGGCGCTCTCCGACATCGAGCGCAGCGAGGACATGGTGGATTCCTCGCTTGAAAACTGCTCGGCCGTCAGGTTAGCCGCCTTCAGCGTGCCGGCGATGGTGTCGCGATTGGTATCGGACCAGTTCTGATAGGTCGACGAAAAGCTCTGGCCGTCCGGCAGGTTGCTCTTCATGTCGGCGAAACTCTGGAAGCGCTGCTTCACGACGTCGTCGATGTTGCCCATCGAAAAGGCGACGCCCTGCCCCTGCGCGACGATGTTCTGGAGCTTGTTGAGGTCGTTCTCGACCTGGCCCCAGATATGGTCCGGCAGTTGCGCGGTGTTCTGCAGCAGATTCTTGTAGATGTTGATCTGGTTCTGAATCTGCTCGGCAAGCTGGCTGATCTGGGTAATCTGATTGTTCACCTGCTCGGCGGACTTGCCGACGAGACTAATGAGCTCCGCATTGTTGGCGAGTTGGGTCCATTCGGTGGCCTGTCCGGTAACGCCGCCGGCATATGCGGTAAACGGCAGAGCGACCGGGACGATGATGGCCGTGATCATGGCGGCGCGCGCCGCTTCAAGCGGCCTGGAAAAGTGTTTCGGCATGGGCGATCCCCCTTTGCTGGAGCCAGTGCTTGGGCCAATCCGCCCCGTGTTGGAAGTGAAGGGCGCGGATGCGCTTGAGGTCCTCCTTGCCGGACGCACCGACGAAGGAAAGCGCTACGGGACCAAGCGACATATCGAACAGCCGGCGACCCTCGGGCGAGGCGACGTAATATTCGCGTTTTGGCAGTGCGGTGGCGACGATCTCGATCTGCCGTTCGTTGAAACCGATGCGCTCATAGAACTCGCGCGTCCCTGGCTCGCGTGCCGCGCCGTTGGGCAGACATATCTTGGTCGGGCAGGATTCCTTCAGCACGTCGATGATGCCCGAGCGCTCGGCGTCGGATATCGATTGTGTGGCGAGCACGACGGCGCAGTTAGCCTTGCGCAGGACCTTCAGCCATTCCCTGATCTTGTCGCGGAATGTTGGATGGCCGAGCATCAGCCAGGCTTCGTCGAGGATGATCAGGCTGGGTGCGCCCGTCAGCCGCTTCTCGACCCGCCGGAACATATAGAGCAGGACCGGAACGAGATTGCGTTCGCCCATATTCATCAATTCCTCGACCTCGAAGCACTGGAAGGCGCCGAGCGCCAGTCCGTCCTGTTCGGCATCAAGCAACTGGCCCATTGGACCGTCGACCGTGTAGTGGTGCAACGCGTCCTTGATCTCGCGCATCTGCACGCCTGATACGAAATCCGAAAGCGAGCGGCCGCGCGATTCCGCCATCAGGCCCAACTGCCTGGAAATGGCGTTGCGATAGTCAGGCGTGACCGTGACGCCCTGCAGGGCAACGAGCGTCTCGATCCACTCGGCCGCCCAGGCGCGGTCGCTGTCCGTCGCGAGTTCGGCGAGCGGGCAGAAGGCCAGTCGCGGCGAGTCCCCCTCCCCTCCTTCGGCCGCCTCCCCGCCGATCTCGTAGTGATCGCCGCCGATGGCGAGCGCTAGCGGCAACATCGACCGCCCCTTGTCGAACGCAAAGATCTGCGCATCCGCATAGCGTCGGAACTGCGCCGCGATCAGCGACAGCAAAGTCGATTTGCCCGAACCGGTCGGGCCGAAGACCAGCGCATGCCCGACATCATCGACATGCAGGTTCAGGCGGAACGGCGTCGAGCCGCTGGCGACCTGCATGAGCGGCGGCGATCCCGGCGGGTAGAATGAGCATGGCGCGACGGGGCTTCCCGACCAGACCGAGTTCAGCGGAATGAGGTCCGCGAGATTGCGCGTGTTGACGAGCGGCTCGCGGATATTGGCATAGGAAACTCCCGGCAGACTGCCGAGAAAGGCATCGGTCGCGTTCAGCGTCTCGATCCGGGCGCCGAATCCTTCGGCCTGGATCAATCGGCGGATCGCCTCGCACTTTTCCTGAAGCCGTTCTTGCTGTTCATCGAACAACAAGATGACCGGCGTGTAATATCCATAAGCGACGAGCTGCGACGATGCCTCGGCGATTGCGTCCTCCGTCTCGGCCACCATCATCATGGCGTCCTGATCCACCGAACGGCTCTGGGTTTGGAAAAGCTGATCGAAGAACGGCCGGACCTTCTGCTGCCATTTCTTGCGGGTGCGCTCCAGCTTCTGCCGTGCCTCCTGTTCGTCAAGAAAGACGAAGCGCGATGACCACCTATAGGTGAGCGGCATCAGGTCGAGACTGTTCAGGATCCCCGGCCAGCTCTCCGCGGCTAAGCCGTCAATGGCGACGACGCCAAGAAAGCGGTTCTCGACGGTCGGTGTAAGACCATGCTGCAGCTCGGCCGTGACAAGCCAGTCGAGATACATCGGGATATCGGGGAGGCGGACAGGGTGGTTCTCGCCGGTGATGCAGAAGCGGATGAATTGGAACAGCTCGTCGTAGCGCGCAACGCGAAAGCCGCCGCGCTCCTCCGTTTCCTGCGTCACCATGCGGCGGATGGAGACGACATTGGCGAGATACTGTTCGAATTCGCGGATGGAGGTCCGGAAGGAGTCGAGCGCCGTATCGGCATAGGTGGCGGAACGGCTGACCGTATCCGAATAGACATAGCGCGTGAGGCCCGATCGGCGTGGCTCCGGCGGCCGCCAGGTCAGGATCAACGCGTGCCGGCTCTCGAAATGCCCGCTCTCCCGCTCGAAATGAGACCGGCGCTCCGTATCGATCGCGCGCGTGACCGGATCAGGAAAATGGCAAGTGTCCCCGACCGGATAATCGATCGTCGGAACCCGCAATGCCTCGACCTGAACCATCCAACCCGAACCCAGCCGCGACATGATCATATTGATCTGCCGCGACACCTCGTTGCGCTCTGAATCTGTCGAGCTTTCGCTGTCCGGGCCGGCAAAATACCAGCCGGCCATCAGTGAGCCATCCTTCAACAGGATCACGCCATTGCCGACCAGGCCCGCATAAGGAACCAGATCGGCAAAGGACGGGCCGGAGTGTCGGAAGAGCTTTAGTGCGACCATGCCCGTCTCCTCAGAACTTGCGCCACGGTGTCGAGGTGGGCCGGTAGAGCGATCGGTAAGACACGTGCCGCAGATATACGCGGCGCATCAGCGGATCGGCCTTCGCCATCATACGAAGGGCGGCGACCGCGATCAGCCAGATGGCCACGCCGAACAGTGCGGCGTACCAGGTCAGCACCACGAAGATCAGGATCACGGCGGTAAGGCCGGTGAGCAGCACCAGTTCGCGGTCGGCGCCCATCAGCAGGTTCGGGCGTGACAGCGCTCGATGGACCCGTGAGCGGGCGAGGTTGGAGCCCGGTTCAGCCATGAGCCCCCTCCCCTTCCGGTCGAGGTGCCGCCGACATCTTGACATTCCCAGACGCGGGTCGGGCCTCGAACTTGCCGATCGAAGCGCCTGTCGCTCCGAAGAGAGCGACGATCTGGGTCGCGCCGAGAAGTACGCCGCCCACGAGGGCGACGTAGCAAAGCCTCCTTGCGAAATCATTCAACTCGCCCCCGAAGATCAGCATTGCGCCGGCGATCGCCACCGCTGCGAGGGCGATGAAGCCGGCCACCGGTCCCGTGATCGACTGCTGGATTTGCTGGAGCGGAGATTCCCACGGCAACCCACCCCCGCCCGAAGAGGCGAAGGCTGGGTCCGCCAGATTGACGCAGAAGACAACGGCGAACGCCGCAAGTGCAATGGCAGTCTCGGTCTTACGCGACATGGCTGTCCTCATCGATCTGGGCGTAATGTTCGGTCTGGTAACGGGAGTTGGTGAAGCCCTCGACATGGATCACTTCGCGAACCCGTCTCCCCTTCCCCGTTCGTTCGATCGAGACGATCAGATCGACTGCCTCGCCGATCACTTCCTGCATCGGCTGCTGGCTCGCTTCTGCTGTCAGCTGTTCCAGTCGACGGAGAGCGGACATCGCCGTGTTCGAGTGAATGGTGGTGACACCGCCAGGATGGCCGGTATTCCACGCCTTGAGCAGTGTAAGCGCCGCCCCGTCGCGGACCTCGCCGACGATGATGCGATCGGGCCGCAAGCGCATCGTGCTCTTGAGCAGGCGGGCCATGTCGATCGTTTCACTTGTATGGAGCGCCACGGCGTTCTCGGCCGCGCACTGAATCTCGGCGGTGTCCTCCAGCATGACGATCCGATCGTCCGGCGCATTCGCGATGATTTCGGCAATGACGGCATTGGCGAGCGTCGTCTTGCCGGAGCCAGTACCGCCGGAGATCACGATATTCATGCGAGACGCGATTGCGCTGCGCAGAACCGACGCTTGCGCCTCGGTCATGATCTTGTGTTTCAGATAGTCGTCGAGCGGGATCAGGCGTGAAGCACGCCGGCGGATCGTGAAGCTCGGCCCGGAAACGACCGGCGGCAGCAAACCCTCGAAGCGGTGACCGCCGATCGGGAGTTCGCCAGAGATGATCGGTTGCTCGTCGTCGGCCTCTGATTGTAGTGCGTGGGCGACGCTGCCGATGATAACTTCTGCGGCGGCGGGGCTGAGTTGGCCAGCCGGGGCCATGCCATGACCCAGGCGCTCAATGAAGAGCTTGCCATCGGGATTGAGCATGATCTCGACCACCATCGCATCATCAAGCGCGACGCAAAGCTGATCGCCGAGGGCGTCCTGGAGTTTCCGGACCAGACGCGAATGGGAGCGCAACTGGGTCACGCGGCACTCCTGATCGCTGCCACGTCGATCCGGGGGATCGAATGATAGCCCGGTGGGCAAACCTGCCGGAAGCTCGTCCTATCTGCCGGCAGGCTGCCCGCAATGGCGATGGTGTTGCCGATTGCGACCGGTGGGCCGAGCCGTTGCATTGGCCAGCCCGCCCGCTTCAGGATGCGCTCGAAGCGAAGATCGGTCGCGGTGACGATCTCGTTGTAGCCATTGGCCATAGACCATTCGATGATGCCGGCGAACAGGGTGAGCGTGGCGACATGCAGTTGGCTTGCGTCCCTCCGCGAGACAAGCGCGGTATCGACACAGAAGCGCGAGCTCTCGACCATCCCGGAATGCGCGACGAGCGAACCCGTTTCGAGGAGTTGCGGAAAAGTCTGCTCCAGCATCGTAGGGCCGAAAGCCGGAAGAAGACGGGCGCAACCTGCGACACGTCCACTATCGGTAATCGCCAGAAGGTAGGTCGGCTTGTAACCATCGTACTGGTCGCGCTCTTGCCCGGCTGTAATGGAGACTTCCCATTCCAGGCGGCCGCCGAACACCGTCGCGCGAAGACGGTGCATTTGTTTGAGGAAGCTTCGACTACGTTCGTATTGGTCCGGCGAGACTGTCAGTATCTGCATCACGATCTCCACATGAACAGGTCATGCGAACAAAAAATCATCTCGCGGCGCGTGTGCCTACGTGCAGATTTGCACCTGAGGTGATTCTACCGAGTCGGTGTTCCAGGGCATAGAATGCGAGTGGGTGAGAACGGCTAGATGCCGACAAGGTTGTGCAAATCTGCACGTGGTGACACGTCGCACAGAAGGAGGGAATCTGTCTAACTAACAGATAGCATTTGAAGAATCGGCATTTTTTATGATTTCGATTGAAACGTGTTTAACCTTTCATTAACCAAAAACGTCTTGCAACCTCACACGCATTGGGTAATCGTCACGGATAAATGGCAATACGCGCCAATTAACCGTGACAAGAGATTACACC